>NZ_CP139559.1:6450926-6781111 GCF_034263275.1 Mucilaginibacter sp. cycad4 | reverse complement strand
CCCAATGATATCGACAATATTTCGGTTTTGAAAGATGGCTCGGCTTCAATATATGGTGCACGTGCTGCCTATGGTGTTGTACTGATCACAACCAAAAAAGGCAAAGCAGGTAAAATGCTGATCCAGTACGATCCTTCTGTATCTGAGAAATTTTTAGGTCTTCAGCCTAAAATGACAAACATTGATCAGTGGGCAAATGGCCTCCTCCAGGCTAAAACCAATGATAATTATGGAGTTGCACCGGCGACAGATCTCTGGTATCAGATGGCCAATTTTGCGCTGGCCAACAAGGGTAATGTAATATTGGCATCCCAGATCCCCGGAAATACTACAGGGGGCATCACTGCAAATTCATTTTACAACGGCTTACCCGTACCCGCATTTCTTGATGTAAAGGAACTCGACTTTATTGATGTTTCGTTACAGCAGTATTTATGGGGCAGGGCAACTTCAACACAACATAATCTCGCTGTATCGGGCGGAAATGAGAAAAATACCTATCGCGTCTCTCTGGGTTATTTAAACGATGGCAGCCAGCTTCAGATAGGCAATAATGGTAATCAGCGCTATAACTTACGGCTGAACAACAGCTACAAATTCAGCGACAGGGTACAATTGGAAACCAACATTGCGCTTGAGCAAAACAATATCCAGCAACCAACCATGTATACTACAGGTAGCTACAGTGCACTTGGTAATGGGTTCCAGGTGGGCCTGCCAATGTACACGCAGTCTGGCAAACCTTATCAGTGGGGAGGCGTGGCAAGCCCGGCAGGTTTGCTGAGGGATGGCGGCGACAACCTGGAGAATAACAGCCGGGCTTTATTGAACTCAACACTTACCTACAATTTCATGAAGCACCTTACATTTACCGGAACAGCAGGATACAATGCCTGGTGGCAAGATGACCGTGTGCAAACCAAAACTGTACGCCTTTATTCGTATGATGACAAATATCTAACCGGGACTACCGCGCCGGCAGGTGGTACTTCGGGAGGAAGCCAAAACTATTTCCGTGCGAATATCAATGATAAATATTATAACCTCATTGGCCGTGTTACCTATGCCAATACTTTTAACAGGGTACATGATGTGTCTTTGATGATCGGCAGTTCGTACGAAAGGGATGAGTATGATATGTTCAACACCCGTACCTACAATTTGGGAAGCGATGATGTACCTTCTTTAAATTTGGGGTTGAGCAGTACGCTGGCCGGTTTTGTAACCAATGATGAGCAACGCAACCACTACGCCCTGGGCTCGTATTTTGCAAGGGCTACCTATGCTTTTAAAGGTAAGTATCTTTTTGAGGCAACCGGCCGGTATGATGGTTCTTCAAAATTTATTGCAGATAAACGCTGGAAACCATTTTACAGCATCATGGGCGGCTGGCGCTTAGGCGAGGAAAGCTTCATCAAAAGCACAAATATTTTTAGCGAGTTAAAGCTGCGTGCTTCTTACGCTACATCGGGTAGCCAGGGCGGCATAGGCCTTTATGACTACCTGCAGTCGCTGAATGTAGGCAACAGTAACACTCTTTTAGGTTCAGCACTTGCAACCGCAACTACAACCACCGGAAACCTGGTTTCGCTTGACAGGACCTGGGAAACAGTGATTAAACGGAACATTGGTATTGATTTCGGTTTGCTGAACGGTCGCTTAAACGGAACTTTTGAGGTATTCCGCAATCAAAATAAAAACATGTTGGTAAGTGTTACCTATCCGGCAGTTTTGGGTATCGGCGCTCCTCAGTCAAATAATGGTGACCTGAAAACCTGGGGATGGGAAGGACAGCTAACCTGGAGAGACCACATTGGGCAGGTAACTTACAGCATTTCCGGTAATATAACCGACAGCCAAAACAAATTGGTATATTTTAATGGTGTTCCGGCACTGGGTGCAGGTTATAACCCCACAGTTGAGGGTTATCCGCTCGGCTCATATTTTGGCCTTAAATACGGAGGCCGTTTCCAGACACAATCGCAGGTTGATAGTTATAATTCCACTTATTATGCCCCCGGGGGAGTGATCAATACTATTGGCATCCCTATCGCTTCAGCGCTTACCAATTTGCCGGGTCAAAATTCAGGTTTACGCCCGGGTGATAATTACTATGTTGATGTTAACGGTGATGGTAAACTAACCACCGGTACATCGGCAAAAGATATGGGCGACCTCATATACTTAGGCAGCGACGTTCCGCGCTATACCTTTGGTTTAACCTTAGGCCTGCAATGGAAAGGTTTTGATTTTACAAGCATTTTTCAAGGTGTAGGAAAAAGAACAATATTCAGGGCCAATGGCAGTGCAAACAACTGGCGCATACCTTTTACCGCGCTTGGCCAGGCGCAAACCACCCAATGGGTGGGTAACACCTGGACACCCGAAAACACCAATGCTTTTTATCCCAACCTTCACAGCAACGGTATTAACGGTTACAACTATCAAATCTCCAGTTGGTCCGTTGAGAATGGGGCTTATGTACGCCTGAAAAACCTTGTTATAGGTTATACTTTACCCAAGGCATTACTGGCGCGCACCAAGGCCATCAGCCGTTTAAGAGTCTACATTTCGGGAAGCGACCTGTGGGAATACAGCAAAATCCACGATGGCTGGGACCCTGAAATTACCAGGACCACTGCAGGCAATGAGCGTTATCCCTTTTACAGGTATGTAACTTTAGGTGCAAACATTACTTTTTAATTGAAATGATTATGAAAAATATATACCGAAGGATCTTCAGTATCCTGTCAATCATTATTACCATAGGCTTGTCCGGTTGCAACAAGTCACTTAACCTTAAACCACAGGACCAGCTTTCGGAAGCCGCGTACTTTAAATCGGCCAACGATTTTAAGACCTTTGCCAACCAATATTATGGCTATCTCCGTAATTTCAACAATTCATTCGCAGATAACCCGCATTATGACGGGCGTGCGGATGTATTTGGCGGCGGGGGTACTTATGGGGCAGGTATCAATACCGTGCCGGCAAGTGATGCTTACTGGACTAACAATTATGCAAGGATCAGGACCTGCAATTACTTACTTGAAAAGGCGGCCACTTTCTCCGACCAGGCCAGCATCAGCCAATTTGTAGCCGAAGCTAAATTTTTCAGAGCTTACTGCTACTTTGAATTGCTACAATTGTATGGCGGGGTTCCGCTGATCACCAAAACGCTGAACCTGGATTCGCCTGAGCTTTACGGCGGCAGGGCAACACGTGACCAAATAGTTGATCAGATCGTAGCCGACCTGGAAGCAGCCATACCAAATTTGCCTGCATCCATCTTAGCCAATTCTGCAGATTTTGGCCGGGTGAGCAAGCCGGCTGCACAAGCGTTTTTGGGCAGGGTTGCACTTTATGAGGGTACCTGGCAAAAATTCAGAAACGGCAATGCCGCCCGCTATAATATGCTCCTCGACAAATCGGCTGCGGCTTCCAACGCGGTGATAACCAGTAATCTGTTCGCGCTTTTTGGCACACCGGCATCCAATGCCCTGGGCGGTAACAGTACCATATTGGGTGATTCTGCGCAGAAGTACCTTTTTATCCTCGAAAACCCAAAATCAAACCCTGCTTCAGTTACCAAAACTGCTAATCATGAGTACCTTTTATCGTACCGCTATGATGATGTGAGCAAAACAATCGGAACAAATATCAGCAGGCAGGGAACGCAAATTGGCCCTCAGCATAAATATGTTAATGCATTTTTATGCCAGGATGGGTTACCTATCGAAAAGTCGCCGTTGTTCCAGGGCTTTGAAACCTACGGTTCAGAATTTGTGAACCGTGACAACCGCTTAAAGTATACCATCAAAATAAATAACATGTATTACTGGTATGGTAATGCCAATTACCGTGTAACGTGGCTAAATGACGCCGCTGATATTGCAACGTCTACCGGGAAAGTTGTTCAGATCTCAGGCTACGGAAATCAAAAATGGGTAACTGAGCGTAATTGCCCGGATACGAAAGAATCTGAGGATTACCCGGTGATCCGCTATGCCGAAGTACTGCTCAACTATGCAGAAGCAGTTTATGAACGTGACGGAGCTATAACAGATGCCGACCTCAACAAATCGCTCAACCTGGTACGTTTACGGGCTAATAAAAATATGCCGCCATTAACCAACGGCTTCGCAGGCGCAAACGGATTGGATCTGCGCACAGAGATCAGAAGGGAACGTTTTATTGAGCTTTATTATGAAAACTTCAGGTTTGACGATATCAAGCGCTGGCATAGTGCCGCCACCGACCTGGTTACCAACACCGGGGGTACTGCTTATGGAAACATCAGTGCTTTTGTAAGCCAATGGCCGGTGGGCATTAAATTTAAAGGTACACAGGCCGATGTTGGGCCAAACCCTTTAAAGCCGGCCCCTACCAACGCGTTGGATGCCAATGGCCAGCTGATCATTGACAATACAGCACGCAATTTTTCGGAGAAAAATTATTTATATCCGATCCCGGCACAACAAATCACCCTCAATCCCGCGTTAACGCAAAATCCGGGATGGTAAATTTATTTAACAATCCAAAGGCCGCCTCAGGGGCAGCCTTTGGATTGTTATGTATTATCACCTATAACAATTACAAATTTTTCTTAAATAGATCTGCCGTTTAAGTTGTTTATACATGCAGAGTAATTCGTTGGCGTTCCCGTTAGCTAACGGGCCGGGCTGTACATTCCAGTCCTCGCTTTTCCTGCCCACATCCCAACCCGCGCTGATCTAAAATGGTCTTTTGTTCTATAAGCAGTAATCATAGAACACTATCAGATAGCAGATTAAGCCAATCGAACCGTTAACAAAACAGAAATATTCACGATGAACAAATAGCCGGATTTGGTGATTTGGTAAAAGAAATTACATATGCACGTCAGGATAAGTGAAAGTATTGAAAGTTGATCCCGGCATTGGTTTGTAAATGTTGATTGCTGTGACAATCAACATCGGCCTCTTTAAAATTCAAGTCTAATTAATTGTAATTAAATTTTAAATCATCCTTGCAATTATATCAATTAGTGTTATAATTGCAAGGATGATAAAACGCGAAGCTCAACAGGAAATTGTCATTTTATTGCAGGAGTTTCCTGCTGTAGGGTTATTGGGGCCGCGCCAGGTGGGTAAAATTTAATAATCCGCCAGCACTATCAGCTTATCACAAATAGGCGTTATCCTTTCTTTACCATTCAAAAAACCCAGCCCTACTACAAAGGAAAAACCGGCAACTACACCGCCCATTTCCTTGATAAGCTCGCTGGCCGCGGTTACTGTGCCGCCGGTAGCCAGCAAATCGTCATGAAGTAATATATGCTGACCGGGTTCAAAGGCATCGGTATGCAGCTCGATGGTGGCGGTGCCGTACTCCAGCTTATACGCTTTTTGTTTTATGGTGAAAGGCAGCTTACCCGCCTTACGCACAGGTACAAACGGCACCCCTAATCTGGTAGCCAGCGTAAGCCCGAACAGGAAGCCCCTGCTTTCGATACCGGCCACTGCATCAATCCGGGTCCCCTGCAATTGTTCAACAAAAGCATCGATGATGTTTTCGCACAATCCGGGATCTTTCAGTATGGGCGTGATATCTTTAAAAACAATTCCCGGTTTCGGAAAATCAGGAATATCCCTTATGGCTGCTTTAATTTGCTGAGCTATCATTTGAAAACTAAATAAGGCCCAATTTTACGCAAAATTCCGTCATTAAGTATCGCAATATTTTTCAGGTCGTGCAGGGCATTGTAATTACCGTGCTCATCCCGGTAAGCAACAATGGCATCCATTTGTTTATAGCTCAGGTAGGGGAAGCGCTTAAGCTCATTAAAGGTAGCCGTGTTGATGTTCACTTTAATAATGTGTTTGCCATCAACTTCGATACCGGCTTCAATCTGCTTATACTTTTCTTCATCAATGCCATACACTTCCCTCAATTGTTCCTTATTGTAAAACCCGCCTACCCGCTCCCTGTAATGAACAATGCGCCGGGCAAATGCGGCACCTATTCCCCTGATCATGGTAAGCCTCGCCGAATCGGCTGTGTTAATCTCTACTACTTCACCTGGTTTCACCTTGTTTGTGTGATAGGCAGGGCCACCGGGCAGGTTAATATATGGCTCAAGAAGTTTATATGCTGCCGGGCTGATGCTATACATTTTTTGCACATCGCCTTTAGTAAAAAACCGTCCCCCCTTTTCTTCATAATGCTTAATTACCAGGGCCTGGTGCTCAGTAAGGCCAAGTTTTACCCAACCGGCAACAGGTAAGTTATTGGGGTTAAAATGGAAGAGTGCAGCAGGCCGGGCATTACGATTACCGGTAAAAACTTCATCCGCTGCTATATCATCGCCTGTTTTATCGGCATTGGCTACCGCTTTATCAAAAGCCTTAAAATTTATTGTATTATCTTTGCGGTTTGCCTGAAACACATAAGGGGCCAGCAAAACCATTGCAATTAAAATAATCAGTACTACCATGCCGTTCCACTCTTTTTTAGTGACAGACAGGTAGTTTTTAATTTGCGGCCTCATTTATATATGTTCCCGGCGTTAAATTAAATAAAAATTTAGGATATTTATTTGTTAAAACATACTGCCAATAAACAATGAAAGTTATAACCACCGAAGAGTTTGCCAAAGCCACCAAACTGGATAAGCTGAAAATGCCGGGCCTGGCCGCTTTATTGATGGAGCTAATGAAAATAAACCAGGTTAACGACCTGTTTGCCCAGGCACAGCCCAAACAAGGCCCCGACTTTGTTGATGCTATATTAGAAGGCTGCGGCATTGATGTTGAGTTTGATGAGCGGGAACTGCGTAATATCCCCAAAGACGGCGCATTTATAGCAATAGCCAATCACCCTTATGGAGGTATTGAGGGCATGGTGTTATTAAAAATCCTGTGCATGGCCCGCCCGGATTCAAAACTGATGGCCAACTTCCTCCTCAAAAAAATCCCAAACCTGGCCGATTACTTTGTAGCTGTAAACCCTTTTGAAAACGTTGAGCATTCATCAAGTATCAGCGGCTTAAAAAACACCCTCGAGTTGTTAAACCAGGGCACCCCCATCGGGATTTTCCCCGCCGGCGAGGTTTCAACCTTTAAGGTGGAGCAAAAACAGGTAACCGACCGCATGTGGCACCCTGTTGTAGGCAAAATCATAGCCAAGGCAAAAGTGCCGGTAGTGCCTATTTATTTTCATGGCAACAACGGCTTGTTATTTAACCTGCTCAGCTTGCTGCACCCTACCCTGCGCACGGCTAAGCTACCATCGGAGTTGTTTAATAAACACGGGCATACCATTAAGCTGCGTATAGGCAAGCCCATTAACGTAACAGAGATTCCGGAGTATACCAATACCACTAAGCTTCTTAACTTTTTACGCGCACGTACTTATGCTTTAGGTACCGGTTTGGAAGAAGAAAAAAAGATTTTTAGCCCGCGGAACCTGTTTAAAATTAAACGTGAGCCCGAGGAGGTTACTCCCGAAATAGATAGTGCCATTCTTGAAAAGGAAATTGAGCCATTGCGCGAAACCTACAAAGTTTGGACTGAGAAAAACTACGAGGTGTTCATCGTTCCAACTTCTACTATCCCCAATGTGATACGGGAAATAGGCAGACTGCGCGAGATCACCTTCCGCGAAGTTGGCGAAGGCACCAACAAAGCTATCGACCTTGATGAATATGATATTTACTATCATCACCTGTTCATTTGGGATTTTGAAGCCAAACGGATTGTTGGCGCTTACCGCATTGGTTTGGGAGATGAAATCTTCTATAGCGTTGGCAAAAAAGGCTTTTATGTAAACGAACTGTTTAAACTTAAAACCCAGTTTATACCAGTGTTACGCCGCAGCCTTGAACTGGGCCGCTCATGGATCCGCAAGGAATACCAAACTAAACCGCTGCCGCTGTTTTTGCTTTGGAAAGGCATCCTGAAATTCCTGATCGATAATCCGCGATACCGTTATTTGATAGGCCCGGTAAGTATCAGCAACTCGTTTTCCAAATTTTCCAAATCGCTTATTGTCGATTACATCAACCGCAACCACTTTGATCATGAAATGGCGCAGTACGTTAAGCCGCGCAAAAAATTCAAGGTTGATTTTGCCAAAATTGATACCGACCTGCTTATGGCCGGCGAAGACAGCTTTAAAGGCCTCGACAACCTGATATCAGAGGTGGAAACCCGTAATATGAAAGTTCCGGTACTGCTTCGCCAATACATTGCCCTTAACGCCAAGATCATCAGCTTTAACATCGACCCTAAATTTGCCGATTGTTTAGACGGTTTCCTGGTGCTTGATCTTGAAAAGGTACCACAGGATATATTGGAAAAGCTGGGTAAAAACCTGTAATAGCCAAATTTGCATCAAACTTATTAATGCCGTTTCAGATTTTGCAGCGGCATTTTTGTATTCCAATGCTAATGCAGGTTATCTAATTTGACCAAATTGCCACCCCGATTTACCGCTCACAACCTAAAAATGTTGTAGCAGGGTTTGAGCCTCATTACTATTCATACAGTATGATATATGTTTGGCAGATTGCTTAGGCAGTGAAAAACGAGGGACCCAAATAATCTACTCCCTCGTTTTTTTATTTCCAATCGAGATACTGTACCCCATCGTAATCCGCAAGGACTTTATTATTATCAGGTACGTCATCTTTCAGATAAGTAGCTACTATCTGATGCTTATCCTGATCATTATCGACACCCAAAAGCAGGTACTGCACCTTACTGTTATAAACAGGAGTACTATACCGTGAGCTGGTAGCGCCCATTTTTACTGTAGGGTAAGCATTTAGCCCATCAAACAAATAAACCTTATCCAGATCATCAGTTCCGGAATGAAGCTCCCTGAAACCAAGCATCATATCATTACTGTTGGCGGCGAAATTAATATATGCCATCGGGAAATCGTTATTATCATCTTTAAATATCTTCATCGTACCACCGTTGGCAGGTTTGATGACAACTTCATATTGATCAAGCGCCGAAAAATTGTACTTTTTTAATATATAGGCAAAATCACCTTTATCAGAAATCGCTGCCGATATAAAATCATAATATCCACCCTCATAGGTTACGGAAGGCACTTTTAAAGCCGGGCCGTAAAAAGCTATATTTTCGCCATTTACTATGTATAATGTTTTATCATCTGCGCTCCAATCAAAGTTTCGCACATCTTTATAGTTCATCAGTGTAGCTATAACCTTACCTGCCCGGTCGACTATTTCTATTACGCTTCCGCTCCTTAAGTATGCGAATTTGGTATGATCATGTGAGCTTTTTACAAATTTTTTGACCCCACCCGAATTTGTTACGCGCAGCGCCTTACCCGGAAAATCGGCCACAAAATAAACCTCACTATTGTATATAAAAGCAACGTTTTGCACCGCGGGATGCCTCACGCTGTCTATCTGCTTAATCTGGTCTAAAGTAATGTAGGGATAAGGACCTTTTTGGCAGCTGCTAACTGTATACATTGCAAAAACTACCAGGATGTAATATATTTTTTTCATGCTTAAAACTTAAAGGTTATGCCCGAACCAATTGTGAATGATGAATAAACCGTGCCCACTCTATCATTCCATGCTTTTTTCCCGGTAGTGGCAAAAACGTTATAAGCCCCCTGCAAATTCAATTGAAAATCGTCGTTAAGATCAATTGCAAGGCCCAGTTTTGGAGCAATATAGATCTCTTGCTCGCCG
Organism: Mucilaginibacter sp. cycad4; assembly: GCF_034263275.1. Taxonomy (NCBI): domain Bacteria; kingdom Pseudomonadati; phylum Bacteroidota; class Sphingobacteriia; order Sphingobacteriales; family Sphingobacteriaceae; genus Mucilaginibacter; species Mucilaginibacter sp. cycad4. Next base: position 6,771,396 of record NZ_CP139559.1, on the reverse strand, counting down.
CCTATTACCGTTGTGGCGTCGCGAAAAGCATCAACCGAATGCGAGCTAAATTTTGTTATGTACAAACCAAAGTTAAAGCCGCCAAAACATTTAAAACCTTCGGCAACTTCAATATTATAGGCTCCGCCAATGTAACCAATGTAACTCCTGAAATCAGAATAAGAGATCGTTCCATAATCATTATCTCCCACAGCATAATAAAAAACATCCTGCTTAGGTTTGTAGGTTCGGTAACCAATACCAGCGGTGATGGTGAAATCGTCTTCAAATTTGTAATAATTTAAACCATAATTAATTGCCGGTTTATAAGTGTATTGCAAATTACCAACCGGAGCATCATAGGCTATATTAACACCGATGCCACTTGTAGGCTCATCATAGTTGTCCCTAAAAAAACGTTGTGCATTTGCATGGCTGCAGCTAAATAACAAAAAAATAAAAGACATGAATACACCACGGCATGCCGCCCTGGTAATAGAAAGCCGGGAATCCCCGCTAAGAATGGTATGCATTATATTGTGATAAAGTTTGGTGCAAAGAAACAATATTTGCAACTAATTGCATAACCGCAAATGAATATAATTTCAAAACAGAAGCGCCCCCGATGACATCGGGGGCGCTTCTGTTTTGTTTAATCTTAACTATATGTTGTTTTACAATTACCAGCTGTAACGCACACCAAATTGCATTTGCCAGCGTGAAGCAAATAAATCAACTGAGTATGGTACTCCTGGATCCTTAAATACATATTTAGGATAAGTTGTAGGAGCATTTTCAAATGACGGGGTTCCGCCTTTTGCTGGCGTTAAACCAACGCTTGATGTTGAGTTATATGTATTGGCTGAGAAATAATATTGTCCCCATTTCTTATTTAACAGGTTGGTCAAATTGATTACGTCATAAGTAAACGTGATCATCTGTTTGTGTTTACCGCCAAATTTAAAGTCTTGAGTAAAGCGGAAATCCAATTGATTATTCCATGGTGTAAACGCGGCATTACGCTCGGTAAAGTTACCGCGGCGAGATGACAAATAAGAGTTTTTGTCAATAAATGCATCAAATGCTGCCGCTTGTTGTGTTGCTGTTTGACCACCTACTATATCAGAGAAGAAATTTACTGTTTCGCCATGTTTAGGGATATAAGCTAAGCTAACTTGCTGACCAGTTCCGTCGATGGCATTTGGATAGAAACCATACGTATATGGATTACCTGATTGCGCACTAAAGAAGAAGGTAAAGTTTGCTGTATATTTTTGAGCCGCATCCCAATCGTGCTTGAAATTCAAATTTGATACGATACGGTGACGGATATCAAAGTTTGAATTGGCTATACCCGGGTTATTAGGATTTAAAGCCTGGTTTAATTGCCAGTTTGATTCCATTGAATTACGGATACCATTGGTAACATCTTTTGAATGGCCAAAAGTATAAGCAACCGACACGTTCAAAGCACTGGTTGGGCTAAATTGGGTGTTTTTAGCTATCTGTGCGGTTAAGCTGTAACGATAGCCTTCGCTTGTATTTGATAACAGGTAAGCATTGGTATATGCCGTATTGATCTTACCTTTATTAAGAGCAGTGGCTGTATTATTAAATATAGGCTGTTGTTTTTGTGTATCGTATACGTAATAAGTTACCTGATCAAGCGTGTTTACCTGTTGGAATTTTAAATCATGAATAACCTTGGTATAAATACCTTCGCCGGTAAATTTCCACTGATCATCGGTAGTATAATCAACAGCCAGACTGCTTCTCCATACCTGTGGCATTTTAAAGTTATTGTCGATCATATCAACCTGCGTTGCACCTGAAGCGGAAGTATTTACAGCAGGTATTTGCTTGTTAACATAATTCAATTCACCATTTGCAGCAGTTTGTACCGGGTTGGTACCGAGTGTTTGGCCTGAAATACCAGAGCTTGGAGCTTTTACGTCGTAAGCTCCATACGTTCTGCCATTATTATAAAATGCGTAACCAAACCATGCAAATGGAACACGACCGGTGAAGAAACCACTACCACCACGTAAAACAACGCTTTGATCGCCGTTTAGGTCATAGTTAAATGACACACGTGGGTTCCACTCTATATTACCCAGATAATTTTGCTTAATATCTCTTGGTTTGGTATAAGTGTAGGTGTTACCGTAGTTAGGGTCAACCGGGGCGTTGGTTGTTTTATCGCTCAATGGTTGTTTGTTTGGTACATCGGCGTAATCTGCACGTAAAGCTACAGTCAGTTTGAAATTATCAGTTAACTGAATTTCATCCTGTCCATATAAGCTCAACAAATTAACTTTAAACTTAGCCGATGGATTGGCCAGGATATAATCGCGGGTATTATTGGTGTAATTAAAGTTGGTACGTACTCGGCTGGGGTTATTGGCGATAAAATCATCAATACTGCTATAAGCTACCCTGCCGTTCCATGAGTTTACGAAATTATAGGTGATATTATAAAACTCGTTGTGTGTACCAAAAGTAAAAGTGTGTTTGCCTTTGGTCCAGGTTAAGTTATCAGTGAACTCAGCTGTTTTCTGGTGCATGTCAAAAATAGCGGCCTCACGGTCAGTACCCATGAAAATAGTTGTACCAGGAGTACGTCCTGTGATTTCGATCTGTGGTAAAGACGGATCTGAATTAGGATCGCGGTAGTCATGCACATTTGAATACCCTAATACCAGGCTATTGCTTAGGCTACTGTTGAACCTTGATTTTAACTCGGCAACAGTTGAAGTTGAGTTATTGTGAGAAGTGTAATCGATACCGCTGAAGCGGAAGTTTTGCTGATCACGCTCTAAGTTAGTAGCTTTTGAACTGATGGTATTGTTACGGATAGTTAACTGGTTGTGATCATCGATATTCCAATCCAAACGGTTAAAGAATTTGTTTGAGTTAGAGAAAATCGTGGTATTGTTATATGTACCCGGATCCAAGCCGCCTGTAAATGATTTAAAAGCGGTAACCAATTTATCGCCATCTGCCTGACTTAGTATATTAGACGCCCCGTTGTGGTCAAGGCCTCTGATAACAGGATCCTGCCTGCGGGCAATCTCCTCATTGGTAAAGAAGAATAATTTATTTTTAATGATAGGGAAACCTAAACGGATGCCCGCCTGGTAATCATGAAAATCATTAAGCTTTGAACCATCACCGCCGGAAGCAGCTGCTGCGTTGTTTGGCCCTACCATGAACGAGCCACGGCCATAACCGTAAACCGCGCCACTGAAGTTATTTGTACCGCTACGGGTTACAGCGTTGATACTACCACCTAATACGTTACCGATTTTGATATCATAAGGGGCAACATACACCTGGATATCCTGGATAGCGTCCAGTGAAATAGGGCTTGTACGGGTACTGCTGCCTACCTGGCCTGATGCATTGTTCTGACCGCCTAATGATGGGCTGAAACCGATCGCATCGTTGTTGATAGCACCATCAAGCGTTACGTTATTGTAACGGTAGTTGGTACCCTGAAATGAGTTATTGTTACTTTGAGGGGTATTTCTTGTTAAATCCTGCAAGCTGCGGTTAATTGAAGGAGCAGTACGGATCTGGTTTTGACCAATACGGGTACTTGCACCTGTTTTAGCCGGACCAGCTGATGCTTTCACTTTAACTTCCTGCAGGGTTGTAGTTTCGTCCTGCAGTACAAAGTTTAAAGTGGCGTTACCCAATTGAAGGGTAAGGTCGCTTTTTTCATCCTTTTTATAACCGATAAAAGTAGCGGTTACGGTGTAAGGGCCACCCGGGTTAATGTTGTTAACCGAGAAACGGCCGTCGCCGTTGGTTTGTGCACCATACCTGGTACCTGTACTGGTATTAAGTACAGTAATGGTTACCCCCGGAAGGGTGGTACCTTTTTGATCTGTAACTTTACCAGTAAGTACCGAGGTGGTGATCTGAGCGTTTGCAACGCCCCCAACCCCGATAATTATTAGTGTTAAAATAATAAAGTAGAGCTTTTTCATTTGTGAGTTTTTATTGCACAAAATTGCCCTACCAATGTTAAGTTTATATTAACATCAGATTATTATATTAACAAGTACTTAATGATTTCTTTTTTACTTAACATAGCCAATGCAAAAACACATTACAAACACCTGGCTAACAGTTAAATACAAAAAACAAGTATGTAATAATGTTAATTTTTTCTTTATCGCATGTGAAACACAAATTACACGGCCGTGTATTTCACAGCTAAAAAAATCCACTGTTATTTCGCATTAAAGCTGATAGCAATAAACACTTTAACAAAAGCTTAATATGTAAACAGTCAAAATCAACTTTTGATTCTCAGTTTATTAAGCAATTGATTTAACAGGTATGCAGGGGCAACAACTAATGATCTGATATTGAGCCCATTTTTTGCATATAACGGTTCACGGCTGTTACCTATCAGCACAGCAGATAAAGAAGGAATGAATATAGAAATGCATAATGACCACATGGCAGGTCCTCCGGCTTGTTGCCAGGCCACAAGCTCCATTATACCATAGCTAAAGCCTAATAAAATAAATAAGATAAAGTAAGATATGATCGGCGAAAGCTTTAGATAAAAATAGATAGCAATGGCTATCACAAATGAAGCCCAGTTAAAATATCCATTATAAATACCTAAAAAAGCTAAGTGCGGAAATGGGATTGACCAAATTAGTCCAAATACACTAAATGCTAAGGTTGGGATGCAGATGTAATGTACAATTTGGTTAACCTTATCCTGGTGGGCTTCTGCATATTCCCTGAAATAACGGTCAATGGGGCGTTCATCAATATTTGCAGTGGTTTTACCTGTTGATTTCTGTTTGTTGTTTGTTTTTGTGGCCACGCTGTAAAAATAAAAAACCCTTTCAGTTTTTTGTACCGAAAGGGTTTTGTTTAATGTTATAATGATTACTTGGCAAATGCTACCGAGCGGGTTTCCCTGATAACGGTAACTTTAATTTGGCCAGGGTAGGTCATTTCTGTCTGGATCCTGTTTGAAATATCGGCAGCCAATACTTCTGATTGTGCGTCGCTGATCTTTTCACTTTCTACAACCACACGTAACTCACGGCCGGCCTGTATCGCAAATGTTTTTTCAACACCAGGATATGACAATGCAAGCTCTTCCAGTTCTTTCAATCGTTTAATGTAGCTTTCAACAACCTCGCGGCGTGCACCCGGACGGGCACCTGATATCGCATCACAAGCCTGGATTATCGGCGACAGCATTGAGGTCATTTCAATTTCATCGTGGTGGGCACCTATGGCGTTGCAAACTTCAGGATGCTCTTTATATTTTTCGGCCAGTTGCATACCCAAAATAGCGTGAGGCAGTTCAGGGTTATCATCAGGTACCTTACCTATATCATGCAGTAAACCGGCACGTTTAGCCATTTTAACATTTAAACCAAGCTCTGCAGCCATGGTAGCGCAAAAGTTGGCAACCTCGCGCGAGTGTTGCAACAGGTTTTGCCCGTATGATGAACGGTAACGCATACGGCCAACCATGCGGATCAATTCAGGGTGTAATCCATGAATCCCCAGGTCAATTACGGTGCGTTCGCCTATCTCAACAATTTCTTCTTCAATTTGCTTTTTGGTTTTGGCAACCACCTCTTCAATGCGTGCCGGGTGGATCCTGCCATCAGTAACCAAACGGTGCATAGCCAAACGGGCAATCTCACGCCTTACCGGGTCAAAGCCCGAAAGAATAATTGCCTCCGGGGTATCATCAACAATGATCTCGATACCGGTGGCGGCTTCCAAAGCACGAATGTTACGCCCTTCACGACCGATAATACGGCCCTTGATCTCATCGTTTTCGATATTAAAGATCGATACCGTGTTTTCAATTGCGCTTTCGGTAGCGGTACGCTGGATAGTTTGGATCACTATTTTCTTAGCTTCTTTGGTAGCAGTAAGCTTAGCCTCGTCAACAATATCCTTGATCTGGATCATGGCTTTGGTACGTGCTTCCTCGCGCAGGGTATCAACCAGTTGGTTTTTGGCATCATCGGCTGATAGGCCGGCAATGGTTTCCAGCTGTTGAATGTGCTGATTTTTAAGATGCTCTACCTCGTCTTGTTTTTTAACAACTATCTCGGTTTGCTTTTCAAGGTTTTTGCGGGTATTGTCAAGTTCACTCTCCTTGCGGTTAACATTTTCCAGGCGCTGATTTAATGATTGCTCTTTTTGCTTAACACTATTTTCGCGCTGGTTAACAGCATTATTTTTATTATTTACTTCCTGCTCGTGCTCTGCCTTCATTTGTAAAAACTTCTCCTTGGCTTCAAGCAATTTGTTTTTCTTCAGGATCTCTGCATTATTTTCAGCGTCCTTTAAAATCTTTTTCACTTTATTTTGAGCAGAGGCTTCCTGGTCTTTAAACAATTTGCGGAGCAGGAAGCGGCCTATCATAACGCCAATAATGGCGCCTACAAGCAGGCCGATGATGACGTATAGTAATATGTCCATTTTAGGTTTGGTGGTGTTATATGTATGTAAATAAAAAAACCGCAACTAATTTTTAAGTATCATGTATTTAAAACCTCATTCCGGATATTTGGGGACCATGGGTTGGTTAACGTTAATCGTAACTAACGCATGCCTCTTGATCCGCTTAATATTGAAGCGTTAAGTTTTTAATAGTGAAACCTAAAATTTAACTGCGGTTAAATCTTAATGTGCTCTGTATGTATATTATATAAAGAACGATTATTACTTCGAAAAAAACTCTGTCAACAAATGATCTAAATGATAAACCTTTTCAGTTACCTCAGTATCTTCTACGGTAACCTTCTTTTCTGCCTTTAACGATGAAGTGGCGTAATGCAGCACACACATCGAAAGCAAATCCTGCTTATCCCTAACCGCATAATTTTCCTGATATTCTTTTATCCGGTCGTTGATCAGCTTAGCCGCCCTGCGTATTATTTCTTCTTCCTCCATGTTAACCTTTAAGGGGTAAACACGGTCAGCAATATTTATTTTTATTGAGATTTCTCCCATTTGAGCTTTTCACTTTTTGTACTATTTTTTCAATAATACAATACACTTATCTATTTCCTGCACAAAGTCGTTAATTTTTTGCTTAATGTCAACACTTTTTTCATTTGTTTCAGAAAAAGACTTGGCAACTTTAACAACTTTTAATTTTTCTTCCAGTTCTTTTGTCTTGGCCTTACTGGCATTAAGGGCTACTGTAAGGGCCTCGCTCTCCAGTTTTAAAAGGTCATTTTCCTCCTGCAAAGCAGCGCACAGTTCAATCAGGCGCTCGGTTTTATCTACAATTTTATTTAACTGCTCTGCTAATGAGGCCATGTTTTTGGTTAATGGTTGATTAAGTTGATTGAGTGAGTGGTTTATCAGAAAACAACCTAATCAACCACTCACCCAATCAACCATTCACATAATTATTTTCTGATCTCCGCTCCGGCTTCTTTTCCTAAATTATAAATTAATTTCTGCATAATAGAATCAATTGCCTTATCCGTTAACGTTTTTTCCAGATCCTGGATGATAAAGCTTAGCGCATATGATTTTTTACCTGCAGGCAGCTTATCGCCCTGGTAAACATCAAACACATCAACTTCCTTCAGCAATTTGCGCTCGGTGCGCTGGGCAATTTGTTTCAACTGGCCAAATGATACACCCTGGTCTATCAGCATGGAAAGATCGCGCCTTACTGCCGGGAATTTTGAAACCTCCTGGAACACGATCTTATTTTTACGGATAGCCGCCAGCACAAGGTCGAAGTTAAAATCGGCACAGAATACTTCTTTATCAACATCTGCCTTTTTCAGTGAAACACCTGCTACCGAACCAAATTTCACCAATTGCTTACCATTAAGCATGTATTGAATGCCAAACGACATTTTTTTGCAGGTTGCATCCTCAACTGTAAAGTTGCTGATGTTCAGGCGTTGTAAAATACCATCCACTACAGCCTTGATATTATAGAACGATACCTGCTTTGCTTTCTGGTTCCATTGCTCGGCAGTATTAGCACCGGTAATGAAAATACTGAAACGCTGGGTCTCGAGATACTTGTCATCTTTAAGGCTATAAACTTTGCCAAATTCGTAAAATTTCAAATCGGCACTACGGCGGTTTTGGTTATACGCAATAGCTTCCAAACCAGAGTACAGCAGCGTTTGGCGCATTACATCAAGGTCGCTGCTTAAAGGGTTCAGGATCTTAACGGCAGTATCCAGGTTATCCGAATAAGCAGATTTGGTAAGCGAGTTGGCCAGGATCTCGTTAAAACCGTTCGCGCTCAGCAAATCAGATAACTGATTTTGCACCGTATCTTTCTCCGGGCGGGTGGAGTTATTTAACGAGGCCCTGATCTGTGTAGGGATCTCGATATTGTTATAACCGTAAATCCTCAGGATCTCTTCAACCACATCCACATCGCGGGTAACATCCACGCGGTATGGCGGCACTTGCAATGACAGTGAATCCGCAGTTTCATTCACTATCTTAATATCAAGCGCGGTAATAATACCTTTGATCTCATCATTGCCAATCTTTTTACCGATCAGTTTATCAATGGTGCTATAAGTGATCTCCACAGCAAACGGAGCAACCGGTGCCGGGTAATGATCAGAAATTTCTGACGATACCTCGCCGCCTGCAACCTGCTGAATCAACAATGCGGCACGCTTAAGGGCGAAAACTGTCATATCCGGATCGGTGCCGCGCTCAAACCTGAAAGAAGCATCAGTTTTTAAACCATGCCTTTTCGAAGTTTTACGAACAGATACCGGGTTGAAATAAGCACTCTCGAGGAAAATATTTTTGGTTGACTCCTTAACACCTGATTTTGCACCGCCAAATACGCCGGCAATGCACATAGGCTCTTCGGCATTACCAATCATCAGGTCATCGGCAGATAGTTTCCTGTCAACGTCATCAAGGGTTTTGAATACCGTACCTTCAGCGTAGTTTTTCACCAGCACTTTACCACCGGTTATTTCATCGGCATCGAAAGCATGTAAGGGCTGGCCAAGCTCATGCAGCACATAGTTGGTAACATCCACAATGTTATTGATAGCGCGTACGCCGATAACAGCCAAACGCTCCTTTAGCCACTGTGGTGATTCCTTAACTTCAACCCCGCTGATGGTTAAGCCAGAGTAACGCGGTGATGCCTGTTCATTCTCTACAATAACCTCAATGGTACGACTGGTGTTATTAACTTTAAATGCACTTACATCGGGCTTATTAATGCCTGTTTTCAGAAATGCGGCAATATCCCTTGCCGTACCCAAATGCGAAGCCGCATCGGCACGGTTGGGGGTTAAGCCTATCTCGTACATGTAATCGTCGTTCAGCTTAAAGTATTCTTTGGCTGGCGTACCAACAGGAGCATTCTCCGGCAATACCATAATACCCGCATGGCTGGTCCCTAAACCTATCTCATCTTCGGCACAGATCATCCCGTGCGATTCCTCGCCCCTGATCTTTGATTTTTTTATAGCAAAAGGCTCACCTCCGGTTGGGTAAACCGTAGTACCAACTACGGCAACCACCACTTTTTGCCCGGCAGACACGTTAGCAGCGCCGCAAACAATCTGCAGGTCTTCCGCATCGCCCACGTCAACTTTGGTAACATGCAGGTGATCAGAATTGGCATGGTCAGCACATTCCTTTACATAGCCAATCACCAGGCCTTCCAGTCCGCCGGGAACAGCCTGTACCTTTTCCAGGCTTTCAACTTCCAAACCGGTACCGGTAAGGATGATGGAAATTTCCTGGGGCGTTTTATCAGTATCAATAAATTCTTTAAGCCAGTTATAAGATATTTTCATTATTCCGAAATGATAATCGGCAAAGATATAAAGATTTCGGATGTGGGGTTGGTAGATTTCGGATTTCGAATGTTCGATTTCGGATTTATTTGAATTTCGAAATTGAGAATTGTAGCCTTTGATCTATTTTAATTAAATCTAATCGAGTGCCTCCTGCAACTTTAACAAATCCCAAATTAAAAATTCATGATTCCTAAAATCCGAAATCGAACATTCGAAATCCCAAATCAAACTCACATCAACCCCTCATCGGCCAAACTTAAGTAGCCGGCATCGGTAATGATCAAATGGTCAAATACGCCCATGTCCAGCATCCGGCCGGCAGCGCTTATTTTTTTGGTGAGCTGGAGATCTTCGTTACTGGGTTTCAGGTTGCCCGATGGGTGGTTATGTACCAGGATGAGCCCGCTGGCCTGGTATTGCAGGGCCGAGTAAAAAATGATCTTAGGGTCGCATACCGTAGCCGATAAACCTCCCTTGCTAATCAGCTCCTTCCCTAATACTTTGTTTGAACGGCCTAATAGTATAATCCAGAACTCCTCGTGGTTCAGGTCCATCAAATGACGGCGCATAATATTGTAACCATCCCTGCTTGAGGTGATCACTTCAATAGCACCCGATTCAGATTCATTACGGCGGCGGCCGATCTCCAGCGCGGCAATAATAGATATAGCTTTGGCCTCTCCTATCCCTTTAAATTTGGATAGTTCACTAATGGAAGCTTTGCCAAGCTTGTTCAGGTCGTTATCATAATGGCGCAGGATGCGCTTGCTCAGTTCAACTGCGGTTTCGGTACGACTGCCCGAGCCGATAAGGATGGCGATCAGCTCGGCATCGGTAAGGGCGCGGCGCCCCTGCCCGCTAAGTTTCTCACGCGGGCGGTCTTCCTCGGCCCATGATTTAATGCTGATCTTGCTTTCGTAGTTTTCCACGGCATTAAAGTATGAAAAAGCGCCAAACAAAAAAAGGGATAGCGCTTGAACACTATCCCCTTTGGTATATTTTAATAGCTAAGATTAGCTTAAGCCGTTAACAAATTTAGTAAGCTTTGATTTATTGTTCGAAGCTTTGTTTTTATGAATAACGTTCTTTTTAGCTAAACGATCAAGCATTGAGATCACTTTACCCAACAGTGCAGAAGCATCAGCTTTGGTAGTAGTGTTTCTTAATTTCTTAATAGCGTTCCTGGTTGTTTTAGCCTGGTACCTGTTGCGCAGACGCTTCGCAGCGTTTGACCTGATTCTTTTTAATGATGATTTATGATTTGCCATCTCGTATAGCTTGTTATTCTTTTCTACTTATTTTAAGGACTGCAAATATAGGGCGATTAAATTTAATATGCAAGTGGTTTTTTGATTTATATTTTCATGTAATTGAATTGATAATGTGCAGGATTAGCTTCAACATTAAATTTACAAACCAGTCAATTTAATAACCTGTTAACCTGGCATTCACAAAGTGTTCATACAACACATTGATTTTTGCAGCGTTATTAATTTATAAAACTATTGCATTATGGTAACCAACAGCACTACCCGGTTCAGTAACCGGGTTGAAGATTATGTAAAATATCGTCCCGGCTACCCCGACGAAATTGTTAAGTTTTTACATGACACTTACGGCTTAACACAGGATAAGCTCATTGCTGATATTGGTGCAGGCACAGGGATCTCCACTGCCTTGTTCCTGAAAAAAGGCTACCGGGTAATCGCCGTTGAACCAAATTTGGAGATGCGTGAAAAAGCCATCGGGCTACTTGGCTCCTATAACGGCTTTATTCCTCAAAACGGCACTGCCGAAAATACCGGCATCGAGAGCAATAGTATTAGCGCTATTGTAGCCGGGCAGGCTTTTCATTGGTTTGATGCCGTAAAAACCAATGCTGAATTTAAACGGATCCTGAAACCGGATGGCATTGTTGCCCTCATCTGGAACGAAAGAAAAACAACGTCGGCCTTTGAACAGGAGTATGACGAACTTATTATAAAACATGCCCGCGATTATGTAAAGGTTGATCACCGCAACATCAATACCGAACATATCGCCGCTTTCTTTAAGCCCGAACCCGTTCACCTGGAAATATTCGCCAATAAACAGGTATTTGATTTTGAAGGATTAAAAGGCAGACTGCTGTCATCATCATACATGCCTGCACGTAACGATGAGGGGTACCGGCCGATGATTAACGACCTACGGGCACTTTTTGATAAATTTCAGCAGGATGGCGTTATCGTTATTAATTACGATACGAAAGTTTATTCGGGAAAATTGTAAATACCTGTTCGTCCATTTACTGCTTTCCTGCGTTAAAATCATATTGAATTACTTTTCCTGAATGAATTTGATCTATCGACTCCATAAGGCGTTTGCTGTTTTTATTGTCGAATAACAGGTGGCTGGTTTCAATTAATGCATTGTATTCTTTAATTGAAACAATTACAACTCCATCATCTTCACCATTATCTCCTGGTATCACAATAATATCATCATTATTACTTACCTCATTAAGATAATACTGCATTTTATTTCGCAAAGAAGAAACTGTTAACACTTTCATTTATACTGCAATTAATAAATCAATATACAAAAACGTTTAGCTTATACTAATCTTCAAAACTTAAACTCATCTTTGCCTCATGAACCGCCGGATAATTTTAAGCATAGCAGGTACTTGTTTAATTATGCTATGCTCATCATGGGGTTTCTTTGCGCATTACCGTATTAACCGGCTGGCCGTTTTTACCCTACCTAAGGCCATGTCAGGTTTCTACAGGTCTAATATCGATTATATAACCGAACATGCCGTCAGCGCCGACAAACGCCGCTACGTTGACTCGTCCGAAGCACCGCGCCATTTCTTTGACGCCGACCGTTATGGCAAAAAGCCATTTGAGGCCATGCCTAAAAAATGGAAGGATGCGGTTGCCAAATACTCAAAAGATACCATCGTTAAATACGGCACCGTTCCATGGACCATTCAGTACCAGTATTACAGGCTGGTGCGGGCTTTCAAAGCCCATGATACCACGGCTATCCTCAATGCATCTGCTTATTTAGGGCATTATATTGCCGATGCACATGTACCGCTGCACCTTACCCAAAACTATAACGGCCAGCTTACAGGCCAAACCGGCATCCACGCCCTTTGGGAAAGCCGCCTGCCCGAGTTATTTGCCAATCATTATAATTACTATGTTGGCAAGGCCCGGTATGTTGAAAACCCGCTGAATGAAGCATTCCGGATATGCAGGGCTGCTTACAAAAGCGTTGATAGTGTTTTGCGCTTTGAGCGCATCCTGAACAAAACCTATCCGCAGGATAAAAAATATGAGCCGGTACAGCACGGCAAAAAGCAAATTACCGATTACTCTGCCGCCTATAGCCTGGCTTATCACAAAATGCTGAAGGGGATGGTGGCAAGGCAAATGCGGGCGTCCATCCTTTCTGTGGGCAGTTTCTGGTATTCGGCCTGGGTTGATGCCGGACAGCCCGATCTGAACAAGCTTATCGCGCGGCCTTTAAGTATCCAACAAAAAGCAAAACTTCAACAAGAAGAGGCGCTATACCGATCAGGCAAAGCACTGGTAATTAACCAATAATAACGTAAAACCCGAAGCTAAAACGGGTAGTAGCAACCTTGTTTCTACGTTGCTTTTCTCTCAACTTAGCGTAATCATCCACATTAACTTATTGCGCTATGAAAAAAATAATGATATTGTTATTGGTGCTTTGCTGTAAAGTAAGCTTTGCCCAAAATTGCAGCCAGTTTGTAAACAACGTTAATGGTAAAAAACTCACCTATATAAACCAGGATGCCAAAGGCAAACAACAGATGACCGCCGTTTATGTCACCACTAAAAAAGATGCCGCAACCGTAGCAGTACATGCCGAAATAAATGACAAAAATGGTAAAGCCATTGGCAGCGGCGATTCCGAAATGATCTGCACCGGTAATACTATCAAGGTGGATATGAAATCATTTGTACCCGCATCAAGCATGAAAGGCAATATGCAGGTAAGCGGCGAAGCTAAATACCTTGCTTATCCTGTTGATATGCAGGCAGGGCAAACTTTAGATGATGGTTCCGTTACTATTGATATGGGTAACAACGGCGCCCAGATGGCCAACCTGCAAATGGATATTAAAAACCGTAAAGTTGAACAGGCTGAAACCGTAAGCACCAATGCCGGCAGTTTCGATTGTTTTAAAATAACCTACGAGGCCACAACCAAAATGAAAATGATGGGCATAGGTATCCCTTTTAACATGAAAGTTACCGAATGGTATTCGCCTAAGCTTGGAAGGTTTGTAAAATCCGAAACCTATAATAAAAGCGGTAAACTGGTGGGCACCATGATCCTTGATGCCATCAACTGATAACATCAGGGATGCCCTTTACAATTAAGCCGGTTTCCTGGCAGTGCGGCCTTTTATAGCAGCATAAATTGGCGGTAATATCGAAATCAGGATAATGATCACCCCTACCAGCGAAAAGTTTTTAGCAATTACAGGCACCTGGCCTAATTTGTAACCTGCAAACAGGAACACGATAATCCATAATGCACCGCCGATGATGTTATAAAGGCTGTACTTTAAAAAAGACATCCGGCCAACTCCTGCCACAAATGGCGCTATGGTACGGATAATAGGCATAAAACGGCTAAAGATCACCGCCTTGCCGCCATGCTTATCAAAAAAAGCTTTGGTTTTAAGATAGTATTCAAGTTTGAGGATCTTGTTTTCCTCTTTAAAAACTTTGGGGCCTAAATAGTTGCCCAAAAGGTAATTCACCGTATTGCCGATAAAGGCAGCGGCAATTAATATGATGCCCAGCAGCCAGATATCCAAACCCGAACTGCCACCGGCTATTAAAGCACCGGCTGCAAACAACAGTGAATCGCCGGGTAAAAACGGGGTTACTACAAAACCTGTTTCGGCAAATATGATCAGGAAAAGGATCAGGTAGGTCCATCCCTGGTAAGCGCTGGTGATTTGTACCAGGTGCTTGTCAATATGCAGTATAAAGTCGATTATGCTTTTTATTACTTCCACAGGCTTAATTTTTGCCCAAAAATATAAATATTAAACAAAACGCAGCTACTGAAGTGTCTTACTAAGCAGATTATTAGTGAGCACCCCCGCGCCAAAGGCCAAAGAGTCGGCGCTGCCAACAATACCTTTGGTATAAATGGTATAGGCACGGCCGTCTTGTATGGTTACATTTTGCAGGGTTGTTTCAATTGTTGTAGGCGTTCGGGTAGTTGTAATGGTAAAGTTATAATTACCGGCAGTAAGTTCAACATATTTAGATACCTTATTAAAGGTTGTACCACTTACAACAAGGCTGTCGTTAGCCCTCAGATCCAATGCAGCTGTATTGGGCGAGGTATGCACAAACCTCACTTTTCCCTTTCCTATTGCTGGCAAACCGGTACTATCAGATAGTATAAATGAACTGACAAATGAACTATCCTTCCTGAAACCGGTTATAAACAAGGTATATTTCCTGTTGGCTTTAAGCGTAGTATCAAACTGAAGTAAAATTACAGGCGCAGCAGTAACTGTACGCAATTGCAGCGGAGGCTCAAGTGTTGAAAGGTAAAAATATCCCGAACTGTTTGGATAAGTATAGGTAGTGGTATTATACCTGATAAAATGCTGGTAAAGATAAACCGGCTGGATATCGGGACTTAAATTAACGATCTGGAACTGGGTATTGAGGCCTACCGATGACGCATTGCCCCCTTTACCGCATGAGGAAACGGCACAAATGAAAAGACCGCATAGCACAGCTACAAAAAACGAAACCAGTACCTTGCTTTTATTTTTATTAGCCATTAATGTAATTATTGATTAATGAACAGGCCGGTTGCCAGGCCCGTACTTTTATTACCATAACCATAGTAGGTATATACTTTGCCCCCTGTTAGCTGCACCGTATCCCTTACAACAGTAGTTGGAAATGCGGCCGAATGTAAGGCCATATTATGCTCTCCCGGTGCTACCAAATAAAAAGCCGAGGTGGTTTTAAAACCAAGGTCTTTCACTTGCTCGGTATCTAAGGCAGCGGTTATACCCTCAAAATGGACACTTATATTACCTGCATCAGGAGATGCATTGACAAACCTGATTTTTGCCTTTGGGGCACTACCGGTGTCGGCAACCAGCACATCCGTGCTTTTGAAAACCTGGTCGGCCGTATTACCCCCGATATAAAATGAATATACCGAATCTTTACTCAAAGTTAAGGGCAGGCTAAACAGCGGATTAGGGTTATTAGGCCCATCTAATTTAACCGAATAATTTTGCGTACCCGCCTTTACTAAAATATAACCAAGCGTCCCTCCCGGATAAAAAGTTGTTGTATTGTTTACCCTTGTACCATTAACATAAATATTAACATTATTAAAAGTTGCATTAATAACGTTTAACGATGATGTTGACGAATCCACCGCATCGGGCTTATCATTATTTTTTTTGCAGGACGTAAGGTAGCCCGTTACGGCTATAATAATCAATAAAGCTTTAACCTTAATATTCATATACAATTATAAGCTATAACTGCTTACTGTAATTTTTGGTATCGGGTGTTGAACAAAAAAAGTCCGGTTTATGTTACCGGACTTAGTTTTGGATTTATAATTTAAGTTTACACTTAAGCATAACTATTGAGCATCACCGGCATAACCAGCATCAGCACATCTTCATTCTCATCTCCTCCTTGTGGCAGCAATAAACCGGCACGGTTTGGAGTCGACATTTCCAAAGATACTTCTTCGCAGCTTAAATTCTTCAACATTTCTATTAAAAATCTTGCATTGAAGCCAATTTCCATGTCTTCGCCCTCATATTGGCAGCTTAAACGCTCGTGGGCCTCGTTAGCAAAGTCAATATCTTCTGATGAGATATTTAACTCGCTGCCATTTATTTTAAGCCTTACCTGGTGGGTAGTTTTGTTAGCGTAGATAGCTACACGGTTTAACGAACCCAGGAAAGTAAGCCTGTCGATATTTAATTTATTAGGGTTATTTTGAGGGATAACCGCCTCGTAATCAGGGTAACGCTCGTCAATTAAGCGGCATACCAGGTTAATATTGCCAAACTTGAAGAAAGCACTGGTGGAGTTATACTCAACAGATACATTCACGTCATCGCTCGGTAATGATGATTTAAGCAAGGTTAACGCTTTTTTAGGCAGGATGAACGATGTAGTGCCCGCGGCTTTTGCATCTTTACGACGGTACCGGACCAGTTTATGTGCATCGGTAGCAACAAAAGTAAGGGCCGACGTTGTAAGCTGGCAATAAACACCAGTCATGGCCGGGCGAAGCTCGTCATTACTTACCGCGAAAATGGTTTTGTTGATAGCTTCGGCTAAAACCGAAGCCGGCAGGTTTACTGATGAAGCGTTTTCAACAACCGGGATTTTTGGAAAATCCTCGCCGTTTTCGCCGCTCAGTTTGTATTTACCATCGCCTGCATTAATTTCAATAGCGAAGGTTTTATCATCAACCGAAAAAGCAACAGGCTGCTCGGGTAATGATTTCAGGGTCTCTAACAATATACGCGAGGGGATAGCAATCCTTCCGTTCTCTTTAGCCTCAACAGGCAGAGAGGTGGTCATGCTGGTTTGCAGGTCGGTAGCAGAAATGGTCAAGTTCCCATCCTTTATCTCGAACAAAAAGTTTTCCAGTATCGGCAGCACGGTGCTGCTGCTTAACGCACCACTTACCGCTTGCAGTTGTTTGAGTAATGTTGAGGTAGAAACAATAAATCTCATATGGTTGTAATTAATCTATCAAAAATAGAAAATTTAACGGGCATACTTTTGCCTGCGTAAATAATGTTGAAAAATAGCACATATTAACACTAAAAGCAGCGGTGCTATGGTATTAACCAGCTGCCAGTACATTTTTTCGCTGCGAATGCGTGCCCTGTCAAGCAGGCGGATCCTGATCTCCTTGGTACGCAGCGCTATAAGCCCCGAATCGTCGGTCATGTAATCGGCAATGTTAAGCAGCAGGTTTTTATTGCCATAGGTTTGACGGGTATAATGATCATATCCCAAAGGATATGGCGAACCATCGCTGCCTACCTGGTTTTTGAAAATATCGCCATCGCTGATCACGATCATTTTGGTAGGCACACTTTGTTGCTGTATGGCAATCTGCTCTTTAATACCCTCGGGCATAGGGCGGTTTTGCCAGTCGCTCACAAAGCTGCCCTCCAGCAGTACCCCGGTTATTTTAGGCGTACTTTGAAAATCTTTAGGGTTTGGTTCCTGCTCCAAAGCCTGCAATGATAATATGTGCGGGGCGGTTAGCTTTTTATTATAGGGCGATGAAGTTAGCAGCACCGTTTTATTTACATTTTTAGTATCGAGGATATCGATAGTACTTGCAAACTCGCTGCTGATGCCATCAAGATTTTTCACTACAGGATGTTTGCTTAGCGGGATAAACACCGGGTAATACAGCCAGGGCAGCATCTGGATTTGCGCCTGCCCGCCTACATTGCCGGTACTGATGGGGATCTGTGAGCAGTTCATATCGGCAATCAGATCATAATTAATGCGGATCCCGTAGCGAAAAAGCTGATCATCCAAATTAAGCTGTTTGGGGAAAGCCAGTTGCTCGCCGCCATGGCCGCGAAGGCTATCCAGCTCGGCGCTTACCTGGTCTATCGTCCATAATACCCGGCCACCGTGCATGATGTACTGGTCGAGCTTAAATTTCTCTGCTTCCGAAAACTTTTGATCGGGCTTGGCTATTACCAGCAGTTTGATTTTTTGCAGATCGGCAGTGGAAATAACACCCAAGTCAACCCGGCCTACCTGGAAACCATCAGCAAGGGTTTTCATGGCATCGTTCAGTTGCAGGTCGGTTAATTCATGATGGCCTTCGGTAAAACCTATTTGCGGCCTGCCCCCGTTAACCGCCTTTTTTATGGCCGATGAAAACGCATATTCCAGGTTTTGGACAGAGTTGTTCAGCACTTCATCAGGCGAAAGGCCTATACGGCTCAGCAATAATCTTACCGGGATATCCTTTCCATCTGCCGATACCAGTGCCGAAGGAAAGATAAGCTTCTGCGATACGCCATTATCAGTTTTAACGCTCAGGTTGGTTGGCTCAACACCTTCGGCAGCCATGTTCTGGATCACCTCATTTTGCTGATCGTTGTTTAAACCCTTTAGCGGGTCGCGAAACTCGAACTGGATTTTGCCATGGCTGTATGCCTGCAAATCACTTAACATATCGCGGGTAGCACTTTGCAGGCGTTTAAAGCCGCCGGGCAGGTTATCTCCCTGTAAATAAACCACCACTTTTACCTTTTTTGGCAGCTTATCCATAATTTGCCTGCTAATGGGCGATATGGTATAACGCTTTTCGGCAGTAAAATCAAAACGGGCAAAAGTAAATGATGATAGTATCCCCAGGAAAAGCAAAACTCCTAACACAATGACCATCCCGGCACCACCTACACCTTTTTGGCGTTGCTTTGCCAGTACAAACAGCGTGAGCCAAATAAAAACACCGGTAGTGATGATAAAGTAAACCAGATCGCGGGTATCCAGCACACCCCGGCTTACCGAATCATAGTGCTGGGTAATACCCAAATTTTGCAGGCCAAGGTCCTGCAGGGATAACAGCTGGCTGATTGAATCGAACCCACTGTAAAAAAAGAAACACAGGAAAACGGATATGGTAAAGGCGATGATCTGATTTTTGGTGATGGATGAGGTAAACAAACCAATCCCCACAAATACAGCACCTAATAAAAACAAACCGATGTATGAACCGATAACTGCCCCGGTATCAATATTGCCCTGCGGCGTACCCAGCGCACTTACCGAATAATAATAAACCAGCGTAGGCAGCAAAGCAAAAAGCACTATTAGCAAACAGGCAAAGTATTTACCCAGCACAATTTCCCAATCTTTTAATGGCCGGGTAAACAGCAGCTCAAAAGTACCCTCCTTACGTTCTTCGGCAAGGGAGCGCATGGTAATGGCCGGGATCAGGAACATAAACAGGTACGGAGCGGTGCTGAACAGGCTTTCGAGCCCGGCATAACCGTATTCCAGGATGCTTGAATCAGGAAACACCCATAAAAACAGGCCCAGCACCAGTAAAAACACACCGATAGTAACATAGGCTACCAGCGAACTGAGGTAGGATATTATTTCTTTTTTAAGGATGCTTAGCACGTTATTATGGTATAGTGTTAAGCGCCGAAATTACGACAATATTGCGCCAAAGCAAAGAAGCAGTTTGATATCGGATTTCGGAATTTCAATTCCGGATTTATTTTCCCTGCAGGTTTAAGCATCTTTCGCTTAAACCGAAGTTCAAAAAAGCATCCACGTTTGCTATATTATTAAAAATAAGCGGGATCGTGGATGCTCCTGTTAAAACAACTCAAGCGAAGGACGCTTAAAACTTGCGGGTGGTACACTCTTCAGGTTAACCTGGTTTAAGGTGCCCCTATCTTCCAGGGATCCATTTCAACAATAACAATTGCGCTGGCAACAACAACCATCGCCACTACTCCTATTGTAGCTAAAGGATTGGCTTTTCTCTCTGCAAAATTCAAACCCGATGAATCCCAGTTTAAAACCTTGCCATCATGGTTAAATGTAAACTTTACATACTTATTGTATTGCGAAAATTGCTTTACACTTACCGGGATTGTATTAAAACCGCTGCCTGCATTAAATACGCCATTTACCTTCACCTTTGTTTTTGTATCGTTAAAAACTGAGGGATCGCTGCAATTGTAAAGCCACCCGGTAGTGTCATTTACAATCATGATTTCGTCGGGCTGCCCAAATTGCCGGATAACATCATTTTTGGTATGATAACTTTGCATAACCTCTTTATGCGAGTAAATCTGTTTACTACAGCTGCTAAAAAATACCAAACCGGCAAAAGCAGCGAAAATTGTTGTTATAGTTTTCATGATGATTTTCTTTTAGTGTTAATATGGCATAAAGGCCTTACCGGCCTTTATGCCATTAAATCAAAACCGGTATGCCAACCGCGCGCCCACCTGCCCGATTGTTCCGTTGTTTGACCAGGCTTCATAACGCACAGCTATTTCAAACCCTCCGTTAAAGGTGTAACCTAAGCCCGGCGAATAGAGAAAGGAATTACCACCGTCTTTTTCGGTTG
Source organism: Mucilaginibacter sp. cycad4 (assembly GCF_034263275.1). NCBI lineage: Bacteria > Pseudomonadati > Bacteroidota > Sphingobacteriia > Sphingobacteriales > Sphingobacteriaceae > Mucilaginibacter > Mucilaginibacter sp. cycad4. Next base: position 6,750,424 of record NZ_CP139559.1, on the reverse strand, counting down.
AAAACACAGTACCTAACTGCCCTTCAAAAAAGAAACCTCCATCCAGGTAGGGCTTGATCCCTGCTTTTACCGGGATAAAACCAAATGATGATTTAGTATCAGGCTCCTGAAGGCCGCTTTTAACATGCAACGATTCATAGCCCGCCGATAAGGTGACAAAAACCGTTTTTGAAAGTGGATATTCATATTTAAGCGAGCCGCCTATTCCATAATTAAAAAACTGGTGCGCATCGCCTGTTGGGATAGTCGCTTCAGCACCAATGCTGAATTTTCCCGACCCGTTTGAAGATTGCGCAAAACTGCCGAATGCTGCTCCAACCAGCGACAGTGATAAGAATAACTTTTTCATAATACTTTGATTTTAAGGTTAATAATTATTAATTACTGAATAAAGCTACTATCATTACCAGCCGGTTTAAAATGAGAAAACCAGCATCACAAACCACATTACGCAACAATTAATTAACTGTAATACAACCATTTGGAAACAATTGCATTTTTAGCTACATTTATTATGTGTTAGCGCCGGTTGTTGCATTTTTTACTGATAATGAAGGGGAGGGTGACTAATAATTGCTAAAACAAACCACTTGTTAATTCCTGCATTATGGATAATACCCCTGCCCAGCTGCTGCTTTTTAACCATATAAAGGCAAAGCTGCCACCTCACCTTTCTTTTGTTGATGAAATAGCCGAACTGCTGAATATCAGCAACGATAGTGCTTACAGACGTATCCGGGGCGAAAAACCAATAAGCCTTGATGAAATTCAGATCCTTAGCAATAAATACAAGATCTCTATTGATCAGTTGCTCCGCATGCAAAACAACACCGTAATTTTTGCCGGTAACAAGGTGGATAGCACAAACTTCACCTTTAATGATTACATGCAGGACCTGGTAAATAGCCTGGGTTTATTCAAAACATTAAAAAATGCGCAGATCTATTTTTTTAATAAAGATGTGCCGCTGTTTCATTTTATGCAGTTCCCGGAGCTGAGTGCTTTTAAATTCTTTTTCTGGAAACGTACCCTTATCGGGTACCCTGATTTGGCCAAACAACAATTTACCGGCGAAGAAGGCGATCCGCTGATCCTCCAAAAAGCTCAAAACGTTATCAGGCAGTACGTACAAATACCATCTACCGAAATATGGACCGAAGAAAGTATCCACGTTACCATCAGGCAGATTGAATTTTACAGGCATACCAACATTTTTGCCGGCAAGGAAATCCTGCATAAAGTGTACGCCCAACTGGACGAGCTATTAAATCACGTAGAAATGCAGGCCGAAAAGGGACGAAAATTTATTTATAACCAATCGTCGGCACCCGATGGTGCGCCTTACCAAATTTATATTAATGAATGCCTTATTGGCGATAACTCCATTTTTGTAAAGGGTGACGACCGGCAGATAGCCTACCTGAACCATAACGGGCTAAACTTTATGGCCACGCAAGACGCCGAATTTTGCGAATACACTTTCAAAAATCTTCAAAACATTATCAGCAAATCAACCCACATAAGTTTAGTGGGCGAAAAAGAAAGGAGTATATTTTTTAATACCCTTCGCAAAAAAGTTCAGGACAAGGCAAAAGATATTGGTTAACCGCTCTGTTTAATTATTGGTAAGGCTGATAAAAACCTCCTCGAGCGATTTACCACCGTTATTTTTCCGGAGCTGCTGCAGGGTATCGTTGGCTACAATGGTGCCTTTGTTAATGATGATCACCTGTCTGCATACGGCCTCCACCTCCTGCATAATATGGGTTGACAGTACAATGGTTTTGGTTTTACCCAAATCAAGGATCAGTTGGCGGATCCCTATCAGTTGGTTAGGATCGAGGCCCGAGGTTGGCTCATCCAATATCAGCACCTCCGGGTCATGCAGCATGGCCTGTGCAAGGCCAACCCTTTGGCGGTAGCCTTTTGACAGTTGCCCTATTTTTTTATGCTGCTCGGGGCCGAGGCCTGTTTGCTCAATAATATCTGCAATGCGTTTGGCAGGCTCGCGGAGCTTATGGATGCCGGCAACAAAACCCAGCGATTCTTTAACATACATATCCGTATACAGCGGGTTACTTTCGGGCAGGTAACCAATGCGGCGTTTAACCTCAAGCGGCTGTTTAACCACATCAAACCCGCATACCGATGCCGTACCCGATGTTTGCGGAATAAAGCCGGTAAGGATTTTCATGGTAGTTGATTTACCCGCACCATTAGGCCCCAAAAAGCCCAGCACACCCGGTTGGGCAGTAAAACTGATGCCATCAACAGCCTTTTGCACGCCGTAAACTTTGGTTAACGCCTCAACACTGATACTCATGGCTGTAAAAATAGATTTTAGATTTGAGATTGAGGAATTAGATATGAGATTTGAGACGTGAGATTGCGTTTGCAAACAAACTATATCTGCTTTATTAAAGTGTCCGTCCAGTCTCCTCAGATCTCCGGACTGGCACCGTTTCCTGGTAATTACGCTGATTACCGCAATACAGTTACTTCCCCGCTCAGCTTTGCGCTTCCGTTTTTGGTATCAATTACATAGTAGTACGCTCCGGAAGGTACGGATTTACCGTTATTCGTTCCGTCCCAGGGTTGCTGGTACCCTACCGAGCGGTACATCATGGCGCCATACCGGTTATAAATATTGACGGTACAGTTAGCGTATGACAATAGTCCGGGGATAAACCAGGTATCGTTATATCCGTCACCATTGGGTGTAAAGGTATTGGGGACCACAATTTTTTCGGGAACTATTACAGAAACCGTAATAGCATTTGAGTTTACCGATGGATTAATGATACATTTTCCTCCCGAAATCATGTTACAGCTAATCTCATCACCGTCAACCAGGCTATTACTTGTAAATGTAGCGCTGTTGCCGCCTGCATTTTGCCCGTTAACATACCATTGATAAACAGGATTATCCAAGGTATTAGGTGATACGGCCTTAAAAGTGACCGGGGTACCCGAAATTATTGTTCCGCTCACAGACGAACTGATACTTAGGGAAAGTGTAACATTTAGATCGGCTTTTATTGTAGCCTCATTAGATACCGGGGAGGTTAGGGGTGCACATCCGTCATTATTGGTAACCACGCAGGTAATGATATCGCTTGTGTGTAATGTGCTGCTGATATAAGTGTTAGTATGACCACCACTGTTCTGGCCATTTACCTGCCACTGATAGGTTGGATTATTGCCCGCATTTTGGGCATCGGCTGTGTAGGTAACCTCCAACCCATCGCAACTATTATAAAAATCAGGCGTTATATGCACCGACGGCATAACCGGGGCGGTAACCGTTAATAGTTGCGATTTAGGAGTAGCCGCGTTATACAAATCGTTTCCGGTTTGCGACGCGGTGATGCTGGTTGAGCCGGCGGCTATGATATGAACAGCCCCTGTTGCTGAAACCGTAGCAACAGCCGGATTGCTGCTTACATAAGTAAGCGGAATGGTTGAATTAGAACTTGTTGCCCCAGCCGGGAAATCAGGATCACAGGTAGTTTTGTTAGCAATGGCAGGAAAAGTGATCACCTGGTCCTGTGTAATGGTAAATGTTCTGGGCACGGGGACGGCGGCCAAATATCCCTCATCTCCGGCCTGGTAAGCTGTTATAATTGTTTTGCCGGGAGCTACAACGTGAATTTGCCCATCGGCACCTACATAAGCTACATCGGGGTTACTGCTGGTATAAGTAACAGGCGTTTCGGTGTTGGTATTATTACTGGTAGCCCCGGGATGCAAAATATTATCCGGATCGATATGCACAACCACCGGGGGCGGAAAAGTAATGACTGAGGGAAGCAGGGTAAAATCTGCTACTTCTATATTTACAGTTGTGCTGTTGCTGCCGGTGGCATTATAGGCCGTAACCGTGTAATCCGTTGGTGGCGATAAAACAGTTGGCGTACCTGTTATGATACCTGTTTTAGGGTCAAATACAAGTCCTGCCGGTAAAGCCTTATTAATGGTGTAGCCGGTTATTACTATCTTTCTAACGTCGTTGTTAACGTTTTCGCCAATAAATAAATTACCCTTTCCGTCCATTGCTAATCCAAGCGGCCCGTTAAACCAGGATGCTGCTCCGCCGGCATCTTTTTTGCCGCCCCCTGCAATAATTGTAGTTGTTCCGTTAGGGCTTATTCTTTTTATAGTGTTGCCATCCTGCTCGGCAACATACACATTACCGGTGCCATCTACCTTAAGCTCACGCGGAAAATTCAAACCGGTTGCAAATGTAGATACTATGCCCGCAGGGGTTATTTTTCGTACGGCGCTATTTCCAACATCCGAAACATATAAGTTACCTGCAACATCAAACGCAACACCGGTGGGTGTGTTAAACGATGCGGAAGCTGCAGGGCCGTTATTACCGCCCGAAGCGCCGCTGCCTGCATAAGTGGATACCTCGCCGCCTGGTGTAACTTTCCTGATCCGGTTATTAGCCTGATCAGCAACATAGATATTCCCTGCATTATCTATGGCTAAGCCTCTCGGGTTGTCGAACTTAGCGGCCGAACCCGTGCCATTAGCAAAACCCGGCGCATGCGGCGTTCCCGCAATTGTTTTAACCAAACCTCCCGGTGTTATTTTCCGTATCAGGTGACTTGCCTGATCGCTGAAATATATATTGCCGGCAGCATCCGAAAGCAGTGCATCAGGTTCATAAATTGTTGCGGCGGTACCCTGCCCATCGTCCCAACCAGCTTCTGAATGTCCCACAAATGTTGAAATATCTCCTGCAGGAGTCAATTTGTAAATTCTATTATCGGCCCAATCCGCAACAAATACATTTCCGGCCGGGTCAACCGTTACACTTGTTACCGTATAAAAATATCCGGGGGTACCGCCGCCCGCTATTTTACTCACCTGCCCATAAATAGTTTCCGGCACCGCACCTCCTGTATTAGTTGGAGCTAAAGGCGTTATGGGATTATTGATCCTGTATACATGCGGCGTTGTATATTTAATAACCGGGGCCTGTGCCGATAAATACGGGATATAAGAACCTAACAAAACAAGCAGTAATGCTGCAGCGCGTAAAACAGAAAACAACCGGTACATTATTGTTTTGATCGGATAAAGTGATAAAGTAAAGTTGGCGAAAATTAAGCTTTTTCACTGATACTGTAAATTACTTCTGCTAAAATATTCCGTTGAGTTTTCGTTTCAGGAGATGCCTGGTGTGGCTATTACATATGGGCCATTTTGGTTTTATACTAAACGGGGCAACTTATAGTAAGTATAAAACGTATTACATTAGCTGGCTGACAACGCCTGTCCGCTTTTTTTTGACCGGGTGCCCATTCTTCCGGATAGACACCCGGACAGCTTTCCAGGCTGTTTAATAAAAGGTATTTTGCAGAGGCGCACCACATGTGTCTGTAATATGCAGGGATAACATGCAAGACAAAGCATAATAGACCGCACGTGATGCGTCTCCGCATAAACTACCTTTCAAATACCACCGAATCACTATCGGCTCCGAGTTGCCCCAATATGTCGCTGAGCCCGGCAACCATAGCGTCGGGGCCACATATATAAAAATGCTTTGAGAAATCTTTTACTTCAGCTTTCAGAAATCCGGCATCTATCCGTCGCTGATCATACATACTGTCCTTTTGGCCGGTAATAGTAAAGTGCGCATCGGCACCAAGGATGCTTTTAAGTTCATCCCTCAAAATAATATCCTTATCAGTTTTATTAGAAAAGAAAAGCTTGTTGCCGGCTATTGCGCCATCCTTATTTAATTGCCTTAGTATAGCCAAAAAAGGGGTGATACCAGCACCACCTGCAATGAAGTAACCGGCGCCTTTATATTCAATAGCCCCCCAAGCGTCGCGAATGATAAGCTCATCGCCTTCATTAACCTTGCTTAACCGGTTGGTAACACCATCATGGTCGGTATAAGTTTTTATAGTAAATTCAAGGTAATCATCATCGTTAAGGCAGGTAAAGGTGAAAGGCCGTGTTTCGTCCCGCCAACCCTCCATATTGATAGATAACTCAGTAGCCTGGCCCGGTATAAAGCTGTAACCGGCAGGTTTTTCAAGCCTGAATTGCCTCACATTGTGGGTAACATATTTTGCAGAAAGTATTTTTACAATTTGTTCCATTTGTGATCGGTATTGTAGGCTCACTGCAATAATAATGCAAAACAGCCAATAGTTTATAACTCTTGATAATAATTGTGAATGATTTACAAATTATGAGAAACTGCTGACTGAATATGAGGAACATATGGAGAGCCAGTTTTACTAAAAATGCCCCTCAACATATTATTTTAACACTGATACAATCCGGTTTACCAGACTATGTGTACACAAGTATTGTATAAAAAAAATGTCATTTCGATTGAGCAGGGGCGGGCTAAGAAGTGGGGCGAAAGAGAAATCTTCTACATCAGGCTCTACAATCATACCTATAAAAGCAGGGTGTAGAAGATTTCTCCTCACCCCCCTGCGCGCGAATTCTCCCACCAGGTTCGTTCGAAATGACATTTTTTTCAATTATTGATAGAATTTAAAAGATGTGTACACACAGCCCGTCCACAGCTCAGGGCAGCCGGCCCTCCCCAAATCCCAAATCAAAGTAAATCCGAAATCGAAATTCCCAAATCCGAAATCAAAAATTATCTTTGCAGCTATTATGAGCAAATCAACCGACGAACTTTTTAAAAATGTTATATCGCACGCTAAGGAATATGGCTTTGTTTTCCCTTCCAGCGAGATTTATGATGGCTTAAGCGCAGTTTATGATTACGGCCAAAATGGCGCCGAACTCAAAAACAACATCAAAACCTACTGGTGGAAAGCCATGGTGCAAATGAATGATAACATCGTAGGCATTGATTCGGCCATATTTATGCACCCTAAGATCTGGAAGGCAAGCGGTCATGTGGATGGCTTCAGCGACCCGATGATCGACAATAAAGATTCAAAAAAACGCTACCGCGCCGATCAGCTGCTGGAAGACAAGATAGCTAAATACGACAGCGAAGGCAAAACCGATAAAGCTGAACAACTACAGCATGACATGGACGAGGCCCTGAAAGCCGAAGACCTTACCCGCCTGCGCGATTTGATCATTGAGCATGAAATTGCCTGCCCGGTAAGCGGTACCCGCAACTGGACAGAAGTTCGCCAGTTTAACCTCATGTTCAGCACCCAGATGGGCGCCGTAGCTGATGATGCCGATACCATTTACCTGCGCCCCGAAACCGCTCAGGGCATCTTTGTAAACTACCTTAACGTGCAAAAATCGGGCAGGATGAAAATCCCTTTCGGTATTGCGCAAATTGGTAAGGCGTTCCGTAACGAGGTGATTGCCCGCCAGTTCATTATCCGCATGCGCGAGTTTGAACAAATGGAGATGCAGTTCTTCGTTCGCCCCGGCACACAAAAAGAGTGGTTTGACCAGTGGAAGGAAGCCCGTTTAAAATGGCACCTTGCCCTGGGTACCGATGCTGCCAAATACCGTTACCATGAGCATACCAAACTGGCCCATTACGCCGATGCCGCTTATGACATTGAGTTTGAGTTTCCGTTTGGCTTTAAAGAGGTTGAAGGCATCCACAGCCGTACCAATTTCGATTTAAGCCAGCACCAGGAGTTCTCGGGCAAAAAAATGCAATACTTTGACCCCGAGGTTGATCCTGAAACAGGTAAACCATACGGCAACTATATCCCTTACGTAATTGAAACTTCAATAGGTTTAGACAGGATGTTCCTGCTTACCATGATCAACGCGTACGAAGAAGAAGACCTGAGCACCGAAGAGAAACAGGACAGCCGCACCGTGTTACGCCTGCACCCTTGCCTGGCACCGGTTAAAGCCGCTATTTTCCCGCTTACCAAAAAAGATGGACTGCCCGAAAAAGCCCGCGAGATCATGGATAAGCTGAAGCTCGACTTCAATATCCAGTACGAGGAAAAAGATGCTATCGGCAAGCGCTACCGCAGGCAGGATGCCATTGGTACGCCGTTCTGCATCACGGTAGATCACCAGACTTTAGAAGATAACACCGTAACCATCCGCCACCGCGACAGCATGGCCCAGGAACGCGTTCCCGCCGATCAGCTGGATAAGATCATCGGCAACCTGGTGAGCTGGAGGAATGTGTTGAGTTAATAAATTCAGAACACACAATTCATCATAATCGCGTCATTACGAGGCATTAAGCCATCCCAAACTGTACAGGGCGAACCTGCAAATCGGGGATGGCTTAATACCCCGAAATGACGCTTTTTTATTAAGCTTGTTGCCGAATATCGGAACAATCATAAAAGCGCGGGGAATGCTCGGTTCCATACCTCCGGGAGCTACAGTGTGTACACAAGTATTGTATAAAAGAAAACGTCATTTCGAATCCTTTGAGGGCAGGAAATAGCAGGGAAAGGATGAGAAATCTCCTATGTATTATTTACATTGTTCAAAGCGGGCGCGTAAGATTTCTGCTCACCCCTACGCGCAATCCCTCTTCCGGTTCGTTCGAAATGAAAAAGCTTCTTATTTACGGTATACTAAAAAAGATGTGTACACAGTAGCCTCCGGGGAAACAGGTGGCAATACACGTTAGCAGGGATTTGTTATGCAGGCGATAAACAACACGGTTGATAAACATATGCCCCCCTCACCCCTTCTCCATAGAAGAATTCCCGTTCGCTGCTACTGCAAACTGCCACTTGCTACTGCCACTAAATAACAACTGCTAACCGCCAATTAAAAACTGCCAACAGATTTATAAACTGCAAACTAATAACTGCCAACTGAACAATGGCGTTGCCTGCGGCCGGTCTGCCAGCTGGCGGATGCAAATCCTCGCCCTGGCTTTCGCACGAAGGCCTGTGTGGGCTGTGGGTTTTCCGCTGCGATCTAACGCGGGCGGGGCGTAGGGGCCGAAAGAGTGTCTGGTAAAGGCTTTGCTTAACGTTTAGCTTACCTTGTGGCAGCGTTTTTAATTTTTTGATACTGCAAGACTGTGCCTTGTGGTCAGTTTGCTAAGTATTGGATTTGCGTGCGGTTGCAAGGGAGCTCGTTAGAAACTAAATAAATTCTATTGGTGGTGATATTTCGGGTTTAGCATATGTTCCGGTTAAATATTGAATGTAAAAAGTACCTATTTCATCTTTAAAAAAAATCTGCACGTCTATTTTTCTTGATGAATATTCTTTTGGCACCGGCCCTTTTAGAATAAAGATCTGCGCGCCTATTGGAACAAACTGCGTATTTTGGACTTTATAAGCAGAAGTTAGGAAAGGGGTATTATTAACAAATTCAACGTCGATAGCTGAATGTAATATGACACTTATTTCTACTTCAATTTCATGTGTTTCTAAGTAACCATTTGCCGTTTGAAATCGCGGGCCATCCCAAAGTTTTTTATTGTTAATGATAAACTCCGGCCTTAAACTTAGTAGGAATTTCTTGTTTTCCAGTTGAGTTATTTTTTGTTGCTCTTTAAAAGTATCAGCTTGCGTACGAAATGTCTCAGCCTGCAATTCAAACGTTTTCGCTTGAAGCTTAAATAAAACATAGGCTATTACCATCCATGCTACTGTTGCGAGGAAAGTGCCTAAGCTCATTACATCTTGAAAATTCATTTTATGCCATAGTTTGCTGTCTATCATTAAAAGCACTGAAATGCATCCGTTGGTACACACAAGCGAAAATCAGCGTCCTTTGATTTTTTGATACTATAGCGCTATTGAATTTGCTTGAAGTAGCGGGGAATTAAACTGCTGATTTAAGAACGTTACCATCAATATTGTTTATCTGAATATTAATTCCATCTTTATTTAAGTAATGTTCAATTTTGGGTTCCGGATTATTGTTAAGAAATGTTTTCTCAATTACTCTTTTTTTGTCATTAATAAAATCATTCCCTTTTTTACTAATAGAATTAAAAAACCATTTTTTACCAGTCTTCACTTCTTCTTTATCTACTAAATAAGTTCTGAAAAAGAGTTCAATAAGTTGTATAACCCCCAACGCTCCCCATACATACTATTGGCTAATCCCCTTTGATTCTACAAATTTTATTAGCTTCTCGCCAAAAACCTTTATCAATATGGCTAAAAGAATAGGAAGGAAAGTAAACGTAATAACCTTTAAAAAGTAGCGGCTATTTTTCCTCAATTCGATTGATTGCTTTTGCCACTCATCTGAAATGTACTTATCCTTATCTACGAGCCATTTGTTCCTTGCAGCTTCGAACCCTAAAATATTTGTGTTCTTTTGGTTGATCTCCTCTAAAACCTTAATTCTGGTAGCTAAACTGCCGATAAATTCTTCTTTATTATTCAAATCTGTATTAAGCACCTCTAATTCCTTGGCTTTATCCTTTAATATTTTTTCCTTTTCATCTTCAGCCATCGACATTAGCTCAGCTTGTTCTTGTTCCTTCGCTGATAGAATTGCTATTTCATCTTGTTCTTTTTGTTTAATTAATTCTGACATCTGCGATATATCTGCTTTCATCAGATCAATTTCTTTGGCTAACTCAGATTTTATATATTCTTCTGCATTATCCTTTTTTTGTTCCTTTTCAAAGTCTTTCAAAAACAACTCACGTTTAATACAGTTGATAATAACTTCTTCATCTTCAATTCCCATATTTTTAAAATATGTCATAGATTTTTGCAGATTAATGGAATCTGCATTATCTACATATTCAAATGAAGGTGCTGTAAGGGATGTAATGAATGCCTTGCGATAATCGTGTGTTATTATTGGTATAAAGGGTCTAATCTGTTTTAATAAAGCCGAAGGGAATGTAAAATTGGGATTAATTGTTTTATATAAACCAACATTATTTTTCCTCTTGATAAATTGGTCAAAATGTACTAAGCTATTATCCAAAGTTAGACAGACAAAATTAAACTCGTCGTCCTTGTTAAACTTGTCTTTTAAGATGTTAACTGCCTCCCTTAAAAAAATGTCATGTTCTACTTTTTTATCTGTTTTATTCAATCTAAGTTCATAACCCAATTCCTCATTTAAATTATTAAAATACCGTTGAAAGTCATAATACTCGGCTATTTTTTGATTTAAGTACTCCTCATCATCAACTAACTGATCGAATCTTTCATTATAAAGAATTATACCCTTAGATTTCAAAACATCCGATGCATATCTAAGGCTTTCTGAGGGATGAGGCGTATCGGAATTTGCCAATTTTGCCTCGTAATATTGTCTGGCAAATGGCTCTAAATGATCTGATGATAGAAGCGCCTTGATCTGAACCGGCCTGAAATTCTCCCGTGAGACAATTGTTTCAAGCCAAGTCTTGGCTTGCTGAAGTTCTAAATAAGTTTTCGGTAAATAAACCAGTCTTAAATCGATCAACTTTTCCTTTGAGAGTTTTATCAACTCTATTATTGCTGATTTTTCAGGATGAACATGAAGATTCAATATGGAATAAAGAATATTGGTATCAAGGAGAATTACTAAGTCTTTTATCTTTAGGTTCTTTATTTTGTCATATTCATCCTTTTCTATTCCTAAAGAATAAAATTTTTCCGCCCGGGATGTTAAAGTAGATAAATATCGCAACTCTAATTCGGATAACCTTTCCGGGTATTCTAAAACCAAAACCTTAAAAATCTGCTTTAGTTTTTCGGATTTTAGTTTGCTTATAGCTATCTTATGTATTTGATCATTCTCTGAAATTTTATCGATCTTATAAGGTAGAAATATATCAATGGCCTTTCTTCCAAAAACCATAAAACACTCTAACAAATATTCATTAAAGACGTTCCATAGCTCAACAACGTCTTCTTTTGCGAGACTGCCTTCACCTATTTCATTCAAAATTACTTTAAAAAGAGATAGTCTTTTATCAGACTCTTCCTTCGCTTTTAAGGTTATTGAATACAATCTTTGTTTAGATTCTTCACTTAATAAATATTTTTCATTAATTATTTTTAGTTCCTTGCTTTCTATCAAACTCTCAATCCTATTATGAACTTCAAATTTTATAGGCTCTAAATGAAACCCCATCCTAATAAAGTCCATAATCTCGTCACAGCTCAAAGGATCAGAAAAGGTATTAAGAACATTCAGAATTAAATCTGACAACATACCTTCCCTGTTATCTGATTTTGCCAAATATAATGCGCTTATTAATCTATCTATTTCTTTCATTATCAATAAAATACTAATTAGGATATTAAATATAATACTAACTATTAAATAATTGACAAATGTTAATAAGTTGCTAAGCGTTAATAATTCAAATCCCCTCTCCTCGCTGGCGCACGCGTATCGCGTGTGACCCGTATGCTAAGTCTACGTCATCACAAAACTTGCAATTTCTCATTACCGGTAATAATTCAACGATAAATAAAAACGGTTAAACTCCGTCGCATACTTAGCACATTAAGACACACGCGACACGCGTGCGCCAGCTTAAAGATTTATCAATTAATCTGTAAACTGTCTTGTCCTAAAATAGGTTTACACAACAGTAAACAAAAATGGAAAGATATTCAAAAGTGTATGGCAGCAAATGGCAAAGCCAGTACAGCGAGGAGTTTAAGCGTAAAGTTTGTCAAGAATATTTAGAAGGTCAGGAAAGCCGAACAACGATTGAAAGGAAATACAAATTAGGCAATAGCCGTATTGCGTTTTGGCTCAAATCATTCGGATTGGAGATGAAGAAAACAATTTATGTATCTTCGAATGATATGCCAACCAAGAAAGATCAGGATGTCCCGGCCGAAAACAGCGCATCAATTAAGTTATTAAAAAAGCAACTTGAAGATGCATTGCTGGAGAAGGAGCTTTATCGTAAAATGATAGAAGTGGCCGAAAGAGATCTTAAGATCAATATCCGAAAAAAGTCCGATACCAAGTAATCCGTGAGATTAAAGACAGCTACCCTGGGATGAGCCTGGTGAAGTGCTGTTGTTTACTTGGAGTTACCCGGCAGGCCTATTACCAGCATTTTTGGGAGACAGAAGCGATAAGCTTTGAGCAGGAAATATTATTAAATGAGGTCCGGGCAATAAGGGCCATACATCCGATTATTGGCGGTAAAAAACTCTATGTTTTGCTGCAGCCTTTTTTGCTTGAGCACCGGATAAAAATGGGCAGGGATGCGCTTTTTGATCTGCTTGCTGCTCACTACTTGTTAGTTAGAAAGAAAAGGCGGCGCATACATACTACTCAATCTTTTCATTGGCTAAGAAAATATCCTAATTGCATAAGAGAAATTATTCCGACTAAAGTGAACGAAATATGGGTGTCAGATATCACTTACTACAGGACAAAGAAGGGATTCGTTTATATCAGTTTTATAACGGATGCCTATAGTAAAAAGATCGTCGGCTATCATGCCGCTGATACACTGGATGCAGTTCACACACTTAGTGCTTTACAAATGGCCATTAAAGAAAGTGACCAGCCTTTGACTGGCTTAATACATCATTCAGACAGAGGTGTTCAGTACTGTAGCTATGATTATGTAAAGCTATTACAGGACAATGAAATAATCATCAGCATGACCGAAAACGGAGACCCTTTAGAGAACGCAGTAGCGGAACGGATAAATGGAATAATGAAACAGGAGTACCTGGAACATCATATACTTAATGATAAAAACCAGGTTATGGAACTTTTAGCTAAGTCTGTAAACACTTATAATAAGCTAAGGCCTCACATGAGTTGCAATATGCTTACACCTGAGATCGTACATCAAAATAACCTATCTGTACAGCGAAATTGGAAAAGTTATTATAATTCAAAAAATGTCAATCTGTAAACCTATTTTAGGACTAATCAATAATGTAAACCTATAGCAGGATTAATCAATTAAACTGTAAACTTATTTTAGGACGATACAAACTTTATTAGGACGATATAAACCATAGGTCACGAGTACGCAGCCCACAAACCACACCCTGCATACTCGCGCCGGATATGGTGCCCCAGCTTAACTTAAAAGTCTCCCCTTTGGGGGAGATTTAGAGGGGGTGATTCAGCATCTTGTTCACGCTGCCCACGCTCATGCCAAGCCGTTCGGCTATCTGTCGCTGGCTCAAACCTTCGTCGCTCAATTTTTTTGCATCCCGGTTCATGCGTTCGCGCTCCTGCCTGGTGGTGTCGCGCAGGTGGTTTTTCTCGCAATCGTTACCCGTAAAAACAAACTTCAAAAAGCCGTTGTGCCGTTCCAATTGGGCAAGGCATACATTATCGGCACCATAAGTTTCGGCGGTGCTGCGCTGCTTAATCTGCTTCAAATACCGCTGGCCGGGGCGGGAGTGGCTTTCGCCCATGGCAAAGGCGCTGTCGCAGAAATTGATGAGCATTTTACTGCCCTGCAAATCATTACGGCTCAGCGGCAGGCGGGGGTTACGCTTGGGCGTATGGGCCAGCACCAGGATGCTGATCCCATGGCGGGTTTTAAGCTTTTTCAGTTCCTTCATCAGCAAGAGGGCGGCCCCGGCGCTCTCGGTTCCGTTGCGCAGGCAGGTAATATTATCAATAATGAGCACTTCGGCGCCGGTACGCTTAATGCCCCGCGTTAAAGCCTCGATCACATACCTGTCCAGCTTTTGATAGTGCGAGCTTGCACGGTTAAACTGGTTGTATTCGCCGCGGTAAAACTCGGCGGCAAAAGGGTAGCGGTTTTGGCCGTCGGTATAGCGTTGTTCAAACTGCTTGCCGCTAAGCTCAAAATCAATATACAACACCGGCGAGGCGCCGGCCCCAAGCTCAAAAGGGGCAATGGGCTCGCCGCGGCTAATGCTGTCGGCCAGTTGTACGGCCAGGAGGCTTTTGCCCATATTGGTATCGGCAAACAAGATGCACAACTCGCCCTGCAGCCAAAAGTTGCCAAACAGCATTTGCGGCGTTTCGTGTTCGGTTTCCATAGTCATCCACTCATTGGCCGGGTAAATATCAAACAGCTCAACCACCGCATCCGGGTCCGACATCACCATCTGTCCCTTACGCGCGGCCGCATCCGCCATATCCCTCACATCCTTTTGAATCATCTGAACAACCAAAGGTTTCTCCAAAGTATGGTCCATAAAAATTAGTGCCCCGTCCCGCAGCTAAAGCAGGATAATCCATCGTTATTTGCCGCAAACCTGCCGGCAATCATGAAAGGCACTCAAATTTACCCACTAAAAAGTCGCCCCCTGGTGACACCGTTTTGTCAGTGTTCAATTTTTAAAAACCGGGTGTTCAATGTTTTTTAAACCAAAATCTCAAATAGCTGATTATCAGATAGCATTTGTTCAAATGAGGTTCCCGAACAAATTCACCAATTCATAACTCACTGATTATCAAACGTTCAATTTTAAGGTAAAACGCAAAGTGTTTACACCTTCAAAAATTGAACACCAGGTTTTACCGACTACTGCATGCATGCCGAAAGGTAACCGTACGGCCTGATTCGCCGGGAGGGAAGTGTAGCGGCAATCAACTTGAAAGCTCCCGCCACCGCAGCAAACGGGCAAGCCGGATATAAGCAAAAAGGCCGGCCCAACCGGCCGGCCTTTTAAAATTCATTTTCACAAACCCTTGCTTATTCCTTGCTCTTCTTTTTAGCCGGTTCAATATATTTTTCGCCAAGGGCTTCAAGGGCGGCGATGAGTTTCTTTCGCTCAACGGCGTTGTCGGGCACGGTAGCCAGCTTTTCGCGGCGGGCTTCCTCCACCTTGCGGATCTTCTCGTCGAAAGCCTTGTTGATCTTATCAAGCTCGGGCGTGGTATCCAGTTTTGCTATTTCTGCTTTAATTTGGGCTGCTAATTTTTCAAATTCCATGGGGCTATTTTTGGAAGCGCAAACATAAAAAAATGATTGTAAGTTATTATTACCACAATAAAAAGTATGTGTGTTAACTTATATTTTTTGTTGTGTTGATGGGTATAAAACTTATCTGTTATGCGCTGAACGGTAGCGAAGAATCTTCTGCAAGCTACAGTACCGCATTGCAGGGCGAAGAAGATCCTCTTACCGTCTTATCTCTTGAATCTAACAATCCTGGTTCTCTTCCTCCCTGTCAGCAAAACAGTTTCGGGCGAAACCGGGCAGAACGATGCCGGGCGGTGCGGCAGCAGGGGCATAGCAAGTTTTTGCAGAAGCGAGGGGAATGAGCGGGCGAAGCAGGGCAAAATAATTGCAGCCCGTGGTTCTGCCCGGTTTGCAGGGAAAAGGCCCGGTGCGATGGCATCGGGACGGGATGTGCGGCAAAGAAACCTTTTTGCTGACTTGAGTTACTCACTATTGTTTATTTGTGCAGGTATTCGTTATCTCGCTATGGCTCGGTCTTGGTTCTTTTTGTCAAGAAAAAGAACAAAGCCACCCCGCGGCAACTGAGCGGGCCAATGTAAGTTGAATACAACTATGATTTATCCGGGGCGTTTTCTTGCGGCCCGGGCTCTGCGCTCATACGCCTGCTGGTATGCCGGACTTATGAAAAGGCCGTCAACGCAAAAAGCCTTAGTTATTAGCTAAGGCTTTTGCAATGTTGCACCATTAAAGGTGATAAAGGTTGGCACCGACCTACTCTCCCACGTTTTACCGCAGTACCATCGGCTCTGGCGGGCTTGACTTCTCTGTTCGGAATGGGAAGAGGTAGACACCGCCGATATAGGCACCTGAATATTTTTAAGTTAGTGGTTGATTGGGTGAGTGGTGAGTGGTTCTTGTATGGTGTATAGCTTTTAAACTACTCACCTAATGAACCTAATCAACTATTCACCCCCATTAACATGACATATTATTGAAAGAAGTACTTGATTGAAGAGAAAACAACAGCTTTTGTTGTTTATCTGTTTGTTTTGTTTCAGATGAGTGATCGCTTTGGTTTTTTATTTGTGTAGTCTTGCAACCACTCTCCTAATCAACTTAATCAACCACTCACCTTAATCCGTCACGAAGAAAGCTTCGGGCAATTAGTATTACTCGGCTATGATGTCACCACCTTTATACCTGTAACCTATCAACGTAGTAGTCTCCTACGACCCTCAATGGAAGTCTCATCTTGTGGCTAGTTTCGCACTTAGATGCTTTCAGCGCTTATCTATTCCCAACGTAGCTACTCTGCAGTACACCTGGCGGCATAACAGATTCACCAGAGGTTAGTCCAACCCGGTCCTCTCGTACTAAGGTCAGCCCCACTCAAACTTCCTGCGCCCACAACAGATAGGGACCGAACTGTCTCGCGACGTTCTGAACCCAGCTCGCGTGCCACTTTAATGAGCGAACAGCTCAACCCTTGGGACCTTCTCCAGCCCCAGGATGTGACGAGCCGACATCGAGGTGCCAAACCTCCCCGTCGATATGAGCTCTTGGGGGAGATCAGCCTGTTATCCCCAGCGTACCTTTTATCCTTTGAGCGATGGCCCTTCCATGCAGAACCACCGGATCACTATATCCGTCTTTCGACCCAGCTCGACTTGTCTGTCTCACTGTCAAGCAAGCTTTTGCTATTGCACTCCGCGTACGGTTACCAAGCGTACTGAGCTTACCTTTGAAAGCCTCCGTTACCTTTTTGGAGGCGACCACCCCAGTCAAACTACCCGCCAAACAATGTTCTCCGCTTTGCAGAGTTAGACACCAAATACAGAAAGGGTGGTATTTCAACGTTGACTAAATGACTCCTGGCGAAGCCACATCACAGTCTCCCACCTATCCTACACATCCTGTATCCGATATCAATGTTAAGCTATAGTGAAGGTGCATGGGGTCTTTCCGTCCCGTTGCGGGTAACCGGCGTCTTCACCGATACCACAATTTCACCGAGCTCATGGCTGAGACAGCGCCCAGATCGTTACACCATTCGTGCAGGTCGGAACTTACCCGACAAGGAATTTCGCTACCTTAGGACCGTTATAGTTACGGCCGCCGTTTACTGGGGCTTCGATTCAATGCTTCGCCTTGCGACTAACATCCCCTCTTAACCTTCCAGCACCGGGCAGGTGTCAGGCCTTATACGTCATCTTGCGATTTTGCAAAGCCATGTGTTTTTGTTAAACAGTCGCCTGGGCCTTTTCACTGCGGCTGCCATTGCTGACAGCGCCCCTTCTCCCGAAGTTACAGGGCCATTTTGCCGAGTTCCTTAGCCATGATTCACTCGAGCACCTTAGGATTCTCTCCTCGACTACCTGTGTCGGTTTACGGTACGGGTTTTTATTACCTGAAGCTTAGCGGGTTTTCTTGGAAGTCTGATTACCTGAACTATCACATCCCCCGAAGGTTCTGTGTACTATCAGCTTTCAGCAAAACATGCGTACTTAACTACACGTCTTATACCTACAGCCTTTAACGAACTATTCCGTCAGTTCGCGTCAGTGTCACTACTCCGTCACCGCATCGCAGTAATAAAAAGTACTGGAATATTAACCAGTTGTCCATCGGCTACGCCTGTCGGCTTCACCTTAGGCCCCGACTAACCCTGATCCGATTAGCGTTGATCAGGAAACCTTAGTCTTTCGGTGGGCGGGTTTCTCTCCCGCCTTATCGTTACTTATGCCTACATTTGCTTTTCTATTCCCTCCACAGTCAGTTACCTTCCTGCTTCTCCGACAAATAGAATGCTCCCCTACCAGTGCATTTACATGCAATCCATAGCTTCGGTATACTGCTTGATGCCCGTTTATTATCCATGCCCGATCGCTCGACTAGTGAGCTGTTACGCACTCTTTAAATGAATGGCTGCTTCCAAGCCAACATCCTAGCTGTCTGTGCAATCGGACCTCGTTAGTTCAACTTAGCAATAATTTAGGGACCTTAGCTGATGGTCTGGGTTCTTTCCCTCTCGGCCATGGACCTTAGCACCCATAGCCTCACTCCAGCGTATATTATAAAGCATTCGGAGTTTATCTGGATTTGGTAGGATTTGACTCCCCCGCACCCAATTAGTAGCTCTACCTCTTTATAACTCAACCGCCAGGCTGTTCCTAAAAACATTTCGGGGAGTACGAGCTATTTCCCAGTTTGATTAGCCTTTCACCCCTACCCACAAGTCATCCGGAAACTTTTCAACGTTTATCGGTTCGGTCCTCCAGTACCTGTTACGGCACCTTCAACCTGCCCATGGGTAGATCACAAGGTTTCGCGTCTACCTCCCCTGACTATACGCCCTTTTCAGACTCGCTTTCGCTTCGGATCCGTGTCTTAAACACTTAACCTTGCCAGGGAAGAGTAACTCGTAGGCTCATTATGCAAAAGGCACGCCGTCACCCGTTGCCAGGCTCCGACCGCTTGTAAGTACACGGTTTCAGGTTCTATTTCACTCCCCTGTTCGGGGTTCTTTTCACCTTTCCCTCACGGTACTGGTTCACTATCGGTCTCTCAGGAGTATTTAGCCTTACCGGATGGTGCCGGCAAATTCCCACAAGGCGTCTCCGACCTCGCGGTACTCAGGATACCACTATCCTACTATTCATTACCCGTACGCAGCTCTCATGCTCTATGGCCGGGTTTCCCACCCCGTTCCGGTTCTGTTTAATATTCATGTTGTGGTCCTACAACCCCTGCTATGCCGTAACATAACAGGTTTGGGCTTCTTCCATTTCGCTCGCCACTACTCTGGAAATCACTATTGTTTTCTCTTCCTCTGCTTACTTAGATGTTTCAGTTCGGCAGGTTAGCGCATTTATGCAATTAGTCTTCAACTAATTAGGTTTCCCCATTCGGAAATCTGCGGATCAAGTCATATTTGCTGATCCCCGCAGCTTATCGCAGCTTATCACGTCCTTCTTCGCCTCTGAGAGCCAAGGCATCCCCCGTGTACCCTTTCTTACTTTCTTCTACTCATGCGCCTTTTGCGCCGCATGGTATGTCTTTATTTTAGATAATTGTTTGTTAGCGTCAAGAGATCAGGAATCAAGAACCAGGACCGAAGTCTTGTCTCTTTTTTCTTGCAATCTTGCCTCTGAGCAAACAACGTCTCTATCTGTTGTTTTCTCTTGTTTCAATTACTTCTTCCAATATGTCAAAGAACGTTTTGATCCTCCGTCATTCTTTCATTTAGTCACTACGTCATTTTTCAATGACTCAATGACCAGATGACTTAATGACTTCCGGTTCAATGTGGAGAATAACGGATTCGAACCGTTGACCCCCTGCGTGCAAGGCAGGTGCTCTAGCCAGCTGAGCTAATCCCCCCTAAGATGAATTATCGAATTATTGATTTTTTGAATTATTGATTGTTTTTCACTCAATAATTCAGTAATTCTATAATTCAATCATCGCCTCTTTTGTAGTCCCGAGCAGATTTGAACTGCTGACCCCTACATTATCAGTGTAGTGCTCTAACCAAGCTGAGCTACAGGACTTTTTTGTATTTCGGATCTCCGATCTTCGATTTTAGATTTTTTTATTCTTCAAATCGTCAATCGTAATCTCTTACAATCCCGCCTCTCAGATGTTATTGCCACTGATGGCTTCATCTTCTGGGTGTTTCCTTTTGCGTGTGTGTTATCAGTATATGACTGCTCATGTTTTGTGATCTTCGCTTTTCAACTACTCACCACTTAACCTAATCAACCATTTAACTAACTTTAAGAAATATCATGCAGCGAACAGTTCTGAGCCACTCAGAGGGCCTGCTCCAGAAAGGAGGTATTCCAGCCACACCTTCCGGTACGGCTACCTTGTTACGACTTAGCCCCAGTTACCGACTTTACCCTAGGACGCTCCTTGCGGTTACGCACTTCAGGCACTTCCAGCTTCCATGGCTTGACGGGCGGTGTGTACAAGGCCCGGGAACGTATTCACCGCGTCATTGCTGATACGCGATTACTAGCGAATCCAACTTCACGGGGTCGAGTTGCAGACCCCGATCCGAACTGTGAATGGCTTTAAGAGATTGGCATCCTGTTGCCAGGTAGCTGCCCTCTGTACCATCCATTGTAGCACGTGTGTAGCCCCGGACGTAAGGGCCATGATGACTTGACGTCGTCCCCTCCTTCCTCTCTATTTGCATAGGCAGTCTGTTTAGAGTCCCCACCTTAAATGCTGGCAACTAAACATAGGGGTTGCGCTCGTTGCGGGACTTAACCCAACACCTCACGGCACGAGCTGACGACAGCCATGCAGCACCTAGTTTCGTGTTCCGAAGAACTGTGACGTCTCTGTCACATTCACTAACTTTCAAGCCCGGGTAAGGTTCCTCGCGTATCATCGAATTAAACCACATGCTCCTCCGCTTGTGCGGGCCCCCGTCAATTCCTTTGAGTTTCACCCTTGCGGGCGTACTCCCCAGGTGGAACACTTAACGCTTTCGCTTAGACGCTGACCGTATATCGCCAACATCGAGTGTTCATCGTTTAGGGCGTGGACTACCAGGGTATCTAATCCTGTTTGATCCCCACGCTTTCGTGCCTCAGCGTCAATCATACTTTAGTAAGCTGCCTTCGCAATTGGTGTTCTGTGACATATCTATGCATTTCACCGCTACTTGTCACATTCCGCCTACCTCAAGTACATTCAAGCTCTTCAGTATCAAGGGCACTGCGATAGTTGAGCTACCGTCTTTCACCCCTGACTTAAAAAGCCGCCTACGCACCCTTTAAACCCAATAAATCCGGATAACGCTTGGATCCTCCGTATTACCGCGGCTGCTGGCACGGAGTTAGCCGATCCTTATTCTCAAGGTACATTCAACTTCTTTCACGAAAGAAGGTTTATTCCCCTGCAAAAGCAGTTTACAACCCGTAGGGCCGTCTTCCTGCACGCGGCATGGCTGGTTCAGACTTCCGTCCATTGACCAATATTCCTTACTGCTGCCTCCCGTAGGAGTCTGGTCCGTGTCTCAGTACCAGTGTGGGGGGTCATCCTCTCAGATCCCCTAAACATCGTAGCCTTGGTATGCCGTTACCACACCAACTAGCTAATGTTGCGCATGCCCATCTTAGTCCTATAAATATTTGATCACAAAGCGATGCCACTTCGTGATGTTATGCGGTCTTAATCTCTCTTTCGAGAGGCTATCCCCCTGACTAAGGTAGGTTACATACGTGTTACGCACCCGTGCGCCACTCTCATCAGGTGCAAGCACCCGAATCCCGTCCGACTTGCATGTATTAGGCCTGCCGCTAGCGTTCATCCTGAGCCAGGATCAAACTCTCCATTGTAAAATGTTTTGTTTTAATCACTGACCCTATTATTAATTAATAGAATCTGTATTATTATCTCTTTATACAGGCTCTCTTTATTTTGTAACTCTTCAGCTCAGTTTAACCTTGGTTAGACTTCGCCTCCCGTTACGCTACATGATTTCCATTTCTTAAAAGAACTTTCCCGCTTCCCTATCCAGTTCAGCTATATAATCTTTCAGTTTTACCTGAGTTGATTTGTCAATTTTTTTAGTGTGGGAATCGCTCCCTTTCACCCTTGATTCCTAAGGCCTAAAACCCTCATCCTCTTTTCTTTAGAAGCTTTTAAACTTCTTCCCCGCTTGGGGCTGCAAAGGTAGAAAACCTTTTCTTCTTTCCAAAACTTTTTTACTTTTTTATTTTCTAAAAGTTTCAGCCGCTTCCCTCTCTCTTTTCTTCCTCGTTTGCGGGCTGCAAAGGTGTGAATTATTTTCCGGTTTCACAAAAGATTTTTACAATCTTTTTTCTCCTTCCCTTCATTCACGCTCAACCTTTAAAGAACTCCCCGCTTCTTCGTTTGCGGGCTGCAAAGGTACACCCTTTTTACACTCATCCAAATTATTTTTAACCCTTTTCCTTAATGTTTACTTAACATGCTATGCTTCAGTCAGAAAAAGTTTAAACCATATAGACAAATAGATGTGCCCAGTCGTTATCGGCACATTTTACCAGCCAAAACCAATTATTCACCATTTTATGGATAACGTTTATATATACTAACATCCGCGCTTCGCTTGCCTCAGATTATATATACTACCTGCATATTCTGGCAGATGAACCAAACCGTTATATTATATGCTATGTAGCTTCCGAATAATTGACTATATTTTTTTAACGAAAGTAAATTACTCATTATAGTGTCCGTGTTAGGGAAGTCTGGCCGGGTTTCCGGTTGGTTTATAAAGGGACATGCCTTAAATTTGGATAAGGCTTTACAGGAAGTAACAGTGCTACAAATTAGTGTTAATTACCTGATAGGGAATCTTGTTCCAGTTGCTTATTGAAAGGTTTATTGGTGATGCCGTTCTATAGAGCGGTATTCCCGTGCAGGATGCTATCGAATTTTATAAGCAGCAGGCCTTAAAGCTTATTTATTTAACCATTAGGCTTATGTCAAAAACACTTGAGATCGTCCATCCCAATGCGGCAGGGATAGATATTGGCAGCAGAAATTTCTTTGTAGACGCAGGCGAAGATCAGATCCGTATCTTCCCCACTTTTACGGCAGACTGTAACGCGATCCGTGATTACTTGCTTTCTTTAGGTATCAATACAGTAGCGATGGAATCCACGGGTGTTTACTGGATAACACTATACACAGTTTTGGAGGAAGCGGGTGTAGAAGTTTACCTTGTAAATGGGCGTGATGTAAAAAATGTCCCAGGTCGAAAAAGCGATGTGAAAGACTGTCAGTGGCTTCGTCAATTGCATGGCTATGGCCTTTTACGGAAAAGTTTTATACCGGAAATTGAAATGCGTAAAGTTAGAAGTTACCTCCGTTTGCGGCAAGATCATATCCGTGCCGCCGCCACACAGGTTCACTTGATGCAGAAAGCTCTAACCCAAATGAATATCCGTTTTACAGAAGTGATTAACGATATCAGCGGAGCGAGCGGAATACGCATGATAACAGCCATACTTGGAGGCGAAAGAGATGCCATTACGCTGGCAGAATTATGTCATGAGCGGATACTGGAAAAGAAAAGAGATCTGGTGATTAAATCACTGGAGGGGCATTATAGCGAGGAGCATCTGTTCGCCTTGCGTCAGGCTTATGGCACCTGTTGCTATTACAATAGTTTAATAAAAGAATGCGATGCAGAGATAGAGCGTCAGTTAAAAGATATGTCAAAAGATAAAGACGATATTGAAACAGCTGTAAAACGCAAACCGATTCGTTACCATAAACCTGAAATAGATAACCTGCATAAGCCTTTGCTGAAATTGACAGGAGGCAAAGACCCGATAGGCATAGCAGGAATAACCGATTACAGTTTTCTCCAGATCGTAAGCGAGGTGGGAACAGATATGAGTCCCTGGCCAACAGAAAAGCACTTTAGTGGCTGGTTGAAACTGGCACCGATGAAATCGAGTTCGGGAAAGATGCATAAACGGGTACGGATGAAGCGTCAAAATAATGCAGGGCTGATATTCAGAAATCTGGCCCAGGGTCTATTGAACAGCAAACACCTCGCTCTTGGGGCATTTGGTCGGAGAATACGTGCAAGGCGGGGAAGTCCTATCGCCATAAAGGCAATAGCGCGAAAGATAGCGTGCTATTATTATAGGGTAATGACTAATGGCAGTGAGTTTGTAGAAAAAGGAATAGAGGCCTATCAAAACCATTTAAAAGAACAGAAAAGGAAGCAACTTGAAAAATTGGCACTACAGTTTAATATGCAATTAGTCCCTGCATAAAAAAGTGTGTCCTCAGGATTTGTAGAGGAAAGCCCACAGCGCGGGTTGGGTTTGCGGGCAGGAAAGGCGAGGACTTGCAGCGGATAGGTACTGTCTTTACATCCAAATATAATTTCATTAATTTTGTTGCTTAATGAGAGCTTCGTTCAGAAGTTCATCATGTGTAGCCCCAGGCAAAGCCGGGGCTACTTCCTTTTTAAAAGCCGGATCATATTTTTCTTCTTTCTTCCATAGGTAATACATCATTACAAGCAGTTTTTTCTGCACGGCGACATATCCTTTCATTTTTATCCTTGTCCGTTCATAGACCCGTTCGAACAGTTTTTGAAATTGAGGCTGATCGTCCCTTACTGCACAAAGTGCAGGCATGTGCAGTATACGCCTTATTCTTGAATTGCCTTTCTTTGATATCTTCGTTCTGCCTGTATGCTTACCTGATTCATTTTCAATGACATCGTAACCTGCATACTTAACCAGGCTGGCTGCGTTATCAAATAGGATAAATCCGTTTGTTTCAGCAGCGATAACAGCAAAGGACAACAAGCCTAAGCCTTTAATAGCACAAATGTTCTTGTAGTGCCTGTTAAGAATTGGATCGGATTGGATCAATTGAGCGATCAGTTTTTCCAATTCTTTCATATGTTTCTCGTATAGCTTTAAAGAACTTTTGAGTTGTTTAATGATATCTTTGTTTTTAAACTGGCTATGCTCGATACTATGTAGTTGATTGGCCGTGGCTGTATAAAATTCATTCAGGCTTTGATGCTGTCGTGTATAATAGCGTAAGGTATACAGTTCCATGCTGGGTGGCGTCCATTGTTCCAGTTTCTTTTCAGCTCCTACCTTGGCTAAACCACGGGCATCGATCTTATCGTTCTTTGACCTGATTCCGTCTGCCTGCAAATGTTTCTTTGCCTTATTAGGCAAAAGGATACTTACACTATTACCTTTATGGTGTAAAAACCAAGCCAGTTGCTCGTGATAAACGCCGGTAGCTTCCATTGTATAAATAAGAGGTAAGTCTTCTTTTTTATGGCGCTTTACCCATTCCAATAATGCTCCAAAGCCACTTTCAATATTGGCAAATTTGTGAGTAGCCTTTACCTTGACATCCTGTTCATCATTGATGACCGAAATACAACAGGCGAAATCTTTCATGGAGACATCGATCCCTACTGAATACTTTAAGTTCTTCATGCTTTACATTTATTGTTTATCAGAAAAACCCTTCACAGTCTTTGCTCATATTAATAGCTGATCAGGCGCATAACCTGTCATTCGGTACTGTCCAGACTTTAAGAAGCTAAAAAAGGAGAATTAGCCTATCTCGTCAACATCGTAATAGTACGTGTCATGCACGGGCCCAAAGTGTCTCCTTTTATTCTGATTTATTTATAAATGTAAAGATATGAGCCCGGGCCGAAGGCAATGCCATAATCATTTTTAAAGATCAGCGGCAGGTAAAAATTGAAGATTAAATTCTTATTCGCGATACATGGAAGTAAGGCTAACCGGAGTTGTGCACCTCCGGCCAATGTCATTAAGTTAAGGGAAAATAGTTGAGGGTTAGTATTCTTAAGGAAGAAAAAGGGAATAAAAAGGATTGTAGTAAGTAGTTTTGAATCGACTAAAACACAAAACACCACTACAACCTTAATGGCCAGGACCGAGATAAAAATAGGAATAAAAATTATTTCCGAACTAAAAAGCTTTGTTTCTTTAATTGTCCAGAACGAACCTCTGTTGAATAATTTCAGAAAGTCTGAAAAAGACTTCACCCGAAATAGAAAACTCCCCTTTGAACGACTTGTTTTACTTATAGTTAAGCTCTGTAAGAAAACACTTAGCATAGAACTTGAAAAGTTTTTTGAAGAATTAGGAGGTCAGAGTCCCTGCTCAGTAAGCGCCTTTACCCAACAACGTATAAAATTAAAAGCATCTTTCTTTTACTGGTGGAACAATGTTCTATTAAGCAGTTATTACCATCATGCGAAGCAGGGGGATATAAAACGTTGGAAGGGTTTTCGGGTAGTTTCCGCAGATGGTTCTAACGTCAGTTTAGTAAACACACCTGTGCTAAGCAATTATTTTGGAGGTGCAAGCAATCAGAGTGGGTGTTTCGTACAAGCAAAGACATTTTACCACTATGACGTGCTGAATGAGCTTGTTCTGATGTCCCGGATCATGCCTTATCGTTATGGTGAGGTACCAATGGCTTATGATGCGATAGAACAACTGAAAAAAGATATGCTGGTTATTTATGACCGGAATTTTTGCAGTTATAAGATGTTTGCCTTGCATCTGTGGGCTGAAGAGGAAATCAAATTTGTCATCAGGGGAAAGAATGATCAGAATATGATAAAGGATTTCATAGCAGGAGGTAAACACACGGCCATTGTTTACTTAGCCCCTGTAACTACAGCTATCAAATCATTAAAAGAGAGTGGGTTTATCACAACCAATAAAACATTATTAAAACTGAGATTGGTACGGGTAGAACTGGAAAACGCGGTAGAGGTGCTGGTAACCAATCTTTGGGAAGAAGAAGGTTATCCCAATAGTGAATTTAAGGCGCTTTACTTTTTGAGATGGGGCGTAGAAACTAATATATCGATTCAGAAAAATATCCTGCAATTGGAAGCTTTCAGCGGCCTAACCGTTGAATCGGTTGAGCAGGACTTTTATGCAACTGTATTCATGACCAACCTACATGCTGTTTTAATAAAAGATGCTCAAGCATCGGTAGATAATAATCTGATAAATAGAAAATATCCCATGAAAGTGAATAAAAATAAGTCCTTTGGAAAGTTAAAGATTAATTTAGTGGCTATTTTCAACGACAATAATGCCGATCACATTTTAGAGGTATTACACAAACATTTTATCAGAGATATATTGCCCGTGAGAAAAGATAGAACCTTTCCACGAGTCAGAAAAAACAGGCAAACAAATAGTAAACACCGAACTTATTCTAACTTTAAACCAGCTTATTAACCCTTAACTTAATGACATTGGAGCCAGGCACACTAAAGATTATTTTATCAATCGATATCTACAAACCTTTTGTACCTCCTGGTGCAACCTATCAATTCCTACCTTATGTCCTTTAATTCCACTACTTGTTAACTGCTACCCAAGGCTATCAACTAAAGAAACTGCGAGGCCTTAACTTGCACTCAAAATTAATTTAAACTACGTACGGTTAATTCTACAAATCAAATGTTCATCCTACAATCCTCCTTCTTAAAACCTTTAGGTTAATGAAGCCTTCAAAAAAACATATGCACTATATAAGAAAGGGAAATTTTAATCGTATTAACCCAGGAAGCTTATACCCCCAACCCCACAATAGTTAAAAGATGTTAAATACACTATATATATAGGTACCGAGCCAAAGCCTCGTTATATATTAGCAGCTAAATAAATAATTGACTGATTTATATTATTAATCTATCTTTGCAGAATGTTTAAAAAGCAACTAACGTTATTAGCCAGTGTTTTAGCTATCGTAATTATTACGCTTGGCAGTTGTAAAAGCAAATACGAAAAGTTAAAAGCCAGTAACGATTACGCTAAAAAATACCAGGAAGCTATTAAGTACTATAATAAAAAGGACTATAACAAAGCTTTAGGTTTATTTGAGGTGCTGGTTGAGCGTTACCGTGGCCGTGAAGGTGCAGAAGACCTTTTTTATTACTACGCGTTTACGTATTACAAACAAAAAGACTATACATCGGCAAGATATCACTTCAAAACATTCGCCGATACCTATCCTTCAAGCCCAAGGGCCGAGGAGTGCCGTTTTTTCTCGGCTTATTGCTACTACCTTGATTCGCCGATATATTCGCTTGACCAGGATAATACATTAAAAGCTATCGACGCTTTGCAGTTGTTTATTAACCTTTATCCAAAAAGCGACCGTGTAGCCGAGGCCAGCAAGCTGATCCAGAACCTGCGCGATAAACTGGAAACCAAAGCTTATGCCAACGCCAAACTTTATTTAACTATCAGCGATTATCAATCGGCAGTGATAGCGTTCAACAACGCGTTGCGCGACTATCCTGATACCAAATACGGCGAGGAAATGGAATACCTTATTGTTAAAGCACAATATCAGTATGCTTACCATAGCTTTGAAACCAAACAGGAAGACCGTTTTAACCAGGCCATAGCTTATGCCGATCAGTTTGCCGAAAAATATCCTAACAGCAAATACCTGCACGAAACCCAAACTTATGCTAAAGACAGTCAGCAGGGTATAAAACAAGCGCAGCGTTTAATTGCCGAAGCGATGAGCAATGAAAAAACCGCAAAGAAACTTTTAAAGAAAGATACCGTAACAACGGCATCGCCGTCTGAAAAAAACCAGCCGCAAAAAATACCATATTAATTAAGATATATTAAAGAATTTAAATTAAGATATGACAGCTAACAACAGTAATAAACCAGCAGCAGCCAGCAGCACTGTAACCCGCGATTTACGCGAGCTGGATACCAAAACAGAGAACATCTATGAGTCGCTTGTGATTATGTCAAAAAGGGCAAACCAGATCTCGAACAACATTAAAGAAGAGCTTCACCAGAAACTTTCTGAATTTGCATCATCAAATGATAACCTGGAGGAAGTATTTGAAAACCGTGAGCAAATTGAAATTTCAAAATACTACGAAAAATTGCCTAAACCGTCATTAGTTGCCGTTCAGGAATTTTTAGATGGTAAAGTATACTACCGTAACCCAACTAAAGAAGTTTAGTACCCCCAGCCCCTGAAGGGGAGTTTAGGAAACTTATTCATGATATAACAAAAAACTCCCTTACGGGAGTTTTTTGTTACTTTTAACTTTTACAATATAATCATTCCCTCTTTAGGGGGTTATGGGGCTTATGCTTAAAGACAAAAACATTGTTTTAGGAGTTTGCGGCAGTATTGCAGCCTACAAATCGGCACTGCTGGTTAGGCTGCTGGTTAAAGCAGGTGCTAATGTTAAAGTGGTGATGACTGCCGGTGCCACCAACTTTATTACATCGCTTACACTATCAACACTATCAAAAAACCCGGCGTTGGTTGACTATTTTAAGGCTGATACCGGCGAATGGAATAACCATGTGGAGCTTGGCCTTTGGGCCGATGTGATAGTCATTGCCCCCGCCACGGCCAACACCCTTGCTAAAATGGCCAACGGGCTTTGCGATAACCTGCTTAGCGCTGTATATCTTTCGGCCAAATGCCCGGTTTATTTTGCCCCGGCTATGGACCTGGATATGTGGCTGCACCCGGCTACCCGCCAAAACGTAAGCAGGCTGCAATCATTTGGTAACATCATGATTCCGCCCGGTAATGGCGAACTGGCCAGCGGCCTCTATGGTGAAGGCCGGATGGCCGAACCTGAAGAAATTATTGCCTTCCTGGAAGCAGAATCAAAAAAAAAACTTCTTTTAGCCGGTCATAAAATACTGGTAACTGCCGGGCCAACCCATGAAGCTATAGATCCGGTTCGGTTTATCGGCAACCATTCGTCGGGCAAAATGGGATTTGCTATTGCAGATGAACTGGCTTTGATGGGGGCCGATGTCACTTTAGTGACCGGGCCTACTGCTCAGATCAGCAAGCAGCAAAATATAAAACGGGTTAATGTTATTTCGGCGGCACAAATGTTAGCGGCCTGCTTAACCGTTTATGGCGATGCAAAGGCTTGTATTATGAGCGCTGCCGTAGCCGATTATACTCCGGCCGAAGTTGCCACCCAAAAGATCAAGAAAAAAGACAACGACCTCAGCATCGAGCTGAAGAAAACCACTGATATATTAAAAACCCTCGGCGAGGCTAAACGAGAAGGACAAATATTGGTTGGTTTTGCCCTGGAAACCAACGATGAGGAAATGAACGCAATAACCAAACTGCAAAAGAAAAATCTTGATTTTATTGTACTAAATTCGCTTAACGATGCAGGCGCCGGTTTTGCGGGCGATACCAATAAGATAACCATTATTGATCATGAGCTTAAGAAAACTACTTTCGGCCTGAAAAGCAAGGAAGCCGTAGCCCGCGATATTTGCAATAAAGTTGCCCAACTGATAAACGGATGAAAAAACTGCTGCTTTACATTGCGCTGATGTTCCTTTGCTGCCGGACTGTGGCCCAGGACCTGAATGCACGTATCCAGGTATT
Source organism: Mucilaginibacter sp. cycad4 (assembly GCF_034263275.1). NCBI lineage: Bacteria > Pseudomonadati > Bacteroidota > Sphingobacteriia > Sphingobacteriales > Sphingobacteriaceae > Mucilaginibacter > Mucilaginibacter sp. cycad4. The sequence continues at coordinate 6,719,718 of NZ_CP139559.1, read as the reverse complement.
ATCGCCAAAGATCCAGGTAAGCAACAAACGCGTTTTTCAAACACTGGAAACTGCCATGAAGGATTTCCTGAACGGCCGCAAATGGAGCGCCGACCCCATTTTGCCCCAGGAACGAATTGATTGCAATTTTGTGCTGAATATTACCAACTGGGATGGCAGCAGTAACTTCACCGGTGAACTGCAGGTTCAATCGTCCCGGCCAGTTTTTGGCACATCCTATGCCTCTACCCTGTTAAACCTTAACGATAAAGACATCAGCTTTAGTTATACCGAGGGCCAAACCATTGATTATACCGATCAAAACTTCCAGGGCAATTTAAGCTCTATCATGGCTTTTTACGCCAACATCATTGTAGGGCTTGATTATGATACTTTTTCAAAGTTTGGCGGCACACCTTATTTTTTAGCCGCGCAAACTATAGTAACCAATGCACAAACATCATCATACGGTGGCTGGAAGGCTTTTGATGGCAATGTAAACCGCTACTGGTTATCAGAAAACCTCAATAATAAACTATATAATCCGCTGCGCAGTTTTTTGTACGATTATCACCGAAACGGGCTTGATTTGATGGCTGATAATGTAAGTAAAGGCCGCAAAGCCATTGACGCATTGTTACCCCTGCTGCAGCAGATAGACCGGCAGCGTGTAGGCGCCATGCTGCCTCTTATATTTTATACCGCCAAAAGCGATGAGCTGGTTTCCATTTACAGCAAGGCTGATAACCAGGAGCGTTTAACCGCCATGAACCTGTTTTTAAAGCTCGACCCGGCTAATGGGAATAAGTACCAAACTTTGCAGAAATAACTCTTACTGTTAGTTTAAAAACGAACAAAGAAGGCGTCATTGCTGGTGATTAAATCCAGTGGACTCTAAAGGTGAGACGACAAAAAGTTGGACTGTCAGTCAGAGCCTGTCGAAGACTCGCGCGAAGAGGCCCGCCTACTATGCTTCGACGGGCTACCCATGGCATAATAAAAAATGGCGTCATCCAGAACTTGTTTCGGGAACCCACAGGACGATCCCGCATGAAGTATACTTAGCAAATGGGGTGCTGATCCGCCAGCCGGCGGACAGCATGACGGATGGTGGGGATGTCATTATACCTTGAGATTCTTTCGGTTGGTTGTCTTCGTCCCTTATAATGACGTGATTTTAAGTAATTGGTCAGCAACCGTTTTTTGATCTAAATATGGGCGTTGCCTGCGGCCCGGGCTTTCCGCTGCAAGTCCTCGCTTTCCTGGCGCGCAGCGGCCTCACCACGCTCCGGGCTTTACGCTTCTATCCCTAACGCGGCCATCACACAACCCGTTAAAACAACACTTCAACAACGTCATTACATTTTTAAGATTATAGCTGACACCTCTCTACCTGATCCTTATCAAATAAAACTGATCTAAAGTAGCAGTTCTCTTCTTTTTGATAATAAAAGGCAGGCTCAAATTTTCATGAGGGAAATCCTCAAATGTTTTTATTGTAGTATAGTCAATCCCTTTCCCCTTTAATTCAGCTATTGCTTTTTCATCGGCTACTATGATCCGGCTTTTTAGGCTATCGGTTTTCAGGATAACATCAATGTTGGTATAAGTAGCGTCTCCTTTGTAATAAAAATCAAAAGTATTTGATAAAACTGCGGCACTCACTTTTTGCTGAGGATAGTTTTGATTGAGGTATTCGGCCGCCGAAAGGTCTCCGCGGTAATTAACAATAGTAGGGTAAGCAACCGTCGCCAGGTAAGCATTCACCAATATTGAAACAGCGCATGTAAATAAAAATATGGGCTGGCAAACTTGCGTTGACTTTTTGTAGATGTAAATACTTAAACCTATAAAAGCTATAATCAGGATAGTAAATACAAGCCAGCATTCGGGCGCAAAGACAAAGTTGAGCACAATAACAGCTACTAACAAAAGCGTTGTGATAATGTATTGTGTTATCTTGAAAAACTTAAACTCTCCACTAACCTTTAATGAGCGAACAAAAACAGCGGTTATAATAGCGAAAAACGGGAACAGGATATTAGTATAGAAAGGCAACTGGAATTTGGACAATGAAAAAATCAGCAACATCAGCACACTTCCCGAAATGCAAAGATATTCCGGCTGAGCTACTTTTTTTAACATTTTACGGACGGTAGCATAAAGGGCATAGGACAGGATAATAGCCCATGGCGCAAAAGCCCAAAGCAGGGTATGAACAAAAAACAGCTTATCGCCATGTGTATTGGTGATGTAACCGTTATTGTTGAAACGCCCGAACTGGCTGTCCCACAAAAACCAGTGGATGCCGGAAATTCCGGTGCGGCCGAAAACAACTTTTTCGGGGTGAAGATCAAACTGGGTGTATACCGAATAGATCTCGGGCAAGGTAAACACAGCCACCAAAATAAATGCGAGCAGCCATTTCCAATGAAATACCCCTTTAATATTCCCTTTAAATAAATAATCACCAATAATCGCCGTCCCGATAGGGATGAGCAGGTAGATGCCTTTGGTCATTACAGCACATGCCGTAAATATGGATGCCAGCAGGATATCTGCAACACTGAACCGTTCTTTCAGTTTATAAAAATGATAAACAGCGCCCATCAGCAAACCCATAATATAAGGCTCGGCACGTATATCAGTATTTGACATTACACTGTGCTGGGCAGTAAGCAGGATCAGGATGGCTATAATGGCTGTTTCCTCGCCATAAAACTTTTTGGCCAATTTATAGGTATAAACCACGGCCATGAAAAAGAACAACAATGCAGGCAGCTTATAGGCAATGGTATTTACGCCAAAAATCTTAAAGCTAATGGCAATGGCCCAAAAAGGGAAGTGAGGTTTATCGAGCCAATCATTACCATGGTAGATGAGATCGGTAAAATTATTGCTTTGCGACATGCTCCGCGCTAACGCCGAATACAAAGCCGGATCGTCAGTAAAAAATTTGATGCCGATACCTGCTATATTGAGCACGATGGCCAGGAGCAGCACTATGAAGTAAGGCCGTTTTTGCGATGAAAAAATTGAAGCTGATGAACTATCCACTAAAAATATTTATGCCCAAAAATAGCTGAATTTTAATTATTCCATGGCAGGTATTTGGGCTGATGGTTATTGATGAGTTTAGGCTGCTGTGAATTTAACGTTTGCCCGTTCAGAACCTGTTCATACAACGCCAGGTATGCAGCAGCCATTTTACCTATATTAAAATTGTCGACTGCATATTGATGGCAATATTGCCTGCTGAAACTTTCAACGTTTTTAAGTCCGGTGGCTAATTCAGTTTTGCTTGCTGAAAGCAAACCAACTTCTGCCGGTACCAGTTCGGACAATGAACCGTATGGCGTACCGAAAACCGGGCAGCCAAAATAAAGGCTTTCAACAATGGCTATTCCGAATGGCTCGTGCCACAATACCGGGAAAAGCAAAGCTTTTGAGCTGTTCATCACTATCGATTTTGCTTCATCGCCTACCATGCCTTTAAAACGTACATTCAAATTGGGGGTAAAACGCAGCCCCATTTTCAGGTTAAGCCGGGTGCCGCCAAGTACTACTAATTTATTACCGCTCATGATAGCTACATCAATAGCGCCTTTTACGTTTTTGATCCGCCAGGCTGCTTTAGCAAGGAAGTGGGTGAGGGTACGTTTTTTATTCAGATCGGGAACCTGGTAATCGGCCGTGTCGATAGCATTATGTACAAACACCGTTGAACCATGTCTTTGTGCGTGATTGGCCGACACAAATACCGAATTAAGATCCAATTGCGCGCCACCCGGGTTATTATGAACCGTAACTATATAAGGCTTTTTAGTAAAACCACTCACCTGAAATTGAAAATGTACTATATCAATATCATCGGGCACCTGCTGGTTGATATCAACCGCCGGATCATAGATTAATACTCTGGCAAAGGGGCAGGTTGAGCCTGCTCCTACCAGATAAGTGATCTGATGCCCTAACCGGTTCAGCTCACGGCCAAGCCACCAGATAATGCGCTCGGTACCGCCATATTTAGTTGCCGGAATTTGGGTGTTGTTTACGATGAGGATGTTCATAGATGTTGGGGCAAAGATAACATCCACAACAAACACTTCTTCAAAACAAATAAAACAGAATCATTATATTTGTTATATGGATACGCTAAAAATAAATATACTCAATCCGAAAGCCCTGAAGCTTTTGAACGATCTTGCTGAGCTTGATCTTATAGCGATCCAGGACGATTCCAAAGTTGGGTTTCAAGATGTGCTAAAGCGCTTACGAAACAAAAATGCAGATTTAACTCTCGAAGAAATTACGAAAGAGGTAGAAACTGTACGTGCAAAGCGTTATTCCCGGTAAGTTGATTAAAGTAATTTTAGATACCAATTTATGGATAAGCTTCCTTATCAGGAAGGATTATTCTAATCTTGATACTTTACTTTTTAATAACCATGTAAAACTTGTTTTTAGTAAAGAGTTATTGGACGAATTTTTCGAAGTTGCCAAACGTCCAAAGTTTCGGCGCTACTTTACATCGGTCGATATTGAAGATCTCATTGCGACTATCGAAGAATATGCGGAATTTGTAGAGGTGAAAAGCACTGTGGAAGCGTGCCGGGACAAAAAGGATAATTTCCTCTTAGCCTTAGCTGTTGATAGCGATGCCACCTATCTGTTAACAGGAGATCTCGATCTTCTTGATTTAGGTTCGTTTAACGATACAACCATCACAACTATTACCGATTTTTTTAAAAGCGGCATCATTTCTTAAACCGTTTCCTGCTTACCACCAACAACCCAAACTCTTCCGATGGATATTTTTCCGTTGATTTATGATGGATTTTATGCGCCCGGCGGATCCCGGCCAGGTAACGGTTATCACTCTTAAAAGCCTTAAACCGGTTATGGATAAACCAGTCGTGAAAGATAAAATAGATGATCCCGTAAATACTGATGCCAGTCCCTATCCAAAAACGGTAGTTCAAACTCAAATGTCCTATCCACATCAGCCACAAGGCAAAACCTGCGAAACCAATACTGAATAGGTCGTTCAATTCAAGCCAGCCTTGCCTTTGCTGGTGATGTGTTTTATGAATAAACCATAGCGGCCCGTGGAAAAGGTATTTGTGCATGGCCCAGGAGATGAACTCCATTAAAGCAATGGTTAATAAAACAATTCCGATACTAGCCAATATTCTCATATCACTTAGCTGCTATGTTCCGCGCTATCAGGTTTTCCATCTTTTTAGTATTGTCATCTTCATTTTCAGAAGCATATCCAGTTTTTTTGAAGATCAGTTTTCCCTGCTTGTTGAAAATAAAAACTGTAGGGTATCCCCTAAAACCAAACTGTCTGTCGGGACATTTAGTTTTATCATCGGGTGTGTATTTCGCTAAAACTTTGCCGGTGTAAATCTTTTCATTGCAACCAGGTATAAAATAAACCGGTAGTTTAAAATCCTGCCGCTTGCTAAAATCCTTATACATCTGCACAAAATTGGCAATTGATTTATCCTGTGCTATAAACCGTTTAACTATTCCGCTATCGGTTTGACACAAAGTAATAAACCTGAAATTTTTATTGTCTTTGTACTTAGCATAAAGTTTATGCAACATCCCCATTTCACGAAAACAGGGCGGACAAGGCACAAACCAGCAATCAATAAAAAACACTTTGTTTTGGCCTAACTGTTTTAGCGTTGTATGTTTCCCTTTGATATCATAAACCTCAATATCAGGTACCGATTTAATTTTTTTGGTTTGCGCATGCACTATGCAGCCAAGCAAAATGAAAAATGCGAATAAGGAGTAGGTTATTATTTTCATGACAGAAGTATTCACTACTAACTTAATACAAAAAAAGCGGCTATCAAATGATAACCGCTTTTAAATATTTCAAATCCGAGATCGAAAACCCCATTTCCGAAATTAAATATGTATCGCCCTGTTTTCTGTAGCTGCTAAACATGCTTCGCGCATGGCTTCGGTATACGTTGGGTGGGCATGGCTCATGCGCGAAATATCTTCGGCACTTGCACGGTACTCCATGGCCACAACGGCCTCGGCTATCATATCGGCAGCCCGCGGACCAATCATGTGTACACCTAAGATTTCGTCAGTTGCGGCATCAGCCAATACTTTCACAAAGCCGTCCAGGTCACCGCTGGCACGGGCACGGCCGCTTGCTTTGAACGGGAATGAGCCTGTTTTATATTTAACACCGGTTGCTTTCAACTGCTCTTCTGTTTGACCAACAGCAGCAACTTCAGGCCAGGTATAAACTACCCCCGGGATCAGGTTATAATCAATATGCGGTTTTTGGCCGGCAATAATTTCGGCAACCAGCGTACCTTCGTCTTCGGCTTTGTGGGCAAGCATAGCGCCTTTAATTACATCGCCAATAGCATAAACACCTTTAACTTTGGTTTCCAGGTGTTCATCAACTGTAATTTTACGGCCACGTTCTTCAACAGTGATACCGATATTTTCCAACCCTAAACCATCAGTATAAGCTATACGGCCAACGGCTACCAGGCAGTAATCGCCTTTAAGTTCTTTCTTTTCGCCTTTAGGGGTATCAAAACTAACGGTTACTTCTTTGCCTTTTACAGCAGCGCCGGTAACTTTGTGGCCAAGGTAAAATTCCATGCCCAATTTGGTCAGCACTTTTTGTAATTCACGGCCTAAGCCTTTATCCATGGTTGGGATAATACCATCCATGAATTCAATTACAGATACCTTGGCACCTAAACGTGCATAAACCGAACCAAGCTCCAACCCAATAACGCCGCCGCCGATCAGTACCAGGTGTTTAGGCACTTCGCTCAAGGTTAAAGCCTCGGTTGAGGTAATGATGCGTTTTTTATCGATTGGCAAAAACGGCAGAGCCGACGGTTTTGAACCAGTGGCAATAATCACGTTTTTACCTGTGATTTCAGTAACGGTACCATCGCCCTTTTTAACGGTGATAGTGTTTTTATCTTTGAATGATCCTACACCAAAATGAGTGTCGATCTTGTTTTTCTTCATCAGGTAGCTGATACCGCTGGTGTTGGCATCAACAACTTCCTGTTTACGTTTGATCATCTGCCCAAAATCTATCGAAAGATCTTTGAGGTTGATGCCATGTGTTTTAAAAGCATGGGCAGCATTGTGGTAATGTTCAGACGAATCAAGCAGCGCCTTTGACGGGATACAGCCTACGTTAAGGCAGGTACCGCCAAGGGTGTTATACTTTTCAACAATTGCGGTTTTTAAACCCAGCTGGGCACAGCGGATAGCGGCTACATAACCACCCGGGCCCGAACCTATAACTATAACATCATATTGCATAGTAGTGTGTATTTTATGGTGGGCAAAGTTAAGGATTATTGTCTGAACCTGAATTTATCGAATTAAGGAATTATCAGAATACCAGACAAATTAAATAAATTCTAAAAATTCATTTAATGAAAAATCCCGGCAATCCTTTAATCCCATAAATCATGGTTCAGATTTACCCTAAACCAACAACATTTTATCTCATTTTGTAACAGAACCATTGATAAATCGGTTTATCATCAACTGTTTATTAAATTAGCCCAATTAACTTTGACTGATCTCATGAAGAAAATTAATTTATTTTTCGCGCTGGTATTGTTGTATACCGGCGTTAATGCTCAAAGCACTTATGTTAAGGAGCATTTTACCAAAAAAGATGTGTACATCACCATGCGCGATGGTGTAAAGCTGTTCACCTCTATCTACACCCCCAAGGACGCTTCGCCGCAAAACAAGTATCCGATGATGATGATGCGTACCTGCTACAGCATTGCTCCTTATGGCGAAGACAAGTATCCGCAAAAGCTTGGGCCATCTGAAATTATGATGAAAGAAGGCTACATTTTTGTTTACCAGGATGTGCGCGGCCGTTACAAAAGCGAAGGCACCTGGACCAACATGACTCCGGTTATCGACAACAAAAAAAGCAAAAAAGACGTTGACGAAGGTTCCGACACGTATGACACCATCGACTGGCTGGTTAAAAACGCAGCTAACAACAATGGTAAAGTTGGGCAGTATGGCATCTCCTACCCCGGCTTTTATACTGCCGCGGGCATCCTTTCAAATCACCCGGCATTGAAAGCTTCATCTCCCCAGGCTCCAATCTCCGATTTCTTTTTTGACGATTTTCACCACAACGGTGCTTTCATTGAAGGATATTTCTTCACCTTTCCGGTATTTGGCGTGCAAAAAACAGATACAACCAGCAAAGCCTGGTATACCATGCTTAAACCCGACAGCAAAGATGGTTACCAATACCTGTTAGATCTGGGGCCGCTTAAAAATGCCGATAAATTTTACCATGATAACTTCTTTTGGCAGGAAACCGTTAATCACCCTAACTACGATGAATTTTGGCAAAAACGCGGTCTGCTGAAACATTATAGCAAAGTAAAACCTGCCGTAATGCTTGTTGGCGGCTGGTTTGATGCCGAGGATTTAACCGGTCCGCTGGCTATTTACAAAACCATCAACAAAACCGATCCGAACGCCTATAATACCATTGTGATGGGGCCATTTGGTCACGGGCGCTGGTCGCGCGAAACGGGGCATACCATGCACAGCAATGTTTACTTTGGCGACAGCGTGGCCACTTTCTATCAAAAAAATATTGAGGCTAAATTCTTTAACCATTTCCTGAAAGGCAATGGCGATAAAAACTCCGGCTTGCCAAATGCTTACATGTTTAACACCGGCAAAAAGGAATGGGCTACATTTGATAAATGGCCTGCCGCCAATGCCGTACACCAAAAAATGTTTTTAGGTGCTGATGGCAAGCTGTCAACCACTCAAGCCGCATCTGCCGGTTCGGTTTCATATGTAAGCGACCCGCTTAAACCGGTTCCTTATACCGAGGACAATACCACTACTATGGGCTTTACGCCGCACAATTATATGAGCGAAGATCAGCGCTTTGCAGGTCGCCGCCCGGATGTACTGGTTTACCAGAGTGAGGTTTTAAATGATGATGTTACCCTTGGCGGAGAGATCATGGCGCACCTTAAAATTGCCACAACAGGTACCGATGCCGATTTCGTTGTGAAACTGATTGATGTTTATCCCCCCGATGAACCAAACAATCCATACATGCCCAACAAAAACATTATCCTGAGCAACTACTGGCAAATGGTACGTTCGGAAGTGATGCCGGCACGTTTCCGCAACAGCTTTGAAAAGCCGGAGGCACTGGTAGTCAATCAAAAAACGGATGTAAACTTCCGCCTGCAGGATGTGCTGCATACCTTTAAAAAAGGTCACCGCATTATGATCCAGGTACAAAGCACCTGGTTCCCGATAGTAGCACGCAATCCACAAAAATATGTGGAAAACCCGTATAAAGCAGATGAAAGCGACTATATCAAAGCTACCGAAACCGTTTACAACGATAGCTTTATTGATGTGCAGGTGTTGAAGTAGTTATTTAGAGATTAGAGGTTGGAGATAAGAGGTTAGCCACTACCTTCATTTGCCTTAAGCAATTGGCCAGGTTATTAAACACTGGCCAATTGTTTTCGTAACTTGTTAGCATGAACCCAAAATCGCTTTTTATACTGTTAAGCATCTGTGGTATTAATTTAAGGGCAATTGCACAAACCTGCAGGCATTTAAATTTGTCAAAGGCGTATGATTATATGATAGTTTCGGAAAGATATCCATTAAGCGATAGCGTATTTTATGGGGCTAACATGAGTCTTCAGATTTTTCGTAAAAATAAGCCGCATGTCTGGCAAAGCATCAGGTATAAAGCAAGTGTGTTATATGAAGATGCTTTTAAAAACTGTAACGCGACACGTTCTTATATAACCGGCTACAGAAAAAATGCAGAAGTACCTGATTATGATTTTGGCGACCTGGTTATAGCCGACCTTAATTTCGACAAACTTGAAGATATTGCTATCAAATATGATTCAGGTGGTAGCAGCGGTCCGCTTTATTATTTTTACTTTCAGGATAAAAGCGGTCATTTTTATTTAAGCAAATATTTAACCGATCATGTAGGTTCTTTCCCCGCATATATAAATCTCAAAGAAAAAACCATAGCAACTCAGATACACGCTAATGTGAGGTATGAATCAAAGAAAACCTTTCGATACAATTCCAAAACCAAAAGATGGAAATTGATTAGATGGCAGATGGTCAATTAACCGATTTAATAGATATTTTTAAATCTGACACAATTAAGTACATGAAAATAAAACAACTATATCTCGCAGCGCTTACCTTACTAAGCACTGCAATAATTAGCCAGCAGGCAAAGGCGCAGCTCCTGAAAGAAAAAGAGCAGTTTACCCATGCCGATTCGCTGCGGGGTATGCTTAGTCCTTTGCGTAGTTGCTACGATATTAACTACTATCACCTTGATGTTAAGTTTGATATCCATAAAAAATTCATCAGCGGCAGCAACCAGTTTAAATTTACCGCCACGCAGGATTTCACCAAACTCCAGTTCGATCTGTTTGCTAACCTGAAAATTGAAAAGGTAGTTTATAAAGGTAGAGAGTTAGCCTTTACCCGCGATGGTAATGCCGCATTTGTTACCTTTCCCCAAACTATAACGAAAGACAGTAAAGATGAGTTTACCGTTTATTATTCGGGTAACCCCACAATAGCTGTAAACGCCCCCTGGGACGGAGGGGTGATGTTTAAAAAAGATTCGTTGGGTAAACCATTTGTAGCAACTGCCTGCGAAGGTATAGGCGCCAGCATCTGGTGGCCTACTAAAGATCACCTGAGCGATGAGGTTGACAGCATGATGATCAGCATCAGCGTGCCCAAGGGTTTAAAAGATGTATCGAACGGTCGCCTGCGTAAAGTAACCCAGCTTAAGGACGGTTACACCCGCTTCGATTGGTTTGTGGCTAATCCCATTAATAATTATGACGTAGTTGCCAACATTGCTGATTATGTACATTTTGACGATACCTACATGGGCGAAAAAGGCAAGCTCAGCCTTGATTACTGGGTGCTGCCAACCAGCCTCGAAAAAGCAAAAAAACACTTCGCTGCCAATGTAAAACCAATGCTTAAAGCTTTTGAACACTGGTTTGGCCCTTATCCTTTTTATGAGGATGGCTATAAACTGGTTGAAACTCCGCATTTGGGCATGGAACATCAAAGTGCTACCGCCTATGGCAACCATTTCCTGAACGGGTACATGGGTTATGATATATCGGGTACCGGCTGGGGAACTAAATGGGATTACATTATTGTACACGAAAGCGGGCACGAATGGTTCGGCAATAACATCACAGGTAAAGATCTTGCCGATATGTGGATCCATGAAAGCTTTACCTGCTACTCCGAGTCGCTTTTTGTGGAGGACAACTGGGGCAAAAAAGCCGGCCAGGATTATAATTATGGTTTAAGGCTCACCATTAATAATGACAGCCCGATAGTTGGCGTTTATAATGTTAACAAAGAAGGCTCAGGCGATATGTACTCAAAAGGTGCTGTTTTCCTTAACATGATCCGTACTATCATTAACGACGATGAAAAATGGCGCGGCATCCTGCGCGGGCTCAACAAAACTTTTTACCATAAAACGGTTACTTATGATGATGTGGTAGGTTTTATCAATGCGCAATCGGGCATGAACCTTTCGGCTATATTTGATCAGTACCTGCATTACCGCAACCTGCCTGTTCTTGAGTTCACCAGTCATGAAAATAAGCTTTACTGCCGCTGGATTGCCGAAGCCAAAGATTTCAACATGCCAATAAGGGTACGCGTAAAGGGAGGTGAATATAAATTTATCAACCCTACAAAACAGCTGAGCCCTGTTGAAATTCCCGGCGCCAATAAGGAGAATATCGAAATTGACTATTTAAACTACTACGTGGGTTCGCTCATGGACTAATCCCCAAATAAATGAAAAATAAGTTCTTAAATATTTGTGCAGTTGCTTTAGGGCTAACCATAACCGGTATAATAACAGCCCATGCGCAATTAGGCACCAACAAACAAACTTTCACACGTGCCGATTCGCTTCGGGGCAGCTTAACGCCGTTGCGCACCTGTTATGATATCAACTATTATCACCTTGATGTGAAGTTTGATATCGATAAAAAATTCATCAGCGGCAGTAACCTGTTCAAGTTCACAGCTACTCAAAACTTCAGCAAACTTCAGTTCGATCTGTTCGCCAACTTGAAAATAGAGAAGGTGGTTTACGAGGGCGCCGAAATACCATTCACCCGCGAGTTTAATGCTGTGTTTGTTACCTTCCCAAAAATCATCAAAAAAGGAAGCAAAGATGAATTTACCGTTTACTATTCGGGCAATCCAACTGTAGCCAAACATGCTCCATGGGATGGCGGCGTGGTTTACACTACAGATTCATTAGGTCGTCCATGGGTAGCAACAGCCTGCCAGGGTATAGGCGCCAGCATCTGGTGGCCAACAAAAGATCACCAGTATGACGAAGTAGATAGCGCCCTGATCAGTATCAGCGCACCTAATGGTTTGAAGGATGTTTCAAACGGCAGGTTGCGTAAAGTAACCGACCTTAACAACGGCTATACCCGGTTCGACTGGTTTGTGGCCAACCCCATCAACAACTATGATATAGAAGCCAACATTGGCGACTACACCCACTTTGAAGGCACTTACCAGGGCGAAAAAGGACCGCTTACGCTTGATTACTGGCCCTTAAGCTATAACGTTGATAAAGCCAAAAAGCAATGGAAGCTTGACGCGCCACGGATGCTAAAATCATTTGAGTATTGGTTTGGCCCATATCCTTTTTATGAGGATGGCTATAAATTGGTGGAAACACCGCACCTCGGCATGGAACATCAAAGCGGCACCGCCTATGGCAACCATTATAAAAACGGCTACCTCGGTCGCGATTTATCAGGTACCGGCTGGGGATTGAAATGGGATTTTATTGTGGTACATGAAAGCGGGCACGAGTGGTTTGGCAATAACATCACCTCTAAAGATGTAGCCGACATGTGGATCCACGAAAGTTTCACTAACTATTCTGAATCATTGTTTATTGAAACCTTTTACGGCAAACAAGCCGGGCAGGAATATGTGAATGGCACTCGCAAAAATATCCGCAATGATAAACCCATTGTGGGTCCGTATGGTGTAAACATGGAAGGTTCGGGCGATATGTATTATAAAGGCGGTAACCTGTTAAACATGGTGCGTACCATTATCAACAACGATGATAAATGGCGCGGTATTCTTCGCGGGCTAAATAAAACCTTCTACCATAAAACAGTTACTTATGATGATATTGTAGGCTACATCTGCAAACAGGCCGGCATGAACCTGGCCCCGGTATTTGACCAGTATTTGCATTATAAAGATATCCCAACCTTACAATTTGTAGTTAAGGATGGCAAGCTGTATGCTAAATGGATTGCCAATGCCGAAGGCTTTAGCATGCCGGTAAGGGTACGCGTTAAAGGCGGCGGGTATATCTTTATTAAACCAACCACCCAGTTTACCCCCGTTAAGATCGACGGTATAACTAAGGACAATGTAGAGGTGGATACCTTTAATTATTATATTAAGGTTGAGTAATGGTTGATTAGGTGAGTAGTTGATTGGGTGAATGGTTTAACCCAAACAACCACTCACTCCCCCCACAAAAAAATTCAAACTCAGTGCAACTTTCCTCCCCCTGCCGGCGTCTAATTTGAAAACGAACTAAAACAACCGTCATGAAATCGATCTCAAAAATATTATTGACCGCCGTATTGGCAGCAGGAACTACAGGTTACGCATCGGCAAAAACAGTAAACCCAATTGTTAAACACGCCGATCAAACCACTCAGGACCGTCATTTATCAGGCTTCAGCGCTATTGAGCTGGCAGGTTCATTTGATGTTTACTTTACACAGGGCTCAAACGAATCAGTAAAAGTTGAAGCGCCTTCAGATGTTATCGACAAGATCATCACCGAAGTTCAAGGCGGTGTATTGAAGATTTACAGTAAAAAAGGCACCAACTGGGATAACTGGAGTTTTGGCCGCAGCCGTAAAATGATTGTGCATGTGGTAGCTAAAGATATGACCAGCATTAATGTTGCCGGTTCGGGTGATGTTTATTTTAAAGAAGGCATCAGCACTACTTCATTAAAATTAAAAGTTGTTGGCTCTGGCGACATGCTGGGCAAAGTAAATGCTAAAAACCTTGACAGCAGCATTTCTGGTTCAGGTGACATGAAACTTTCGGGCCGTGCCGATAATTCGAGGGTAAATGTTGTAGGCTCTGGTGATTTTACCGCCCGCGACCTGATCACCATTAATACCGAGGTACACATAGCCGGTTCAGGTGATGCCACCATCAACGCCAGTAACAAAATTGAAGCCTCGGTAAGCGGCTCGGGCGATGTGCATTATACCGGCGGAGCTAAAAATATTTCAAGCTCAAAAGCTGGCAGCGGAGATATTGAGAGGATATAGGTGCGCTTCATAAGGCAGGCAACCTGTTAAAATATATAGCGGCATCATTGCGATGTACGAAGCAATTCCCGATTTGCAGGTCCACCTGTATAGTTCGCGATTGCTTCGTACATCGCAATGATGCTTTTTATTTTACAGTATTTGTGAAACTATTTTTATTACGCTTCTTAGTATCTTTATCTAAAAGATAACCATCAACCATTCCTATCGCTTGCCATGAAAAAGCTATTCTTCATCCTGATTGCTGCCTGCTTTTGCGCATGCAATAATCCATCAAAGCCATCGGCAGACACTTCAGCCGAAACATCAAACGCGCCCTACGAAATAAAAACCGGGGGCAATAAACTGATTAAAGTTGCCGGAAAGTATAACGTATGGACAAAAAAAGTTGGCGACGGTAAAATTAAAGTGTTGCTATTGCATGGCGGCCCAGGCTTTTCACATGATTATATGGAATGCTATGAGGATTTCCTGCCGAAGGAAGGAATGGAAATTTACTACTATGATCAGCTTGGTTGCGGTAATTCTGATGCCCCTGCCGATACTTCGTTATGGAATATTCCCCGTTATGTTCAGGAAGTAGAAGAAGTGCGCAAGGGGTTAGGGCTTGATAATTTTTATATAGTGGGCCATTCATGGGGCGGTATGCTGGCTATGGAATACCTGCACAAATACCAGTCGCACGTTAAGGGCGCTGTATTATCAAACATGACAGCCGGAATTAAGGGCTATGTTACCTATGCCGCAGAACTTAAAAAGAAGTTTTTTACTCCACGCGATATTACCGTTTTTGATTCGTTAGACAGGCTTAAACAATACGATTCGCCTCAATATAACGATCTGCTGATGAACAAACTATACACGCAGGTAATTTGCCGCCTCCCTTTAGAGAACTGGCCTGAACCTTTATGGCGTGCATTTAAAAAGGCTAATCATACCATTTATATACAAATGCAGGGGGTTGATGAGTTTCACGTAACCGGCAATTTCAAAGGCTGGGAATTTTGGGACAAACTCGCGGATATAAAAACCCCTACCCTTGTTTTAGGTGGCATGTATGATGAAATGAGCCCTGAAGACATGAAAAAGGAAGGCCGTTTATTACCCAACAGCCGCACCTATTTATGCCCTAACGGCAGCCATATGAGCATGTATGATGATCAGCAAAACTATTTCAAAAACCTCATTACCTTTTTGAAGGATGTTGACGCGGGTACATTTACTGCAGATAAAAAGTAGCACACCAATTATTAACCTTTTATATTAACCACCACACCCTCAATCATGAAAAAGTTATTTACCTGTATCATTGCCATGGTGATCTTCACCGCGGTAAATGTTTATGCGCAGTTAACGCCGCAACCCAGTTCAACACAAAGTATTGTGCAGGATTTCGGCCTCGGCAAAATCAGTCTTGTTTACTCCCGCCCGGATGTAAGAGGCCGTAAAATATTTGGAGGCATGGAACCTTATGGATCCGTTTGGCGCACGGGGGCTAATTCGGCCACGGTAATTAAATTTACCGATGAAGTAAGTATGGAAGGCAACAAGGTCCCGGCGGGCGAGTATGGCCTATTCAGCATCCCCGGCGAAAACGAGTGGACAATCATCCTCAGCAAACAACCTAAACAATGGGGCGCTTATAATTATAAAGAAGCTGATGATTTTGTGCGTTTCAAAGTAAAAACAGAACACCTTAAGGCTTTAACAGAAACAATGACCCTTGCATTCAGCAATATAACCACAAATACCTGCGATTTGCAGATGATGTGGGAGCATAGCGGTTTCACGGTTCACATGACCACCGATATCGACGCGAAAGTAATGGCACGAATCGACTCGGCCATGAATACAGATAAAAAGCCTTACTATGAAGCTTTGATCTATTATTACAATAACAATAAAGACATGGACAAAGCTTTGGCCTGGGCTACAGAATTGGAAAAAGACAAGAACTTTCCGCCATTTGTCCCTAAATTATGGAAAGCGCGCATCTTATTGAGAAAAGGCGATAAAGCCGCAGCCATAACTACAGCCCAGGAAGGCGCAAAAATGGCCGCCGATATGAAAACGGACGAATATGTACGTTTAAATAACGAGTTAATAGCACAGGCGAAGAAATGATGATTTAATCTCCTATTATCGTTAACAAAAAGCTCTTGCCAAGATCACTTGGCAAGAGCTTTTTGTTTGCAAGTAAGCTTTCTAAAAGCTGGGGATTGAGCGATTCCCCTCTCGAGAGGGGTGATCGTTGCACAACTAAAGGTTAATAATATAGTTCTTTGAAATATTGATTAAAACGGTGTTTTTAAGTAAATTGAGACATGCAAGGTAAGCAAGTACAACAGGAAAGTTTATTCATACAATTTCAACTTTCCGACCATGTTCCGACTGATAATTTTTACCGTCGGTTAAAAAGTTTGCTTGATTTAGACTTTCTATATCAGGCCACCTTAAAATATTATGGAAAGGAAGGCCAAAAAAGTATCGATCCCGTTGTATTTATGAAACTGATGCTTGTTGGCTACCTGGAGAATATCAATAGCGATCGTCGCATTATCAGCTCATCCGGCATGCGGATGGATATTCTGTATTTTCTCGGTTACGATCTTGGTCAGGAATTGCCATGGCATTCCACATTAAGTCGTACCCGCAAGCTTTTCGGGGAGGAAACCTTCGTTGAATTATTTAAGCAAGTATTGAAACTTTGCATTAATAACGGAATGATTAGCGGTAAACGGCAGGCTGTGGACAGTGCATTAATACCAGCCAATGCCGCCAAACAAAGTATGGTTGAACGGATAGTAATGGATGATGCTTCTGTTTTTAGCCGTGAACTGAATGATAATATCGAGCATGAAGCGGAAGAACAGGAGAAGTCTAAAGGCGGTGACGATAAAGGATCGAAGGGAAAAAAAGCAGCACCGACCAACCCAACACACTACAGCCCTTCGGATCCTGATGCCCGCTTAACCACCAAACCCGGGAAGCCAATGAGGCTGTATTACCGGGCACAAATGAGTGTAGATACGGCCAGTCACGTAATCACCTATATACAAGCATTTAAAGGAAATCAAGCCGATAACAGCTCTTTACCGGTAATACTCCCGCTGATTGCGGAGAACCTGGCTGGTCATGCCATCCGGGCCAGAAGAAATTCTGGCAGATGCAGGCTATAGTAGTGGTACAGCAATAAGGTCATTAACTTCCAATGGCATGAAAGGATACATCCCCGCTCCCGGAAGCTATAAAGCTTCGCGGGAAGACGAAGGGTTCATTTACGATGATAATTACGACCGGTACACTTGTATTATGGGTGTACATCTCCCATTCAAGCGGGTTGAGTCTGCCTATGATGAACCAACTGTTTTCAAGAAGATCTACGAGTCGAGTATCAGCGATTGTAAAAACTGTCCATGTAGATATATCTGCGCTAATAAAAGAGGCTTTAAGAAGTTGGCTGATTCCGGGGACAAGCCACTGTATGAATATATGCAGCGGCGGGTAGACAGTCCCAAAGGCAAACAGATGATGTCGCTTCGCTCCAGTACCGTTGAGCCGGTATTCGGATCCCTGATTAATTACACCGGCTTAGACCGGATAAATGCGAAGGGGCTTAAACAGGCAAACAAGTGTATGCTTATGGCTGCGGCTGCCTATAATATCAAGAAACTGCTGAAACGTAAACTCCAACCATTCATAACAGCACCTACATCCGCTATCGGAAGCTTTAAAGCTGCTCTTAACTGGTTGTACAAACAGCTTACTTGGCCTAATCAGCAATATGATATAAACTTAATATCATCGTTTTAATCAATACTTCAAAGAACGAAATCACAGTATTACTACTGTATTCTTGTTGTTAATGGTTGTGCAACGATCACGAGGGGCGGAGGGGTGTGTTTCTGCTTTGATAAATCTATCGCAGAACACACACCCCTGCTACCACACATTCCTTCGCCCCCTCTCAAGAGCAGGGCTGTTGCATTCTAAATATTATAAGTTAACTTGAGGTCAAAAAAGTTAGGATGGATAAGAGCATATTAGCGTATTTATCAGAGTTACCGGATATAAGGCGAAAGGCAGGCCAGCGCCATGACCAGACTTTCATTCTGTTGCTTGTGTTAATGAGTACAATGAGCGGTTATCATGGCTATCGTTCGATGGGTGATTTTATAAAGCGGAATGAAGTCGATCTTTTGGCCTTCTTTCAGCCTAATAAAGCCCGCCTTCCAAGCTTTTATACTATAAGACGTGTAATACAAGATTTAGACTTTAACAGCTTAAATGAGAGTTTCCATAAATGGGCCAGTCAGCATATTGATTTGTCTAAAAATGAATGGCTACATATAGATGGTAAGGCAATGAAAGGGACGATGAGCGATTATTCTCTTGACAAACAACGATTTGTAAGCCTGGTAAGCTTGTATAGTAGCAGGAGTAATCAAGTCGTTGGCCATGGTTTAGTTGACAACTCAAAACAAAGTGAAATCTCTGTAGTTCAGCAGCTTATTTCCAGTTTAGGATTACAGGGGGTAACGTTTACACTTGACGCATTACATTGTCAAAAAAAACGGTAGAGGCTATTATTGATACAGATAACAATTATATAATAGGTGTGAAGAAGAATCAAAAGAACCTTTACAAAAAGATCGAAACCATTACATCGGACGAGGCAATGGTTTGTAGTAAGTTTGTTGAGTTGTTGAAAAACAAAGGGCGAATAGAACGTAGAACAGTTTGGGTGTACCCGGGAACAGAGGAAATCAGTAACACATGGGCTGGGGTAAGCCAACTTATTAAAGTGCATCGCTGGGTAAAAGAAAAAGGACGTATCCGGGAAGAATACGCCTTTTTCATCAGTAGCTTAATCGGTAATGCGCAAACATTCTGCCATGGTATTAAAAGCCATTGGAGTATAGAAAACAGTCTTCATTGGGTAAAGGACGTGACATTTAACGAAGACGCTTCACGAATTAGAACATCCAATGCGCCTGAAAATACTTCTGTGTTCAGAAACATAGTTATTAATGTATTTAGGATAAATGATTACCCAAATCTCGCACAAGCACAAAGGCTTGTTTGTAATGATATTAACAAATTGAAACAACTATTAAATTAGAATGCAACAGCCCTGCTCTCAAGAGGGGATTTTCTTGTCCTCTCCTTGGGAGAAAATTTAGGAGAAGTTAAAACCTTGTATAAAAAGCCAACTGCGCTACATGGTTCACCACATAAGCATCGGCTTGTTTAATGTATTGGTTCAGATAACCCGCTTCGGCATCAAACGCTTTGCTGAACCGGTAACCAACGGCTACATAAGCCCGGTTTTGATCGAAGAAGTGCTTGTTTACTTTATTTTTGTTTTGCACGTTTACAAAAGCCTCATTTTGCAGGGCGAGGAAAGTACCTTCCGTAAACACATCCGAATCTTGTTTCATCGGGATCACCGCGCGGGCAAAATATCTAAAACGCTGGGCAAAATAACGATCATTTTTATTGGCGGCAGTATTTCCTAAAAAGCGCTGCTCTAACCTTAAACGATGTGCCAGCTGCACATGCTTGGTAAGCTTGTGGGTATAAGTGTACTGCTGCCAGATGCGGTGTTCCGGGCGGAAAGTTTTATCGTCGTTGGCGGTGCGGCCATAGGTAGCTATGTAGGCATACCCCAACGCCCCTACCTTGTTCTTAGCAAAATAATAATTAGCCGAAGGACGAAGCAGGATATGCTTAAGGTAACTTACTTCATCATGTGAGCGTAATTGCCCATCAAACGAATAGCCCCAATGTTCAGATAATTTTTGGCTGTGAAAAATAGCCGCCCAGCCTGAAAACTGGTTGTCTTGCGCAAGCAGCCTTGCAGGTGCCGCCAGCAGTAATACTACAAAAATTAATAGTTGTTTTTTTAATTGCATGGATGATATATATGTGTTATAAAGGTTAACATTTATTGTAGAGACATATTACATGCCTCGCTTTTTGTGACAGATGTTTGCAGGATCTGTCCGTTAAAAATACTTATGAGTAGCAGATGACAGGCAACCATTCACCTAATCAACCCACTCTCCATTCACTAATCCTTAAACCTTACCAAAGTCTGACGGCCCAGGTCAACCGTAACCCTGAAGGCTTCCTGGTTGCTGCTGTAGCCTGGCGTTTGGTGCAAGCTCAATATAAATTGTCCTTTTATACGCTTGTATAAAAACGGCGTGTAAATGATATCAAGCCTATTGTAGGTTTTCTTTTCAAAAAATGCATCGCCATAAATAATGTGACTGCCCTGGCCCTTGTAAAATTCATCAAACAAAGCAAAACGTTTCCAGCTTAAATAGGCATTTGCCACGAAGCCGGCAGGTTTGTGAAAACCATCAACACCCCGTACCCGCTCAAACGACATCATGCCACCAGCCTCAATAGATAACGAATCTAAGATGGTTTTATGACTTAGGTCGAGCCCTAATCTTATCTGTCCGCCGCCATTATCCTGGATGTGATCATCCGGTAAAAGCACTTCAGCACCTGCATCATGCATCAGCAAAAAATAATGCGATATATAAAAGGGGCCGGTTAAGCTTGGCCGGTATTTACCCGAAAAGCCGAACAGGAACTGCTCACGATCGGTAACGGTTTGGCGGCTTACCCAGTCAATCCAGGCAGTTTCAGTAAAGTGGGCATTATGAAAGCGTGTAAGCAAACCCTCAACATTGGGGCGATAGTAGCGTAAAGTATCATTCAGTAAAGCCCGGGGGTAATCATCCAGCAGTCCTTCCCGCGGGAAAGCACCGGCATTAAATAACCAGTTTTTGCCTGTAAAGCTGTAATAAGCAACCGGATTAACTTTCAAAAAATAAGGTTTTGCGCCAAACTCGTGAATACCGTTAACCCCTACAATAAAATGGTTCACACTATCGATATTCAGGCCCAGGTCAAGCGCGGTACGTACTCCTGAATAAGTACGCGAGCGGGCCACAAAATCCTTGTACTCGCGGTTATCCATAAAACCTAAACCGTTAAAATGAATATCGAGGCTGCCCTGTGCAAGAGCGGCGGTAGTGGTTATGATTGAAAAAAGAATTAAAAGGTATATGCGTTTAAACATAGCTGATTTATTATTTTACTGTGATGTTAATGATCTTATTGTTTCGGCCTCCCGGAAACGGTTCGGTACGGATGGAGAAGATCAGTTCGTACTTACCAGGCTGCATTGGGGCGGCCACGTTAAATTTAAAATGCCCGGTCTCGCCGGTTTTTAATGAAATACGGTTAAAGCTATCGTCAGATTGCTGCATGCCTACCTGGTTGATACTCTTGAAAAAGCATGCCTCTAAAAACACCTTGTGTTTTTGGTTGGTATTAGTAAAACTGATAGGAAAAGGATATGGATTTTTGAAAGTGAGATCAAAATCTTTTTTCTGTCCGGGCGCCAGGATTTCTTTATAAGATTCCACCTGAAAATCGATCTTCTGATAGGTGCGGACATCATCAACCCAGCCACCATACCAGGTACCTGCGTAAATTTTCATAGAATCGGTACTAATGGCGCGATCCGGATAGGTATTGTTTACCACATAAACCCTTTTATGCTGAATGCTATCCTCAATAGGCCAGATATCATACTGGGTACGGCGATAGTAACGGGCATCGTAATCAAACCCGCGTGTAGTATTGTTGTAGAAATTATATTTCGACGGGTTCTGGAACCCCTCGTTAAAAATCACATAGTTACCTCCGGCCTTTTCATGAATAAGATGGGCCCAATCTTTAAAACCAAAAAAGCTGCGCATGGCATCAACTTTTAACAAGGGAGGAAAGGCAATTATGAGCGCTACACGTAAGATAACTATCATACCAATATTCATCACAGCCAAGCGGTTAAACCATTTAGGTTTTGCCCCGGGCTGTGTAAAACGGATAAGCACCACCATAGCCAGCGGAACGTAAGCGATAAGTGTCCAATGCAGTTGAACCTCACCTTTAAACGACGTAAGGAAAAAGAATGCCAGGATCCCAATAGCGTTAACTAAAAGGGCCTGGGTAAAAGTATCCTGAACTTTTGCAGTAAATCCCTTATAAAATAATAGCCAACCAATCAGCGGACCGGCCATCAGCAACTGCCCCAAAGGGTACACATAAGTATATTCAAAGTTATATTGCTCGTTTGAGCGTTCGGATAAGTGGTAACTTAATGACGGGAAGCCGTGCTTTGCCTGCCAAATGATATGCGGTGCATATAAAGCCAGTGCCAGTAATACAATACCATAAAAAGATCCCCGCTTAAGTAATTTAATGTTGGATGCCAGCGTGAAAGCAACCAGCAAAATGCCGTGATATTTGCTATACAACAGGCAGGCAATCACAACTCCCAATATAACGGCCAGTTTTAAGCTATCCTCTTCAATATACTGCTGATAAAAATAAAGGAACAGCACTGTAAAGAACAACAGGGGTGCATCGGGCGTAGTGGTAAAGCCGTAAATATGGAACACGAAGATGCCCGAAATCACCAGTATAAAGTTAATGGCATCAACTTTATACCGCTTTAACATCATCCACATCAGGTACAAGGACGCTGTGGTGCTAATCACCGTAAAAAACCTCAGGCCAAATTCATTATGCATCATGCTGTAGCCTGCCTTAATAAAAACGGCCACCATAGGAGGGTGATCATAATATCCCCAATCTAAAAATCGGGAATACACCCAGTAGTAGGCCTCATCCGCATGGATCTCGAGCGTAAATGCCTGTACAGCGTTTAGCAAAGCCCACAGCAGTAAAAAATAAATTATTGGCTTATTATATTTTACCGGCGTGCTATTTAAAGAGATATCCTGCATTAAAATGGATGAGTAAATGAATGGGCAAAGGTATAATAAAAGATATAAGCCATAAAACGTTGGCGGCGGCGATGTGATAATTTGACGAAAAACATACCACAATCTTCATAATTTAGCGCAGCTGTAAAGCCTTAACCCTTCCGATATAAAATGAAACAAGAATTTGAGGTTATCAAAAAACCACGCCTGATGCTGCTTAATGTTGTTAAAGACCTTACTCCCGAACAACTTAACCATATCCCTGCCGGATTCAACAACAACCTGGTCTGGAACCTGGCGCATATGATTTCCGGGCAACAGGGTATTTGCTATACCCGCGCAGGTGTACCCATTGTTGTTGATGACAAATATTATACACCATACCGCCCCGAAACCAAACCGCAGGGCTTTATTAATGCTGATGACATAGCCGAAGTTAAAGAGCTCCTTATTGCAACTATTGATAAAATGGAGGAAGATTACCAGACAGGTATTTTCTCAAACTATCAACCTATGACAACCCGTTATGGTGTTACCTTGAGCAATATAGAGGAAGCAATCCGCTTTGTGCCATTTCATGATGGTTTGCATGTTGGCTATATCATGGCTTTGAAAAGAGCGGTTTTAGAAGAGATGACTGGGCTCGTTTAGTAAACTATTTTACTAAACGGGATCCCCACCGTTAGCCCGATTGCTGTTTTATTGTAAGGCAGTCGGGTATCTTTTAAGGAGTTATTCATGTCCTGAAGCAAAAGTTGTGCTTCAAAATTTATGGCGGGCACACCTTTTTTATCGATCAATACAATAGGGATCCCGATAATAGAGTTAAGCGCCTTATAAGTCCCCCAGTTTTTTTCTATCCGGAAACTAATGCCAACATGTGAGGTTCCGGGGATATACACCAACTTACCTGCCGCAACGGGTGTTATAAAGTTTTTATATTGGCCTATGTATCGGTCGCCTTTATTTATGGTGATCGCATTTGTCCCGTCATCACCTTGTTGCCCTGTTACATCAGCGCTGAACAGAGAACCGCTTTGTACCGAGTTATTGATAAAGCACTTACCGGCAAAAGTTAAAAAGAATCTCCCTAATCTGGGGCTTTCCCAAAAGCGGGTATGGCTTACAAATAATTCGAGCGGGTAGTTATAATGTTTGTTAACCTGTGTATTAACATCATTGCTTACCATAAACTTTTGTGGAATAACCGGGATATAAATCCCTAAGCTTGTCCAGGTATCGGTTACCAGGTTATAATTGCCTGTATTAACCAATAGTTCTGATTGCTGTTCGGAAAATTGTTGCAAATAATCTGCCCGAAGCGAAGCATAAAAGGTTTTTCGGAGTTTGCTTTTTACTTCATTCAAATTTTGTCCGGGCACTTCATCCTGCTTCAAGGCATTCAGGGATTGCTCAAACTCTTCGGCTTTTTTGTCGATACTTTGAGCGATTGTATTTACCATTAATGCCCGGGCAGCATCCATCTCCATTTTGAAATCGCCATTGGCTGCATAATAAGTTTTCGGCTTTCCCATCCATGTTTTTTGAATGGTAAAACCCAGTTGATTATCATAATACCTGTTAGCACTTTTTGCCGAATATGCGTTGGCAATATTTACCCTTGCGCCCACTACTACAAATGATCTTACCCAATCATCACCATCAACCGGTTGGTGAAAGTTATGATTGATGCTGACCATCCCCTCGGCCGCGTTGATATTAACATAATTTTTATACAACGAAAGATCTTCATTACCGGAGAGATAGGAGCTCGCCTTCTTTGACAGGAAGATATTCATGGCCTTGTTGGAGATCAGCATCCCCTGGCCATCGCTATTAGTGTAATTGGTTATCTTGCTGTTGATCGCTTTTACCTCATTGATAATTTGCCCGGAGGTTTGGGCTTTTAACTCTGCTATTGCACAGCACAAAAATAGCAGGCAGCACGGTACAACCTTTCCATAACTTCCATATGTTAGGCCAGCCCCCATTGCTGCGTAATTTGATTGGTAAAAACTTTCTGGCAATCAGCATTGAGCAGGGTTTTTCTGGCGTTGATCCAACGGGTAGCTGCATCGCCATACATTCTTTGAATGCGTTGCGGAGTAACTTCGTTAGCTTTGCCCCAATGAAATGTAAAGGGGATATTTTCATGCTCAAGCATCAACCATACCTGGGTATAAAAGTTATACGCTTTGTCTGATAGCGGTGCATCCAACTCCATAATGCAGGTATGTTCAAACCGGGTGAAGCCCAATGTTGCTTTGGTTTGCTTAACAAACCTGAATGAAAACACACCGCTGAAAGGGCCGATATCTTTATTGATCTTCAGCATCAGGTCGGCAACTTTGGGCGAAAGTTCTGCCGGGAAACCAATGGCCGAGCTCAGCAACTTGCCCCTTAAAGTAGTATTGCTGAAAATTTCGCCAAGTGTGCCAAAGTGAGGATCAGTATTGGTCGTCATGCTGGTGTTCAACACCTTGGTTACCACAATGGGCACCAAAGCAGGTACAGCATCAGTAATAGTACCTATAAAACTGGCGGCATCATCCCCCGGACCGATCCCTGCCGCATTATCAACCGGCGGCTGATAGTTGGTGCGATACGGGCGCTTATACATAGTGGTTACAAAGGCCCCCTTATCCAGATCATACGGGTTAAGCAATACCGAAAAATGAAACGGGCGTTCATTACCACAAGGCAGCTTATTGGAATTGCTAAAATCAAGTGCCGCCATCATACCCCGCAGCTCCATATCATAAGGAAGTCGCTGCACATAAGTTTCTAATAAAAACAGAGGTTCTGTTTCCAGTAGCATACCATGTATAATCCCGAAACTGCCGAAGCTTACCAAGGCAGCATTGAAAAGCTCATCATCCTGTACCAGTTCAGTCTGTAACAAATCTATAAAGCGTTGTGCCACCACCGGTGCCGAAGCCCTTTCCAGCCAGATATGCCTGTCGGGACTTACTACAATGTGTAGCCCTACCACAAAATCTGGTGTTGCACCAAAGTCAAAAGCCGAGCCATGCGTTCCCGTACCAACTGCACCGGCTATAGTTTGCCCGTTACTGGCCCCCGAAGTTTTAAGTGACAAGCCCCTGTTTTTCAAAAATGCGCCGAGCTCCCAGATACCATTACCACTTTGTGCAAAAAGTAAATGATCCTTGTTACCTGTATAAGCCGGGTTAACCGCTGTATCTGCTATGGTAAACCTGGTATTAAGCGGTTTTGTATCCAGCATCACGCCATCTTTAACCGTTGCTATTTTTGTCCATGACCAGCCTGCCCCTAATGATCGCAATGGAGTATTAGTTTCAATGGCTTCTTTAATTATGTTTTGAAGCCCTTTAGTAGCGTCATTATAACCCTCAAGGGCATCAAGATTGTCTTCGTTGCCCAATTCATACAGGTCTTTAATTTGCTCGGTAAAAGTTTCGTGCCGGTTTTCCCAGCTGCTGACTCCTGTTTTAATAACTTTCATAGCTATTTTCCAATTACGCCTTCTTTGGCACAAGGTTTAGCGCATTTCCACTCTACCCTTGCAGGGCTCCAGATCCCAAGAGTTACCACCGTAAGTAACGAGTAACCGAAATTATTCTTCACTGTAACTTCAGCCATTCCATTAACGCCAAGTGAATCACATATGGGGGTAACTATTCTTTTTGGGCTTTGGATAGCCCCCCAAAAAAAGAAGTTTACATTTTGATGTGATACCTCCGTGCCGGCTTGCGCTTTGGTTTCGACCCGGGCTGTGTAACAGCTGCTTAATAATAGCAAGAGTAAAAGAGCAGGCACGCCTTTTCGATAAAAACGGAAAGGCCGGTTCAAATATGATAGCATCATATAGCAAGCATTTAGGATTTTACTGAATAGATTTAAAGTAAATCCAAATACTTGATTTTCAAATAAGTAAAAACACGCTTATTGAATACGTACTTTTACGTCATTTATTCAATAGTGAGAAGAGGGGATTATCTTATTGACTTGTATAATCCCAGATGCTTTGGTTTGGTTAAAACAATATGCCATAAATGATTTTTCCTTGAACGGAAAGATGCAGCGCTGGCGCTTAGATAGTAGCGCCACATGCGGTAAAACGTCCCTCCATATCTGGCACTAAGCTGCGGCCAGCTTTGCTCAAAGTTTTTTCGCCACTCCATACAGGTTCGGTCGTAATATACACCGAAGTTATGCCAATCCTCCAAAATAAATAAGCCCTGCCATGCGGTTGATAATTGAGCAGCAGATGGCAACATCCCATTCGGAAATATGTATTTCGCAATCCAGGGGTCGGTAACTTTAGTTGAGTAATTACCGCCTATGGTATGAAGCAGACAAATGCCATCATCCGCTAAATTTTCGTTCACTGTTTCCATAAAGATACGATAATTACGATAGCCAACATGTTCAAGCATCCCGACAGAAACTATCCTGTCAAACTTTTCATGCACATCTCGATAATCCTGCACCCTAATCTCTACAGGTAACCCTTTATTAGTTTCCTCTGCAATAATAGCCTGCTCTTCTGAAAGGGTTACGCCAACTCCTTTTACGCCATACTTTTCGGCCGCATATCGAAGAAGCCCGCCCCATCCACAACCTATATCAAGTAAGCTCATGCCGGGTTCCAATTTTAACTTACGACAAATCAGATCAAGCTTAGCTTCCTGAGCTTCATCCAATGTTTGTGCCGTTTCCCAATAGGCACAGGAGTACATCATTCGTTTATCAAGCATCAGCTCAAACAGGTCGTTACCAATATCATAATGCTTATGAGCAACCTCTTTAGCCTTTGATTTGGTTTGCTGATTGCTAAACTTTGCTTTAAGAAAATATTTAAGTGTATTTAAGTCACGCGGAATCATTTTATCAACCCGGTGATACTGGACGCGAAAAAAGAATTCGTCAAGCGCTTCACAATCCCACCAGCCTTCCATATAGGCTTCCCCAAAACCCAGCGAACCACCGGCCAGCAAGCGATCATACAATTTAGGGTTGTGTACCTGTACATCCCAGGGGTTATTCCCGTTCATGGTAATACCTCCCGCAGCAAACATATTTGTAACAATCTCTTTTGATGACCCCATAGTTTTTTTCCGGTTTATGCGGTGATAAAGATATTCTTTTTGTAGAAAAACGGGAACAATTGCTAACATAGTACTGCCGCGGGTTTAGCGCGGGTTACACTACTGCCGCGGGTTTAGCGCAGCGTAACCCGTGGTATAGCATGATTTAAGCTTCCAGCTTAAATCATGCTATATATTAACACATCAATTCAATATCAATCAAACCTTTATCACCGATATAATCCCTCGCACTGCTATAAAGAAAATGCTCCGGCCGATCAACCCAACCAGCCACAACAGGATTATTATGCAAATAATCAAGCTTTTGATCGATCATTTTATCGCCAAATAACTCAATTGGATGGTTACCCGATTGCCAAAACTTGTAATGCTCGTTGCCAGGATCCTTCCTTCCCTCCCGTTCAAAGAACCAAAGCAACCACTTGCGCCTGCTCTCCTGCAAATTTTCGGCAATGGCTTTGGTGATAGTTTTAGAAGTATGCCTTTTGATATCCCTTAAGATATCCTGCATTGGTTTATCCGTTGTTCCGATAATTAAGTGTACATGGTTGCTCTTGATTATCCAGGCATATAACTTGAGCCCTTTGTTTTTGACGCAATATTTCAAGCTTTCAACAAGGATATCTTTGTATTCAATTCTGGTAAATACATCTATCCATTGCACAACGGTGAAGGTTACAAAATAGGGAAACTCCTGATTGTGGAATTTATAATTGCGGCTCATGATTTAGGTTTACTTTTTTTATTTAAGCTGAAAGCTTAAATGATATTACACCACGGGTTACGCTGCGCTAAACCCGCGGTAGCTTTATATTTTACAACAAAAGCCTTCCGCATGAAAGGCTTTTGTTGTATTAGTTTAGTTTATCAGTGAAATCACACAATCATCAGTATAATCCCAATTAAACTTCTTCCATGCTTTCGCCGGTTACCGTTTCTTTGATCTTATTTTCCAATTCTTCCTGTAGCTCAGGATTATCAAGGATCAGTTGTTTAACAGCATCGCGACCCTGGCCCAAACGGGTTTCGCCATAGCTAAACCATGAGCCTGCTTTTTTAATAATGTTGTATTCAACACCCAGGTCAATGATCTCGCCTGCTTTTGAAATACCTTCGCCAAACATGATATCAAACTCAGCTATGCGGAATGGCGGAGCAACTTTATTTTTGACGATCTTAACTTTTACACGGTTACCTGAAACCTCGTCGGTATCTTTAATTTGCGAGATCCGGCGAACATCCAAACGCACTGAAGCATAAAATTTCAATGCATTACCACCCGTTGTAGTTTCAGGGTTACCAAACATAACGCCGATCTTATCGCGCAGCTGATTAATAAAGATACAGCAACATCCTGTTTTACTAATGGTACCGGTTAGCTTACGTAATGCCTGTGACATTAAACGTGCATGCAGGCCCATTTTTGAATCGCCCATTTCACCTTCAATCTCGGCTTTGGGCACCAACGCCGCAACAGAGTCAATAACCAAAATATCAATAGCGCCCGAGCGGATCAGGTTATCGGCAATCTCCAGCGCCTGTTCACCGTTATCCGGTTGAGAGATCAGGAGGTTCTCAACATCTACGCCTAATTTCTTGGCATAAAAACGGTCGAAAGCATGCTCCGCATCAATAAAGGCGGCGATACCACCGTTCTTTTGCGATTCGGCAATAGCATGGATAGCCAAAGTCGTTTTACCTGACGATTCAGGCCCGTAGATTTCAATGATCCTTCCTTTAGGCAAACCGTTAACTCCCAAAGCAATATCAAGCCCTAATGAGCCGGTTGATATAACTTCAGTTTGTTCAATTACGGATTCGCCCAATTTCATGATGGTACCTTTACCGTATGATTTTTCCAGCTTATCTAACGTAAGCTGTAATGCCTTCAATTTATCAGCGCTATTTTTATCTATGTTAGCCATCGTATTAATTTCTTCAACAAATATAATTACATTTTTTACAATTACTAATTTTTTTAGTAATTTATTTTTTAAGTGAGTGGTTGATTAGGTGAATAGTTAATTAGGTTAACTTAGTAAATATAGTAACTACTCACTAAGTCAACCATTCACTTAATCAACTAATTCTCCACACTCCTCTTCTTCAATTCCTTACTTATAGTATTAAGTGCCTTTTTCTTTTTAGCTTCTTTGGCTTTCTTAACTTTAGCAGCTTCGGCCCGTTGCAGCGCGGCTTCAGTATTGTTACGTTCATAATACCAGCAAAACCACGTTAACGGACAAACATCGCATTTAGGGCTTCGCGCTAAACAAATATACCGCCCGTGCAATATAAGCCAGTGATGTGCAATTCCGATATATTCTTTAGGGATATTTTGTACCAACTGTTTTTCAACAGCCAGCGGGGTACGGGCATTATTGGTAAGGCCAATGCGGTTGGCCACCCTAAAAACATGCGTATCAACAGCCATGGCCGGTTCTTCAAAAATAACAGAGGCAATTACATTGGCTGTTTTACGGCCTACACCGGGTAACTTTTGCAGGTTTTCGATCCCGGAGGGTATTTCGCCATTAAAAACTTCCACAAGCATTTTGCCCATGCCTACCAAATGTTTGGCTTTGTTATTAGGATAACTTACAGACCGGATGTATGCAAAAACCTCGTCGGATGTTGCAGCGGCCAAATCTTGCGGGGTTGGGAAACGCTCAAACAGTGCCGGCGTTACCTGGTTAATGCGCTTATCCGTACACTGTGCCGAAAGTATAACGGCCACCAATAACTGAAATGGGTTATTATAATGCAGCTCCGTAACCGGGTTAGGCTGGTTTTTAGAAAAATAATCAACAAAATGGCGGTAGCGTTCGGCTTTTAGCATTTTTAGTTCATGGTTGATAGTTCATGGATCATGGCTGAAGCACCCAGCTTAACACAATAATGATCCGGTTCAAAAGTATAGATATTCACAACAATAAAAAACCATGAACTATGATCCATCAGCCATAGGCCGCCTTAAAAATAGAAAGGTTCATAAATCACTTATTGGGTTTCGGTTTTTCGATTCGCATCGGTAACCTTTTCAACAATCATGATCTATGAACCAGTGGGGAAATCCGCAATAAATACTAACGTAAGCTTTTTGAATAATCCAGGATCTGGTGTATGGTCTGCACCTTGGGTTTCCTGATCAGCAGGTCCAAATCAGCACGAATTGAATTGTAAAAAATCACTTCGTCGGCATCCAGATTTTCTTGTGCATTCCTGTTCATTTCAGCTTCGTTAGCTAATGCATTTAACGTTTTTGTAAAGGTTTCATCCATAAGCTTATTTTACTATAATTTTTATATGGTTTATAACGGTGGCTTAAAGATAATATTTTGTTAAATGAAAATTAAATGAAATTTTTATTTAAAGAAATTAGCGACTGGAAGCTATGAATTAGGTTATTGCAACAGTAAATAACTTTATATCAGGAACTAACGAAATAATATCAAAATTTCATGCAAAAAATAAGGTTAGAATATTATTATCCGGTTTAACCTAAACAATAATATTCTAACCTTTTATCTCTGATCTCTTATACCGAAAAACTAATTTTTCAGGCTAAGCTCTTTGCTCTGCATCA
This sequence comes from Mucilaginibacter sp. cycad4, assembly GCF_034263275.1. NCBI lineage: Bacteria > Pseudomonadati > Bacteroidota > Sphingobacteriia > Sphingobacteriales > Sphingobacteriaceae > Mucilaginibacter > Mucilaginibacter sp. cycad4. Next base: position 6,687,794 of record NZ_CP139559.1, on the reverse strand, counting down.
TTTTGCGGAGGTTATTAAGGGCATAACGCATACGGCCAAGAGCGGTATTGATACTAACATCAGTAATATCGGCAATCTCTTTAAAACTCATATCGCCGAAATGGCGCATAATGAGCACCTCCTTTTGTTCGGATGGAAGCAATTGGATCAGCGCTTTAAGATCCTTATGGGTTTGGTCCCTAACCATTTTATCCTCGGTACTTTCATCATAATTACCAAGCACTTCAAAAATGTCGAAATCATCGCCATTGCTGATCATAGGCGCACGTTTTTCGCGGCGAAAATGGTCAATCACCAGGTTATGTGCAATACGGGTTACCCAAGGCAAAAATTTACCTTCCTCATTATATTTGCCGGCTTTAAGGGTGTTAATCACCTTTATAAATGCATCCTGAAAAATATCTTCAGCAAGGTATTCATCTTTTACCAGCAGATAAATAGAAGTATATATTTTTGATTGGTAACGCCTTATCAATTCTACCAAACCGGCTTCATCGCCGGCTACATATAGATGGATTAGATCCTGATCACTCTTCAATTGAAAATCCATAGAAAGTACTACTTAAACTTAATTTTTAGTTAAAACCTTTTAAAGTAAAGTATATTCTATAGCGTGCTCCTTAGGGGTTAAAGATTTGTTTGCTCAAATAAAATAAATTATTGATAAAAAAACAAATAAAATTTTTTTTTTTGCGTCCTACTTTACTATTAATCGGTATAATTAACTATAAAACCATCATTTATTTGGCACACTTCCTTTAGACTGATTTTTAATACCGAAGGTTTAATCATTCACCAAAATAAATTTTTTAAAAAGTAGTTGTTAAAACAACATTAAGTTTTAAAAAGTCAGCAAACTGTAAACTCCAATATTTCACGTAGTTTAATCCAATAAACAATTAAAACTCATTTGGATTCTGCTAAATATTTTAGGATTTTTGCATTCGCAAAAGTTCAGGGTTAATAGATCATGGTTCATGGTATAAATTTTGCCACTAACCTGCAAAGCATCCTACTATGATCCATCAACCATCAACTATGAACTAATTCAATAGAATGAGTAAAGAAGCAGAAAAAGATCCGCAAAAACATATTATCATAAAAGGCGCAAGGGTGCACAACCTTAAAAACCTTGATGTGGCTATTCCCAAAAATAAACTGGTGGTAGTTACCGGCATGTCGGGCTCGGGCAAATCATCGCTCGCTTTCGATACTTTGTACGCCGAGGGTCAGCGCCGCTACGTGGAAAGCCTTTCATCATATGCCCGCCAGTTTTTGGGCCGTATGAACAAGCCCGATGTTGATTATATTAAGGGTATTGCGCCAGCCATAGCCATTGAGCAAAAGGTAATTACTTCAAACCCACGCTCAACTGTTGGCACATCAACCGAGATCTATGATTATCTGAAACTGCTTTTTTCACGCATCGGTAAAACCATATCACCCATATCGGGCAACATTGTGAAGAAAGATTCGGTGACCGACGTGGTGAACTTTGTGCTTTCATTGCCTAACGAAACCCAGGTAACCATTCTTGCTCCCCTGCACCCGCACAATAACCGGAGCCTTAAAGAAGAACTTGCCGTATTAATGCAGAAGGGCTTTGTACGTGTTGAATATAACGGCAAACTTTCGCGCATTGAATCGCTGCTTGAGGACCAGGCCGTGGAAAACGTACCGCTCGTAGCAGCTGAGCCTGCGGTTGAGATCAAAAAAACGAAAGCAAAAAAAAACACCCCGGAAACTGCGGAAGCAGACCAGCAAACCGTTGTACGCATAGTTGTTGACCGCGTTACCAAGAATGAAGAAGACGAAACTATTAGCCGCTTAGGCGATTCGATACAAACGGCCTTCTTTGAAGGCAAAGGCGATTGTTTTGTCCGCTTCCAGGAACCTGACGGCGATACCGAACATGAGCGCTTTTTTTGCGACCGTTTTGAGTTAGACGGATTGAAGTTTGAAGAGCCAACTCCAAACTTTTTCAGCTTTAATAATCCATACGGCGCCTGCAAAAAATGCGAAGGTTATGGCAAGGTGATTGGCATTGATGAAGACCTGGTTATTCCGGATAAAAGCAAATCTATTTACGAGGGAGCTATTGCCCCCTGGCGCGGCGAAAAAATGCGCGAATGGAACGATGCACTGGTAAGGCACGCCTTAAAGTTCGACTTTCCTATCCACCGTCAATACAATCAGCTAACCGAAAAAGAACAACGCCTTTTATGGAAAGGCAATAAGTTTTTCCGTGGTCTTGATGAGTTTTTCAAGGAGATGGAGGAGCAAACCTATAAAATCCAGTACCGTGTTTTGCTCTCGCGATACAGGGGCAAAACTACCTGTCCGGAGTGCAAGGGCAGCCGTTTGCGGATGGATGCCTCCTACGTAAAGATCAACGAAAAGTCGATAACCGATGTGGTACTGATGCCGCTGGATAAAGCGTTTGAATTTTTTAAATCACTTGAACTCAGTGAAACAGATGCCAAAATCGGTAAACGTTTGCTGATGGAAATAACCAACCGCCTCGGCTTTTTAAATGATGTAGGCTTGAGCTATTTAACACTCAACCGTTTATCAAATACATTATCGGGCGGTGAATCACAGCGCATTAACCTGGCTACTTCACTGGGCAGCAGCCTGGTAGGTTCCGTTTATGTACTGGATGAGCCAAGCATTGGTTTGCACCCGCGCGATACCCAACGATTGATCAGCGTATTAAAATCCCTCCGCGATGTAGGCAACACGGTATTGGTTGTTGAGCACGAGGAAGAGATCATGAAAGCTGCCGACCACATCATTGATATTGGCCCGGAGGCCGGTACCCATGGCGGGGAGCTGATCTTTACCGGTACCTATAACGAAATTATAAAAGACGATAAAAGCCTCACCGGCAAATACCTGAGCGGCAGGGAAGAAATTGCTATCCCCGCAAGCCGCCGCAAATGGCACGATTTTATTGAAATAAAAGGCGCGCGCGAAAACAACCTGAAACATGTAAACGCCAAATTTCCGTTAGGCGTACTTACTGTTGTTACCGGCGTATCCGGCTCGGGTAAAACCAGTTTGGTAAAACGTATCCTTGCTCCTGCAGTTCAAAAAGCCTTAGGAAACTATTCGGGCGAACAAACGGGCTCATATGATGCCATTGACGGTGATTACAGCAAAATTGAACAGGTTGAACTGGTCGACCAAAACCCGATAGGCCGTTCATCGCGCTCAAACCCGGTTACTTATGTTAAAGCCTGGGACGAGATCCGCAACCTGTACGCCGCTCAGCCGGCAGCAAAAGCCGCCGGGTTAAAACCTTCGGCGTTTTCCTTTAATGTTGAGGGGGGCCGCTGCGATGTTTGCCAGGGCGAAGGGGAAGTCAAAATAGAGATGCAGTTCATGGCTGATATCTTCCTTACCTGCGAAACCTGCGGGGGCCATCGTTTTAAGCAGCATATCTTAGATATCCAATACAAAGAAAAAAACGTATCGGAGATCCTGAACATGACCATTGATGAGGCTGTTGAGTTTTTTGCCAAAGAGCCTAAGATCATCGCTAAAATAAAACCGTTGGTTGATGTTGGTTTGGGTTATGTACAATTGGGGCAGTCGTCAAATACCCTATCAGGAGGCGAAGCACAGCGTATCAAGCTGGCATCGTTCCTGGTAAAAGGCAATAACACCAATAAAACATTGTTTATTTTTGATGAACCTACCACCGGTTTGCACTTTGCCGATATTAAAAAACTGCTGAAATCATTTGATGCATTGCTTGATCATGGCAATACCATCATTGTTATTGAGCATAACATGGATGTGATCAAATGTGCCGACTGGGTTATCGATATTGGCCCGGAAGGTGGTGACCGTGGCGGTAAGGTAGTATTTGAGGGCGTTCCCGAAGAGCTTTTAAAACAAAAAGACAGCTACACAGGCAAGTTTTTGAAAGAGCGGTTTTAATTTAAAGTGCCTGTATAATAAAACGGGCACTTTAAAATTTGCTTTATAAAACATAATCCCGCTTTATGTAGGTTTTTAACCAACACTCGTAATTCGTTTAAAAATCCCATCACAACTCTTTGAATATCAGCCTTGGTATTCCAAACGCGAATATTTATATTTACCTAAATCTTCCACACCTTTTTAATCTGAAACATTCGTTTACAGCAATTAATTTTATTACGAATACCTAAATTTTATTATCATGCCAGGTACAAAAGAATTTTATGACACCATTCGTGCGTCTGTATTTAAAGGCCACATTTCACAAAGCCAGGTCGATGGCATCGAAACCATTTTAAAAGCCGCAGCAGACGCCGGCATTACCGATCAACGCAAAGTAGCCTACATGCTGGGTACAGTTTACCATGAATGCGCAGGCACCATGCAGCCGATAAATGAGTTTGGCAAAGGGAAAGGCCATCCCTATGGCGAAAAATTTAAAATGGGCGGGGGGCCTGGTCACCGTATTCCTTATACAACGCCCGATCAGCTTTACTATGGTCGCGGTTTTGTGCAATTAACCTGGTACGAGAACTATGATGCCATGGGCAAACATTTACATCTCGACCTGCTCAACCATCCCGAGCTGGCGCTTCAGCCTGATATAGCAGCCAATATTATGATTGAAGGGATGACAAAAGGCATGTTTACCGGCGTTGGCTTAGGCAAATACTTTGATGTCACCCATGCCGACTGGATCAACGCCCGCCGCATCATTAACGGAAATGATCACGATGTGCTGATAGCAGGTTATGCCAAACATTTTTATAAGGGATTGACTGGTATTGATGCGTAGTAAAGTTAAATTCAGTTGCCAGGTTTATCGGTGCCAGGCAACTGAACCACTATACAAAAACTTATAAGTATTTTCGCGTTGTTGAAACGATGGAAATAGTTAACCTCATAGAAAAATACAACGACCTTGGCATAACCGATGTAATTGACCATGATCGGTTTAACCTTATTTCAATTGACTATCACTCCACACGGATCGAAGGCTCAACATTGACAGAGGTAGAAACACAAGTGCTGATCAATGAAGGGCGTACTCCCAACGGCAAGCCGTTGGAAGACAGCCTGATGGTAACAGATCATCACGCGGCCCTCCTTTTTACAATTAAAAATGCAAAAGCAAAAAGAGCATTATCAGTACCTCTGTTAAAGGAGATAAATGCAATGGTTATGAAAAATACCGGCAAGGTTTACAATACTATGCTCGGCACAGTTGATTCACGAACCGGGGCATTCCGAAAAGGCAATGTTACTGCAGGCATTTCCTATTTTCCTAATTTCGATAAAGTAGAACGTTTGACGAATGAATTGGTAAATAAGCTTAACGAGTCTATCAGTTCCCCCCTGTCTATCGCAGAACAAATCAACCTATCCTTCGATGCGCATTTCAATCTTGTAAGCATACATCCTTATTATGATGGCAACGGACGTACTTCGCGATTATTAATGAACTACATTCAGGCCTATTACAATCTTCCATTGGCAATGGTACGGAGTGAAAATAAAGTAGCCTATATCCAGGCGCTGATTGATACCCGCGAACAGGAAAATATTGAAGTATTTCGTGAGTTCATGGCAGGCGAGTATTCTTTTTTGATCAATCAGGAAATTGGAAAGTTTGAAGAAATGAAAAAGCCCTCAAAAGGCGGTGGCTTTACTTTTTTATTTTAGCTTTTATCATCACTTTCAATCCATATCATCTACACGTAATAATCAACTATTCATTTACACCGCTAACGCTATATTTAATATATTAGCCTGAATGAATAAGCTGATCACTTACCTTTTGTTGTTATTCACAATTCAGCTTTGCGCCTGCCATACCGATACCTCTTCCAATCAGCATAAAACGGTTTTTAATATCAACCTGGAAGAAGGGCTTACTTCACTTGATCCCGCCTTTTGCCGTAACCATTATACCATATGGATGGATAACCAGCTTTATAATGGCCTGGTACAGATCAATGACAGTTTAAAAACCATTCCCTGTATAGCTAAAAGCTGGGAAACATCGGCAGATGGCTTGCTTTATACCTTTCACCTCCGCAATGATGTTTATTTTCATGACGACCCTCATTTTGCAAATGGTATAGGCCGAAAGGCAGTGGCTTCAGATTTTGCCTATAGCTTCGGTCGTTTGATCGATCCAAAAGTGGCCTCATCCGGCTCATGGATCTTCAGCGATAAGGTAAAGGACAAAAGCGCGTTCATGGCGCCCGATGACAGCACTTTTCAAATCAGGCTAAAACAACCTTTTGCGCCGTTTTTAAGTTTGCTTACTGCGCAATATTGTTCTGTAGTACCCAAAGAGGTAGTCGAGTTTTATGGCAAGGATTTCAGGAGCCATCCGGTAGGTACCGGCCCTTTCAGGTTTAAATACTGGAAAGAAGGTGAAGTACTGGTGTTTTTAAAAAACGAGCATTACTGGGAAAAGGATGAAAAAGGTAACCGCCTGCCCTACCTCGATGCTATCCGCTCCACCTTTATTGCTGATAAGCAAACCTCGTTCCTGGAGTTTGTAAAAAAGAATATCGATTTTTTGAATGATATCGACGGCAGCTATCGCGATGATATCCTCACCAAAGCAGGCAAGATAACGCAAAAATATAAGGGTAAGTTTATACTCAATACCGCTCCTTACCTGAACACCATTTACCTGGGTATGCTGGTGGATACCACTTTACCCATTGTAAAAAAATCCCCTTTAAAAATACTTAAGATCAGACAGGCCATCAACTACGCCATCGACCGCGAAAAGATGATCAAATATCTGCGCAACAGTATGGGTACACCGGGCTATGAAGGTTTTGTGCCCGAAGGCATGCCTGGTTTTAATGGGACGGGAGTAAAAGGCTATACTTACGACCCGGAAAAAGCCCGTTGCCTGCTTCGTGATGCCGGTTATCCCAATGGTAAAAACATGCCCGAAATTACCCTGGCTACCACCGTTGGGTACCGCAGTTTAATAGAATATGTACAGGGCCAACTGGAACGTATCGGCATAAAAACAAATGTAGAGATAACCCAGGGTGCAAGTTTACGTGAGCTGATCTCCAAGAACGGCATCAACTTTTTTTATGGTTCGTGGATAGCCGATTATCCCGATGCCGAAAACTATCTTTCGGTATTTTATTCCAAAAACAAAATCCCTTTCGGCCCAAATTACACCGGGTTCAACAACAAAAGGTTCGATGAACTTTTTGAGCAAACCTACCAGGTAAAAGATGATGAAAAACGCTTCGCCCTCTATCGCCAAATGGACAACCTAATGATGGAGCAATCGCCCATTGTAGTATTATACTATGATAAACTGGTAAATCTATACCAAAACAACATCAGCGGTTATAGTCTCAACGGGCAAAATTTGTTAGTGCTAAAGAGGGTGGTGAAGAGTTCGTTTTAGAGGTTAGAGATCGGAGGTTAGGCTTATATACAAGTTGTTCAACCGCTTATAACCCTCCCATTCATGGTTTGCCAATATCCCGATAAAATATTATCATAAAAAATCCCGGAAGGAAAAAGCCAACCGGGATCTCTTTTATAAAGTTTTTGCAGGGTTATACACCTAACAACAACCTTGCAGGATCTTCAAGCAATTGTTTAACCCTTACCAGGAAACTTACCGATTCGCGGCCGTCAATGATGCGGTGATCATATGACAGGGCAAGGTACATCATCGGGCGGATAACTACCTGACCGTTTACGGCAACAGGGCGCTCAATGATATTATGCATACCTAAAATGGCCGATTGAGGCGCATTGATGATAGGGGTTGATAACATTGAACCAAACACACCACCATTGGTAATGGTAAATGTACCGCCGGTCATTTCAGGGATGGTGAGTTTATTTTCGCGGGCTTTACCGGCAAGTACCACGATAGCCTTTTCAATTTCGGCAAGGCTCATGCTATCAGCATTACGGATAACCGGAACAACCAAACCTTTAGGGGCAGATACAGCGATAGAGATATCAGCAAAATTGCTGTATACGATCTCTTCACCTTCAATACGTGCACCTACAGCCGGCCAGTCTTTCAAAGCCTCAGTAACAGCTTTGGTAAAGAACGACATGAAGCCTAAGCCAACACCATGTTTTTCTTTGAATTTATCTTTGTATTTACCGCGCAATTCCATGATCGGTTGCATATCTACCTCGTTAAAGGTGGTAAGCATTGCCGTTTCATTTTTAACCGATACTAAACGTTTAGCAACGGTTTTGCGCAATGAGGTCATTTTTTCGCGTTTCTCGTCCCTGGCACCACCACCTGTAGAAGTTGCAACCGGAGCGGCAGCAGCAGGCTGAGCAGCCGGAGCAGCTTGTTTAGCTGCAGAGGCTTGCGCACCAAGGGCATCACCTTTAGTGATACGGCCGTCAACACCCGAACCTGAAACTGATTTTGGATCAACACCTTTTTCGGCTAATATTTTGGCAGCAGCAGGAGATGGTGTGCCTGATGCATAAGTTTTAGCACTTTCGGCAGCTCCACCGCCCCTTGGCGACTCGTCAGCAGCGCTAACAACCGCCGGGGTAACCGGAGTAGTGGCCGGTTGTGATGCGCCTGCACCTTCAATAGTGCAAACTACAGCACCGATAGCTAATACATCGCCTTCTTTAGCGATTGTTTTTAATGTGCCTGCTTTCTCGGCAGTAAGTTCAAAAGTCGCTTTATCTGATTCCAGCTCAGCAATAGCTTCGTCCATAGCAACAGCGTCACCATCTTTTTTAATCCAACGTGATAAAGTAACCTCAGTAATAGATTCACCTACCGGTGGTACTTTAATTTCAACAGATGCTGACGCAGCAGCCGGAACCGCAGCAACCGGTGCCGGAGCAGGTGCGTTAGCTACAACTTCAGGCTGTGGCTGTGCTGCAGGAGCAGCAACTTCGGCGCCGCCATCTTCAATATTGGCAACAACAGCGCCAATTGGTAATACATCGCCTTCATTGGCAACGATTTTTAAAGTACCGGCTTTTTCGGCAGTAAGCTCAAAAGTAGCCTTGTCTGATTCCAGTTCGGCAATAACCTCGTCCATTTCAACGTGGTCGCCGTCTTTCTTTTTCCAGCTCGAAAGGGTTACTTCTGTAATTGATTCGCCTACGGTAGGCACCTTAATCGCTAAGCTCATATTGTAGTATTGTAGATTTTATATTTCTTTAATGGATTACCGGATAATAATTGAAAGATCAATCGGCCCCGGCATCAGCCATTTTCTTTGTTGTTTTTTTAACAGCTTCTTTAACCGCTTTGCCGGCGGGGGCCTCAAAAGCTTTTGAAACTATGTATAACTGCTGGGCGGCATGCTGTTTAGCAAAACCGGTTGCTGTACTGCTGCCTTCTATCCTTGAAATAACGCTCAGGTTAATCACCTTATCATTATGGAACTTGCGGCAAATGTAAGGCCATGCCCCCATGTTTTCAGGTTCTTCCTGTACCCAGATAAACTCTGCCTTTTCATATTTGGCTTTGATCTTCAAAATTTGCGTAACCGGAGTTGGATAAAGCTGCTCTACACGTACAATAGCCACATCCTTGCGGTTATCGGCCTGTTGTTTATCAAGCAGGTCGTAATAAACCTTACCGGTACATAACAACACACGTTTTACTTTTTTGGGGTCAACGTAAGTGTCATCTATTAATTCGTGGAATTTGCCATTGGTAAAATCTTCCAGCGGCGATACGCATTTAGGACTACGTAACAAGCTCTTCGGTGTAAAGATGATCAATGGCTTGCGGAAATCGCGGTGCATTTGACGCCTTAAAATATGGAAGAAGTTAGCGGGAGTAGTACAGTTGGCAATTTGAATGTTATCATCGGCACAAAGCTCCAGAAAGCGCTCAACACGTGCAGATGAGTGCTCAGGGCCCTGGCCTTCATAACCGTGAGGCAACAGCATTACCAAACCGTTACCACGCTGCCATTTAGTTTCGGCGCTGGCAATGTACTGGTCAACAATGATCTGCGCACCGTTAAAGAAGTCGCCAAACTGGGCCTCCCAAATGGTTAGTGCGTTAGGGTTTGCAAGGGCATAGCCGTATTCAAAACCTAAAACACCATACTCAGATAATAAAGAGTTATAGATGCTCAGTTTAGCTTCGGGGTTAATGGCAGCAAGCGGTGTAAACTCATCTTCCGAATCAACCAGCGTCAATACCGCATGGCGATGCGAGAAAGTACCGCGTTTCACATCCTCACCACTTAACCTGATCGGGTAACCTTCTTTTAACAAAGTACCGTAAGCAAGCAATTCGCCCATGGCCCAATCAAATACTTTGGTTTTGTTTACCATTGCGCTGCGGTCTTCAAAAAGCTTTTCTATTTTCTTGAAAAACTCTTTGTTAGGTGGCAGCACAGTTAGTTTGTTACCTATTTCCAATATGGTTTCTTCGGCTACTGATGTGTCGATAGCTTTTACCAGTTCTTTATGGCTTGCCAAATGTAAACCGCTCCATGCCCCTTCAAACATGGCAATAGTATCGGTAAACCTTTCTTCAGATTTTACTTCATCCAGCTTTTGCTGTAACTCATCCTTAAAGGTTTTTTCAATAGATTTCAGGAACTCCGCATCTATACTGCCTTCATCTATCAGTTTCTGATTGTAAATCTTTAACGGGTTAGGGTGCGCGTCGATAGCTTTGTATAACAGCGGCTGGGTGAATTTAGGCTCATCAGCTTCGTTATGGCCATAACGGCGGTAACAAAGGATATCGATAAATACGTCCTCGTTAAAGATCTGCCTGTATTCCATAGCCAGGTTTACCACGTAAGCCAAAGCCTCAACATCATCGCCATTTACGTGAAAAACCGGCGAAAGCACCGTTTTGGCAACGTCGGTACAATAGGTACTTGAACGTGCATCTTTATAGTTGGTGGTAAAACCTATCTGGTTGTTGATAACCAGGTGAATGGTGCCGCCGGTGCGGTAGCCATCCAGTTTTTCCATTTGTAAAACTTCATATACTATACCCTGACCGGCAATTGAAGCGTCGCCATGGATCAGGATCGGAGCGATCTTTGAATGATCACCACCATATTTAAAATCGATTTTTGAACGGGTGATACCTTCTACAACCGGGTCAACAGCTTCCAGGTGCGATGGGTTAGGGCAAAGGCTCAGGTGAACTTTTTTGCCATTTTTGGTATGCACATCGGTTGAAAAGCCTAAGTGGTATTTAACGTCACCTCCAAAAGGTGATTCAGAATCGTAGTTTTTACCTTCAAACTCAGAGAACACCTCTTTATAGGTTTTCTCCATAATGTTGGTCAACACGTTCAAACGCCCGCGGTGCGCCATACCAATGATAAACTCTTCTATACCCAGATCGGCCCCTTTTTTAATTACCGAATCCATTGAAGGGATCAGGGCTTCCGCACCTTCTAATGAAAAACGTTTTTGGCCAAGGAATTTAGTACCCAAAAAGTTTTCGAAAGTTACGGCCTCATTCAGCTTGTTAAGCATTTCCTTCTTTTCATCAAGAGTGAAGGAAGGTGCATTGCGGCGGCTTTCCATCCGCTCTTCAAACCATTTTATTTTAATAGGGTTGCGGATGTATTTATATTCAGTACCTATTGAACGGCAGTAGGTATCCTCAAGCAGCTGGCGGATATCGCGCAATTTGGCAGCGCCCAAACCAACTTCAACACCGGCGTTAAAAACTGTATCAAGGTCGGCTTCGCTCAAACCAAAAGTTTCAAGCTCCTTGCCCGGGAAATAATGGCGGCGTTCGCGAACAGGGTTTGTTTTTGCAAACAAGTGCCCGCGCGAGCGGTAACCATCTATCATGTTTAATACGTTGATCTCCTTTAAAAAATGTTCAGGAGTTGCTTCACCAACTGCAGCAGGTGCAATTGCTCCGGCAACATCGGTATCTTTACCGAAATCAAATCCTTCAAAGAATTTTTGCCATCCGAAATCAACCGATTCCGGTTCCTGTTTGTACTGTTCGTATAGGGAAGATATGTAGGCAGCGTTTCCGCTATTTATATAATTGAGACGATCCATGTGAAACTGATCTTTAAAACGGTACAAAAGTAAGCATATACCCCTATATACTTCATAATTAATTGTAAAGAAATTTACCCTTTGTTGAGCCTATTTTATCCTTAAACAGGAAAATACGGAGTTTTGAGGCAAAAGAACAACAGTTATTTAAATAGATGGTTTATAGAAATAATAATTAGATAAAGATTTTTATTAAATTGGTGAGGATGAATACCGACTTAAATATCAAAGAAATTCTGTTACAGGTTGAGCGACCCGATAAGCAAGCACAGCGCAAACCTAAACAAAAGAAAAGTAAAATAAAACTGTCAGGTATATCTGGCTTAGGTACATCACTGTGGAGCACAACGGATATTGATAATTATATAGCCGAAGAACGGCAGTGGTAATTACGGATCTATCATAATTGATTTCCAGTGCTATCCACTCATACCGCACAGGGCATTATCCGTCATATGACGGACAGCATCCGCTACTATCAAAACGCAATAACAGTGAACTTCAATTACACCCCAACCAGATCTCCAGCCTCATCAATTGACGAGGGCTGCCAGGTATTCACAAAATCGGTTTTGGCCTCAAGCTCTTTGGGCAGTTTGGTGACTATAGCGTATTTGCTTTCTTTAGCATCATTAACACCGGCAATAAAGGCCCAGTTACCCCAATTGCTGGCCGGCGAGTAATCAATAAGCTTTTCTTCAAAATAAGCAGCGCCCTGTACCCAGTCGGCTTTGAGGGTATTTACTAAATACCCCGCTACTACCTGCCGGTTTTGATTACTGATATAGCCGGTAGCATTAAGCTCATGCATGGCAGCATCTATGAGGGGTACCCCTGTTTCGCCATTTTTCCATTTCCGGAGCAGCAGGTCGGCATCCGGTGCAAGGTCCCGGGTTTCGTCTTTAGCTTTAATAAATTTTTGTCCGTGTTTTTTAAACATGAACCTGAAGTAATCGCGCCATAGCAGTTCAAGCTTTAACAGGTTGCTATTGCTGCCATATTTCTGAACTTCCCAGTAAACCTGCCGCGGCGAGATACACCCTATCGAGATCCAGGGAGAAAGTTTTGAAGAGCAATCAGAGCCGTTACGGCCATTTTTTTGTTTTAAGAGCTGATCAACATTGGCAAAACACTTATGCATTTGCACCAAAGCTGCGGTTTCGCCCCCCTGAAAATATTCGGTAGCGCGCATATCATCAACAGGCTCATTTAAACCTAACTGTTGCAAGGTTGGCAATTCGCCGGCGTCGGTAATTTCAGGGACGCTGATATGATCCGGTGTTGGCACGCATGGGCGAACATTACTGTCACGTTCCACCTTCTTTTTAAAAACCGCGAAACTATCAGGAATATCCTTTATTGGAAAAGGAAGATCTTCCTTATGGTACATGGTGTGACCGATGAAATGTTTGAGGTTAAGCCTCATTTTCCACAGGGCCGTTTCAACCTGCTCGGAGATGTTGGTTTCCTCGTAAGCTACTTCACGGTGATGATAAACTTCATTTACCTGGTATTCTTCGGCAAGCTGCGGGATCACCTCGGCAGGGTTACCAATACGGATGATCAATTCGGCACCAAAACCCTGTAAATTTTTGCGGAGATCAGCAACGGCTTCTAAAAGGAACCTCGCTCTGAAGCTCCCTGTTTTTGAACCCCCGCTTTCGGTATGCTGAAAATAATAAGGATCAAAACAATAAACCGGCAGTATTTTATCAGCCTTGCGTACAGCCTCTAACAAAATTTCGTTATCGTGAATACGCAAGTCATTTCTAAACCAAACCAGAATAGTTCTATCACTCATAGTTAAACAGGGGTTAACTGAATAATGCAGTATGCAAATTTGCAATTTATTTGCGTTTCATGCATATTTTGCCACAAGATTATGACATCTCCCAAACATTTAATTATTTTATTAAACTAAGTAAAATGCTTTTAGCTATATAAAACAATCAAAGCTATAGAGGGATCAGCGTGTAAATATACGCAAATACAGGCAATTAAGTTATATACCATGCCCCGGCGGCTACCACTTGCCAACCGTTAAACTACAGAAGTTTTATTGATCAGCTTTAATCTTCGCCCTGATCACCGAATCTTTTTGGGCCGGACTAAGCTTATAATTAATCCGGAACAGCGCTCCTTCAAAATCACCATATGAAGGGTTTGGAATAACGATATATCTGCTGCCAAATTCCTTTTGCAGCCTTTGTGTAGTAGCCGTCCTGTTTTCTTCGGCGGGGTGATTATCATATAGCAGGTCAAAATCGGGCAGGTTATCGCCGCAAAGCAGCAGGATGTTGTGTGTTTTTAAAACGTTAAGACGGCGCGCTTCCTTGCTCGATGATGTAGTTTTTAACTGCAGGTGCTCATCATCGGCATTAGGCAATCCATACAACTGCAGATTTTTCAGCGTACTTGCCCGTTCATTTTCATTGCGGTTGGTGATATAAAATATCGTAATCCCTTTTGATGCAGCGTATTTAAAAAAAGCAGGTGCGCCCGGCACGGTATCAGCAACGGCTTTATCTGTCCATTGTTTCCAGGTGGCATCACTGTAATCTAAATTTTGTAAGGCGCGGCGGGCATCATATGGACTGTTATCCAGTACGGTTTCGTCAATGTCGGTAACAATAGCCAGCGGTTTATCGCCAGGGTTCTTCATTGCTTCATCAACCCTGAGCTTAGCTATATTATAGGCCTGAAAACATAACGCCTTGTACTCCGCCGCCCGTTGCTGCCATAACGAAGCCCAGATTTTACCATCGTTGGTAATGCTTGTATTAGGGTTGGCAGTTTTTTTAACAGATGAGCAGGCGCTGAATAACAACAGGCCTAATAGTAGATAGCTATAGCTTTTTTTCATGATGCTAAGAGAGGTTTTTCCCGATAAATACAAACAGGCGTCATGCTGAACTTGTTTCAGCACCTCACGCGCTCAGCAACCATGCAAGTGGGATCCCGAAATAAATTCGGGACGACCACAGTATAGCTTACAACAGCTCCGGCTTTATTTTATCCTTAAACTCCTTGGCAAATTTATTGAGTTTTGGCTGGATAACAAACGCGCAGTACGACTTATTAGGGTTATCATTAAAATAATTCTGGTGATAATCTTCGGCATTGTAAAATGTGCTTGCCGGGGTTATTTCGGTTACGATAGGATTGTCAAAAACCTGCTCGTTGGTAAGCGTTTTGACCATCGCTTCTGAAGCCTGTTTTTGTTCATCTGTATAATAAAATATAGCCGAGCGGTATTGTGTTCCCACATCGTTGCCCTGGCGGTTTAGTGTTGTTGGGTTATGGGTTTTAAAGAATACCAGCAACAGTTCATCAAAAGAGATCACGTCGGCATCATACTCCAGGTGAATCACTTCGGCATGGCCGGTAGCACCGGTGCAAACCTGTTCATAGGTTGGGTTTAAAACCTTGCCGCCCATATAACCCGAGGTTACTGATGTTACACCTTTAAGAGATTGAAAAACGGCTTCGGTGCACCAAAAGCAACCGTTGCCGAAAGTTATTTTTTGAATGTTCATATGTCCTGTTTTATCAAAAGTAATGCCTGTTTAAATAGTTAGCTATGAGGCAGATTTGAATATGTCAATTAAATTACTAAACTTAGTGTTTAACCTTATATTAAACCTATTAATTATGAAAATTGCAGTATTAATTGCCCGCGTTTTGCTGGGCCTCGTCTTCGTGGTGTTTGGTTTAAACTTCTTTTTCCAGTTTCTGCATATGGCCCAACCGCCCATGAGCGATAAGGCACAGGCATTTAGCGGCGGATTATTTGGTTCAGGTTATTTTTTCCAATACATGAAGGTAATTGAAATAACCAGCGGCCTGTTTTTAATTATCAACCGGTATACGGCGCTGTTTGTGTTATTGCTCCTGCCTATTTCACTTAATATATTCCTGTTCCATGCCATTTTGGCACCGGCGGGTTTGCCAATTGGACTGGCGGTTATAGTTTTAGAGGTATTTTTGCTGTTTGCCTATCGCAAGTATTATACAAGCATTTTTACAGCAGCGCCCACGGTGTAAGCACGCCTAATATTGAAAAGGTTCAAAACGCTGATACCCATTGTAACAAACAAGGTGTCCCAATTTTTTGATTCCCGAAAAAAAATTAAAAAAATGTCGGTGTTTCTTTTTCCGTAAATGAGAAGTGTTCCATTTTTTGAATGTGAAATACCGAAACAGACAAATCATGAAACACACTGATAATCAATAATTTAATTTTTCACCCGAAACACCATTAACTGATTGATTATCAATCAATAAAAATTCCCAGAGCAGAAAATCAGCGTTTCAGAACCGGCCTTTTTTACCCACATCTGAAACGTTGATTTTTTTTTGATTTTTTGAGCTTTTTTGAAATAATCCTATTTTCGATAAAAGGTACCTGCACAATAGCGCCACCATTATTTTTATTTGGAATTAGTAATAAAAACAGTAAAATAAAAGCATAAATTGGCGTGTAAACCTTGTCTGTATGAGCAAATGCGGCGCCTTAATTATTGCTTTAGTTTTCATACTTTCTTTCGATCATTTATCCGCGCAAGATTGGTTAAAAACCGCTGAGACAAAAGCAACCAAAAGAGATACAAAAATATATCATCTTGTATCCATCGATGGTAAAAATCAAACGGTAAAGATCATCCCCGATTATGAAAAACACGTTCTCAAAGTAACCTATCTAAAGGATAACATAACCATATCTGATTTTTGGGGTGTACCTCCTGAAACATATTTATTAAACAAGAGCTTTATCGAAATAAGATATGCCGTAAGGGGTGGCTCAAACTTAGGATTAGGTAACTCGTTGATCATTTGCGTAAACGGGCCTCATTTGTATGAAGCCATGCATGTTTTGAACTATATTAATAGTGAGACTGGCGATGAAAAACAACACTATAATATCAAATTAATAGTCACCAGTAACAGGGAGGGCAATTACGGGCTCAAAGTGCATGTTCATGATGACCTTAATTCAAAACGCAATCCCGAAACAAATTACATTTATAACAATGAAAGCGTTCTGGCTTTTGATACTGCGCAAAATGCCTTTTATAGTGTCAAAGAAAACTTATACGACCATTTTATCACCACAAAAAACAAAGCCAGACAAAAAGTTGCCGGTATTTTTCCGATGATCATTTTAGGCAAGGAAACATACTATTTTATTAATGGCAGATGGTATACGGGAAACCTCAATAAAGAAATATTTGGGTTTAAGTAGCCAAATCTCTTTCGCTGGCGCACGTACGCCGGCACCAGGAGTGCATTCCTTATCTGTCTTCTTTATTAAGTATCCAATGCAACAGCAGATCAGACTTTATGTTGGGGCGATTTATAAAAATAAAAGGCTGCTATGGCTCCCAACATAATTACTACATATGAAACCTGGATTACCATTTGATTTGAAGATTGAAATGCTTCCGGAACAACGGCATTGTACATACCCTTTTCAAGTTTAAACCCCATGTACCATTGGCTAAAATTCCATGCTGTATGCATCCCAAGGGGAAGTGCAATGCCTCCGGACCGAAGGGCGGCGATACCAAACAATATAGCGCCTATGCCGGCACCAAAAATTGCTTGTCCCCAGGTATATCCTCCGGCCAAATGCTCTAAAGCAAAAAATACGGCGATAATCGTTTGTGCTTTCCAATTGCCAATAGAAAAGGCAAGACTGCGCAGCGGATAGCCTCTAAATGCGAGCTCTTCACGAAGGGCTGTCAATAAATACAGAAGGAACATGGCTACTGTGATGGTAAATGAGGTGCCTTTAAGCCGGCTCAATGAGATATGGCTGAAAAAAGCAATAGCAGCTATATGCATCCCGGAGATTATCAGTCCTATTATCAATCCCAGTACAACTTTAAAAACTGATCTCATGGAAGGAATTACGCCTATATTGTTAAGCGACAACTTTGACCATTTTGAAAAAGGGATTGTCAATAAAAAGACCAAAACGGATGCTGCACCTGCCAGTAAAATGTCCCCCCATGGCTTCGAAATCTCTTTAAAAAGGATAGAACAGATAATCAGAATAGCCGCGCAAAAAAAACAGAACAGCATTACCATTAACAATGTATACTTCCAGCTTTTTTGATATTGTTCTCTACGTTTCACAGGCAGTAGATTATTGATTTATTATACCTAAATTTTCTATCCCGGCGATATAAATACTGCACCTGGCATGAAAGATCCGGTTACTTTTATTAGATATTGTTAGAAACCGAATCGCAAACCATTTTGCACTTATATTAGTTTCCGGGCAAAATCAATTGTTACAAAAAGTTTTCGTTTAACCCGAGCTTATGTTATCACTACAAGCCCCAGAGGCCGCTTAATAATTGCCACTCGCCAGGAAGCGGGCGGCACCTGTCTCTATTATTTATCTCCTATCATTAGCCCCCCTCAAACCATCTCCCGCTCAAAAATCTCCTGGATCATTCCTACCTGTTCAGCGTAAATGGATTTTTTGCGTGTGCCGAAGTACAGCGTATTTTCTATCAGGTTGTACCCCTCCCAAAGCAGTTTGATATTGCCGCTGTCCCGCTCCTTTTTTGAAAGAAAATCAGGGATCACGGCTATCCCCCTACCATTACTCAGGCAGCGGATAATGGAGCCCATGTTAGGAACGATGAAATTAGGCTTGAAATCAGGCCGCTTCCCGAAGTTAATATGCCAGAAACGCCGCAGGTGTTCCATATCGCCCGATGAGCCGTACCAGATTTGAGCTTTAAGCCAGTTTTGAATCTGAGTAAGATCTTTAGTTTTCAATAGTTCATTAAACTCATCGGTGGGTGTTTGCGCCCCGGCCAACACCACTATGCGTTCCTTAAAAAAAGGTTTATATTCAAGCCCCTTATAATCGCCTTTATGAGGCGTAACGATCATGTCGAGGATGCCGTTGTCCAGGTCGGCCAGCATTTCGGGATATTCGCCAAATTTGATGATCACATTAAAAGGCAGTGTGGGCAGGTAGGGTTCAAGCGTAAACTGAAAAGTTTCAAAGCACATGCCTATACTAATAGTAGGCACATCTTTTTCGGTGCTTTTATGAAAATGCCGTTCGGCTTCTTCCAGCTTACTAATGGATTCCTGAATATAATTATACAGGATCTTGCCCCGTTCTGTCGATACCATTCTGCGCGAGGTACGGTCGAACAATTTGTAGCCCACATAACTTTCCAATGAGCTTAGGTGCAGGCTTACTCCCGGCTGGGAAATAAACAGTGCTTCAGCTGCTCCGGTTAGTGAGCCGGTTTCATAAATCGCCTTAAACGTACGGAACCATTCAAAATTTACCATAGTCTATCTATTATAATTATGATACAAATGTATAAATTATACTATTTTAATAGTAGGCAACATCGGTGTAATTTTGATGAAAATTAAACAAGAAAATAAATGACAAACATATTTGTAATAAACGGAGGGCAGATCTTCGGTCACTCCGGCGGGCGATTTAACAAAACTTTATTGGATACAACCGTGCACTATTTTACCGGTCACCCCGATTTTGAAGTTCGTTCAACCGATATAAACCAAGAGTATGATCCGATGCAGGAGGCCGAAAACTATAAATGGGCCGATGTGATCATTTACCACACCCCGGTTTGGTGGTTCCAGGTACCGCATGCCTTTAAAAAATATATTGACGAAGTTTTTACCGCCGGATATCAAAATGGTATTTACCGCAGCGATGGCCGCACAGCCGAAAATCCCGGTATTAATTACGGCACAGGCGGCTTAATGCAGGGCAAAAAATACATGCTTACCACCTCGTGGAATGCCCCCATCACCGCTTTCACCTTACCCGGCGAGTTTTTTAATGAACGCAGTGTTGACGAAGGCCCGTTGTTTGGTTTTCACCGCATGAATGCCTTTACCGGTATGCAACCCTTAGAAAGTATCCACTTTTATGATGTGATGAAAAACGCTAATATCGAAGAAAACCTGCAACGCTACCAGGATCATTTAAACAAGCTATTTACCCAAAACAACCCAAGCCATGAAAATTTACTTAACAGCCTTAGTGAAGTGTAAGGTCGGAACAACCGCGCAAATGAAAACATTTTTGGATCAGCTGGTAGCAGCATCCCGACAGGAAGAAGCCTGCCTGCAATACGAGCTATACCAGTCAACGACAGATGAAACCCAGTTTATTTTTCACGAAACCTGGGCCAGCCAGGAAGGACTTGATCAGCATGTGAAGCAGGAGCATTTTCGACTGTTCGGCCGGCAAATAACTGATATTATAGATGGCCCGCTTGGAATATATAAAGCCGATAGGGTTCATTAAAATTAGCAAATAACAAAACGGCCCCCGGTTTTCACCGGGGGCCGTTTTGTTATTTGCTACAGGTTTTATTGCAATCTCCGGAAGCCTTACATGATTTGCTGCAGTTATCCAAACACGTTGGCTTGTTGCATGACTTTGCACATTTGGTGCAATGGTTCATTTTGTTATTGCAGCAAGGCGTATTAGCAAATGAGATATTAAATATGGTAAACAGCATCACAGTGGTGATGAAAAGAAACTTTTTCATGATTTTTAATTTGAATTTTTAATAAAAAGATACACTATTGAAAATAGGCAGATGTCTTTTTATCAAGCTTTCGGAGGGTTCCAGCAAGTGTTGGCGTAATCGGATAAATTGCCTGCGAGGTAAAGCAAAGGAGCATTGCTATTAATAATAACGGCAACAGGCCCGGCCTTGACAGGTTCAACTTTTAAAAAGCAGCAATTGTTGCACGATAGCAAAGTCACGCACATACCACCGTCACATCCTTTTTGGCCGCCATGATGTTTCTGCGGCATATTAGCCATGTGATGACAGCAGTTTTTGGCCATGTTATTCATAGGCTCTGCTTTTCCTGGTATTGTGGAAATGAGCACCATAAAAATTAACATGATAAAGGCAATTGCTTTCATTGAGTTTTGAAAACGGAATGTTAGAGGAAATAGTATAAGATGATTTGAAATTAATTTTCCGCTATTATACAGAAACCCGAGTTTGAAGATTCATTTTGTTATTTAATCCAATAAATCTCCAGCCTTTAAAATAACTAAGTACTTTTATTTCATACTTACTATACTTATTTGCAACTCATGGAAGAAAAATTGCCTGCCACCCAGGTTAATTATTACTGCACCACCCGATCTAATCGACAGTCACAATTAAAAAAAAGAGCCATCAACAAAAAAAATCATTCATAACACTTTGGGTTGTTCGATAATACTTCAGATTACAGACAAAAAGCAATTATTTCAAAAACAATTGACAATCTGATATATAACTTAAAAATTTAGCATAAGTATCCCTTTTAACCTTTATTACCAAGATGATCAGATTGAAAAAGAGGCCAAACTCAGCACCTACAGGAATTATTCGGATTCGATTAACAGGATCTCCCTTAAAGCGGTAACTTCTCAAAAATGACTATATTTTTAGCTTGTATCAAATTGGGGTAGTGTCTCAGTTTGAATTTATTTACGCATGTAGTAAAATTCCAAGTGAAACGTAGACAACAACTGACTCAAGGGTCATAATAGGAAACATTTTTAACGTATTTAATTTAAGAGATTTTAAAGTAACTATGATCATACCTAAATACAATATAAAATAAACGCAAAGTAAATATCGTAAAGGAATAAAAAAAGTTGGATTTCCGCTAAAAATGAAATATGATATCCAGCCCATTACGCATATAAAAATATACGTTAGCGGAATGTTTAGAATGTAAGTTATAACTATCTTTTTATTCATATTCTGTTATTATTGTTGTCATCACCGGACCATCCAATTTAGCCGATACGAACGAATGAATTGGAATAATACGAAATTGTTTACAGCACCGACCAAAGCCTAAATATATAAACAATATCGAATAGTCGTTCCTTTTCCCGTTGACAATTGTTTTTGGATTCCCTTTGCTTTTGGCCTATTATTTATAATTTAGTGTCCAAAATACATTTAATCCCAAAACGATATTATGTCATCGATAAAATCACACCGTGCCGGGGCTTATAAGTTTGCATGCATCCTTGCCATCCTGACGCTGGCCACGCTTAAACCTTTTGCCCAGAACCGGCAGAAACTTGATTTTGATAAAAGCTGGCGCTTTAACCTCGGCGCTGTTGAAAACGGCGAAAAGGCAACGCTGAACGACAGCAAATGGCGCGTGCTCAATTTGCCGCATGACTGGAGTATTGAAGGTAAATTTTCAAAAGATAATCCTGCCACACCCGAAGGCGGCGCCCTGCCCGGCGGCATTGGCTGGTACCGCAAAACATTTACTGTTCCTGCTTCATCAAAAGGCAAACTGGTTTATATTGATTTTGATGGCGTATATCAAAAAAGCGATGTGTGGATTAATGGGCACCATCTTGGTTTCAGGCCAAACGGGTATATCTCGTTCAGGTATGAGCTTACCCCTTACTTAAACTTTGGCGGTAGCAACGTTATTGCTGTTAAAGTTGATAACTCGGTTCAGCCAAACTCACGCTGGTACTCGGGTTCGGGTATTTACCGCCATGTGTGGCTGGTTACCACCAACAAAACCGCTATTGATCATTGGGGCACATATGTAACTGCAACTGATATCAGCAAAGCTTCTGCAAAAGTAAATGTGCAGGTGCAACTGCATAATGACCAGGCATCGCCGCAGGTGCTCATCAGCACCAAACTTTATGACGCGGCCGGTAAACAGGTAGCCGCCGCGGGCGAAGCTACATCTGCGGCGCAAAATAAAAATGCATCTTTAACGGTAACCAATACCCTTACGGTAAAAAACCCGGTGCTTTGGTCGGTAGAGAACCCATACTTATATAAGGCAGTTACCCAACTGATTGAAGGCAAAAAAGTAGTTGATGAATATACCACCACTGTTGGCATCCGCTATTTTAATTTCGACGCCGATAAAGGTTTCAGCCTTAATGGGAAGCCGATGAAGATCTTAGGCGTTTGTAATCACCATGACCTCGGCAGTCTCGGTGCAGCTATTAATAACCGCGCATTGGAGCGCCAGTTGCAGATGCTCAAAGCCATGGGCTGTAATGGTATCCGTACCTCACACAACCCTCCGGCACCCGAACTGCTTGACCTTTGCGATAAAATGGGGTTTATTGTGATGGACGAAGCCTTTGATTGCTGGGAATGGAAAAAGGCTACTTATGATTATCACCTGTATTTTAAAGAATGGCATAAACGCGACCTGGAAGACCAGATCAAACGCGACCGTAACCACCCCAGCATCATGATCTGGAGTATCGGTAACGAAATCCCTCAACAGGCCGATAGCAGTGCTTTGCGCATTGCCCCGGAACTGGCTGCCATTGTTCACAGCCTGGATAAAACCCGCCCGCTCACCACAGCCAATGACCGCCCGGATACTACCAATAAGATCGTAAAATCGGGCGCTATTGACCTTGTCGGTTATAACTATCACCAGTTTGATTACGCTAAGTTTCATGACCGTTACCCGGGTAAAACGTTTATTGCTACCGAAACTACTTCGGGCCTGGAAACGCGTGGTTATTATGAAATGCCGTCGGATAGCATCAGGGTTTGGCCTACCAGCTATGACAAGCCTTTTGTAAGGGAAGGCAACAATGTTTCGGCATATGACAATACCCGACCGCCATGGGGCTCAACGCATGAAATGACCTGGAAGGTGATGAAAAAGTACGACTTCCTTTCGGGCATGTTCATCTGGACAGGTTTCGACTATCTTGGCGAACCTACTCCATACTCATGGCCGTCGCGCAGCTCATACTTCGGTATCATTGACCTGGCCGGCTTCCCTAAGGATGTATATTATATGTACCAAAGCGAGTGGACCAATAAAAATGTGCTCCACATTTTTCCGCACTGGAATTGGCAGCCCGGTAAAATGATCGATGTCTGGGCATACTATAACAACGCCGATGAGGTTGAACTGTACCTGAACGGCAAATCATTGGGCATCCAAAAGAAAACCGGCGACGACCTGCATGTGATGTGGCGTGTAAAATATGAGCCGGGAACCTTGAAAGCTATATCACGTAAAAACGGCAAAACCGTGTTAACCCGCGAGATCCATACCTCCGGAGCTCCTGCAAAAATCGAGCTGACTGTCGACCGCTCGCAGATCAAGGCCGATGGCAAAGACCTGTCATTTATCACCGTAAAAATATTGGATAAAGACGGTAACGTTGTACCTGATGCTGATAACAAGGTAAACTTTAAGATCAATGGCGAAGGCTTTATCGCCAGCGTTGACAACGGCGATCCGGTTAGTCACGATCCGTTCAAAGCCAGTTACCGCAAAGTATTTCATGGCCTTGCCTTAGCCATTATTCAGGCAAAAGAAAAAGCAGGTACGATCACTTTAACCGCTTCGGCTGATGGCCTGCAAAGTGCTACACGGGTGCTGAAAAGTAAATAACCTCACCCCGGCCCTCTCCTTTAGAGAGTTTAAAGCATAGAAACAAAACCCGTCTCCTGGAGATGGGTTTTGTTATATATAACCAGAAGCTGTTTAAAAACGAATGGAAAGTTAGATGTAGAGACGCATCACATGCGTCTCCCATAGGACAAGCCGCTTTGTAAGTCATTAAGTTCAGGAATTTGCATGCGGGAGACGCATGTGATGCGTCTCTACATTCAAAAACTATCGTTTTTAAACAGCTTCTGAGTTTCTGTCCATATTTACGCTTAATGACACTTTCATTACCGATTAAACGCCCCCGCGTAAAAATGTATCATTGTTCCCCACTTCTGTATAAATCACCGGACTTTAATCACTCTAATTTTGTCTTAACATTTAAAAACAATAACAATGGCAAAGACAATTTTTATTACCGGCGCGTCACGTGGCTTCGGTAAATTATGGGCCGAAGCATTACTGCAAAGAGGCGATAAAGTAGTGGCAACTGCCCGTGATTTGAACACACTGAATGACCTGGTAAATAAATATGGCAGCAATATTTTACCGCTGCAACTGGACGTTAATGATCGCGCTGCTGATTTTGCAGCCATCAGCAAAGCAAAAGAACATTTCGGCAGCATTGATGTGTTGATCAATAATGCCGGTTACGGTTTATTCGGCAGCGTTGAAGAAACTACCGAGCAGCAGGCACGCGAACAAATGGAAACCAACTTTTTTGGTTTACTATGGCTATCACAAGCTGTGTTACCTGTAATGCGCGAGCA
Organism: Mucilaginibacter sp. cycad4; assembly: GCF_034263275.1. Lineage (NCBI taxonomy): Bacteria > Pseudomonadati > Bacteroidota > Sphingobacteriia > Sphingobacteriales > Sphingobacteriaceae > Mucilaginibacter > Mucilaginibacter sp. cycad4. The sequence goes on along the minus strand of NZ_CP139559.1, from coordinate 6,662,580 downwards.
AGGATATGGCCATATCATCCAGCTTTCGAGTGTACTGGGACTGGTTACGCTGCCTGTGCTGGGCATCTATAATGCATCTAAATTTGCTGTAGAAGGTTTAAGTGAAACACTGGCCGCCGAAGTAAAAGGCTTTGGAATAAATGTTTCCCTGATTGAACCTAACGGCTTTGCAACCGACTGGGCCGGTGCTTCTGCCGCGCAAACCGTGGCAATGCCCGAATATGACGCGGTAAGGGCAGCTTTCCAGGCTGGTTTAACCGACGATGATATTTTCGGTGTACCCGAAGCTACTACGGATGCCGTGCTTAAGCTGATTGACACAGAAAATCCTCCGTTGCGTTTATTCCTGGGTAAACATGCCCATCCATGGGTTAAACAAACTTATGAAGGCCGTGCTGCCGAGTGGGATAGCTGGAGCGAGGTATCTGCCGCTGCACATGGTAAATAATATGATATAGAATCTGTTATTTAATTTCGCACAAAGCAATTAATTATTATTAATATCAGACTGTTAGCTTTTGGCTTTGAGCATTCTGCTTTCAGCTTCTATATAAATGGTATTCGCCTGACATAATCTACGCCGCATTCCGGCGTAGATTTGTTTAACTTTATTGATCATGCAGCATTTTAAAAATTTAGCCGATATGCACCGCTCAAATGGTTTCCCGATGCCGGAGAACCCACTTTTCAGTTTGTATAGGTGCACCCATACTTGTGGGTTTGGCGACAGAGAATTTACATCTGATTTTTACATGATCGGGTTTAAAAAGCTTAAAGCAGGCCAGATCATGTATGGTCGTACCAAATATGATCACGATAATGGCAGCATGATGTTCATCAAACCCCGGCAGGTGATCCAGTTTAACAGTGTGGAGTATGATGAGGATGCGTTTATCATGTTCATTCATGAGGATTTTCTGAATGGTCATTTTTTGCATAACGAAATAAGTAAGTATGCTTTTTTTGACTATGAGGCAAACGAAGCACTGCACCTTTCGCCATCGGAAGAGCAGATCATGTGGGACCTTTATTACAAGATAGAAGCAGAATATCACAATAACACCGATGAGTACAGCCGCGATATTATACTTACACATATTGATTCTATCCTGAAATACTCGCAACGGTTTTACAAACGCCAGTTCATTAACCGTACAGAGCTTTCGGGTAAAACAGTATCAAAATTTAATGAAGTGTTAGCAGCTTATTTTACCAACGGCTTATTGCTAACCCAGGGACTGCCCTCTGTTAACGCGTTGGCCTCACAACTTAATTTATCACCCCGTTACCTAAGTGATATGCTTAAGCAGGAAACAGGAAAAACTGCTATTGAACTGATCCATATTTATCTTATAAACGAGGCAAAAAACCGTCTTAAAAGTGATTACCAAAGCGTTTCTGAAATAGCATACGAACTTGGTTTTGAGAACTTACCCTATTTTTCCCGGTTGTTTAAAAAAGAAACGGGTATCAGCCCTAACCAGTTTAAAAAACAGCTGGTAAATTGATGAGCTAAGTCAATGCACAGAAAAGTCCAATTTATTCATATTAAGTTTCTGTTAACAGCTCTTTCGGAATAAAACGATTTTGTAATTTTGGCTACAATCGTTTTCTTATGAAACTAAAACTCGTCGTCGGCATTGTTCTTTTATGTGCGGCCTTACAATCCTTCGCTCAAACTCCGGGTAAAATTGAACAAACAGGACAGGTATTATTGCCCAACGGCTGGAAGCTTAGTCCCGCGGGCAGGTCTTTACCGCTTGGCGATCTGCCGTTGAACATGCAGCTTTCCGTATCGGGTAAATTATTAGCCGTTACCAATAACGGCCAAAGCACCCAGTCGGTACAGCTCATCGACCCTAAAAATGAAAAACTGCTTGATGAGGTAGTGGTTAAAAAATCATGGTATGGGCTTGCTTTCAGCCGTGATGAAAAAAAGCTGTACGCTTCAGGCGGTAATGACAACTGGATTTTGGTATTCAACATAGCCGGTAACAAATTAGGCACCCCGGATACCATTAAGTTAGCCCCAAATGCATGGCCTAAAAATAAGGTATGCCCTACCGGCATGGTAACCAATAAAAGCAACAGCCGCCTGTATTCGGTTACTAAGGAAGACAGTACCCTTTATATTATCGATCCTGATAAAAAAGATATTCTGAAACAGGTAAAACTGCCGGCCGAGGCTTACAGCTGCATTTTATCGCCCGATGAAAAAACGCTATACATCTCTTTATGGGGTGGTGATATGCTTGGCTTTTACAACATCGCTACGCAAACGCTCAGCACCATTAAAACCAGCAGCCATCCCAATGAGTTACTTTTAGATAAGAAAGGGAAATTCCTGTACGTGGCCGATGCTAACGATAATGCAGTATCGGTAGTAAATACTTCAACTCGCAAAATAATAGAAACTGTTTCTACTGCGCTTTATCCTACCCGCCTCACCGGCTCAACAAGCAACGGCCTGGCCTTATCACAAAACGGAAAAACACTTTATATAGCTAACGCAGATAATAACTGCCTTGCCGTATTTGATGTTACTACGCCGGGCAGCAGCAAAAGCAAAGGTTTTATCCCGGTAGGCTGGTACCCAACCAATGTAAAAGTGCTGGGTAGTAAAATCCTGGTTTCAAACGGTAAAGGTTTCTCATCAATGGCCAATCCCAAAGGGCCGCAGCCTGTTAAAAAAACAGATAACAGCGGTTACAAGCAGGGGGCCATCAACAGCCGGGAGCAATACATCGGCGGCCTGTTTAAAGGTACACTATCATTTATCAACGGCCCGTCTGATGCCGAACTGAAAACTTATACCAAACAAGTTTATGCCAACACGCCGTTTACCGATAAAATTGCGAAAACAGCCAAAGGCGAAACAGGCAACCCGATCCCCCGCCGGCTGGGCGAAAAGTCGCCTATTAAATACGTGTTTTATATCATTAAAGAAAACCGCACTTACGACCAGGTTTTAGGCGATATGCCGCAGGGTAATGGCGATACTTCACTGTGCATCTTCGGCAATAAAGTAACGCCTAACCATCACGCCATCGCCAACGAATTTGTGTTGCTTGATAATTTTTATGTTGATGCAGAAGTAAGTGCCGACGGCCACAACTGGAGTATGGCGGCCTACGCTACTGATTTTGTGGAAAAAACCTGGCCAACCAGCTATGGCAGCCGCGGCGGCAACTACGATTTTGAAGGTACCCGTAAAGCTGCCTATCCGCGCGACGGCTTTATATGGGATTATTGCAAACGCGCAGGTGTAAGTTACCGTACTTACGGCGAGTTTGTAAGTGATGGCAACCCCGGCAAAGCAAACTTAAAATCGCTTGAGGGACATTTTTGTCTTAAATCTCCGGGCTTTGACCTGAATGTGAAAGATGTTAAAAGGACAGAGATCTGGGCCCATGACTTTGATTCGTTACTAACTATAAATGCCGTACCGCATTTTAATACCGTGCGCATTTCAAATGACCATACCAGCGGACAGCGGAAAGGCGCCATATCCCCCATTGCTGCCGTGGCCGATAATGATCTTGCGATAGGCCAGTTTATTGAGCATTTATCACATAGCTCAATCTGGAAAGAATCGGTAGTTTTTATTTTGGAGGATGATGCCCAAAACGGCCCCGACCATATTGATGCCCACCGCTCGCCGGTGTTTGTAGCCGGTCCGTATGTAAAACGCAACGCGGTGATCCACGGCATGTATTCAACCTCTGGGGTTTTGCGTACTATCGAGCTTATTTTGGGTTTACCGCCGATGAGCCAGTATGATGCCGCAGCTATGCCGTTATATGATTGCTTCACCAGCAAGCCCGATCTTACACCCTATACGGCCAAACCCGCACAGGTTGATTTGGAGCAGCGGAACATAGCGGTAAACGAGAGCAGCAAACGTTCGGAACTGTTTAATTTTGCCAGGGAAGACGCCGCACCCGATATCGACCTGAATGAAGTGGTTTGGAAGTACGTAAAAGGCGAAGCATCCGTTATGCCTGCACCAAAAAGGAGTGCCTTTGTAATTTTAGAACCTAAAAAAGAACAGGATGATGATTGATTTGTTAACTTCGTTGAACCGGAAGTTGTCCAATTAACGAATTCTTAATACATTGGTTTAAGGCCCGGTTTATGATTTATAAAGCCGGGCTTTTACATTAATTATACACCTATGATTACTCATTTAGAAAACGACCACATTAAAGTAGCTATTGACACCAAAGGCGCTCAGCTGAGTTCATTCATCAACAAGGCAACAGGTATTGAACATATGTGGCAGGCCGATGAAAAAATATGGCCATGGCATGCCCCCAATCTTTTCCCGGTAGTTGGCGGCCTCATTAATAATGAACTTTTGGTTGGTGGTGAAAAGTATGCCATGTCGCGCCATGGTTTTGCAAGGCAGTCGGAATTTTTCTTATTAGAGTCGGATGAGACATCGGCAAGCTATTCGTTACCTAATTGCGAAAACACTTTAAAGGTTTATCCTTTTAAATTTGATTTCCAGATATTGTACCATCTTATTGATAACGCGCTCCGGATTACCTATAAAGTGATCAACCTTGATAAAAAATCGATATATTTTTCTGTTGGCGGGCACCCGGCATTTAATGTTCCCTTTAACAAAGGCGAAAACTACGAAGACTATTACCTGGAGTTTGAAACCGAAGAACATTTTAACACCCACCTTTTATCAAAAGATGGCTTTTTTAACGGTGTAACCCATCCTGTACCAACGCCCAACAAAAAACTTTATTTAACCCGCGACTTGTTTAAGGATGACGCGCTTGTTTTTAAAGATCTAAAATCGCGCATGGTAACCATTAAAAGCGATAAACATGATCAAACCTTAGCACTTGAATTTCCTCATTTTAATTATCTTGGCTTATGGGCCAAACCGGGAGCCGATTTTGTTTGCATAGAACCATGGCTTGGCTGCGCCGATACGGAAGGCAAACATGTCGACATTAAAGAGAAAGAAGCTATCCAAAAATTAAGTGTAGGACATGTTTTTGAATCAGCTTATTTTGTTTGCTTATAAACATTGGGGTTACAATAATTTTATACTTCGGTAAAACATTTTTCACACTTTTTCTCTTTCATAGAAAGAATCACTTAAATATTAAAACTATGAAAACTAAAGTTTATTTATTAGCCCTCACCATGCTGCTGTCATTTACAGCGTTGAGTACCTTTGCCGCTGATAGCCACGCGCTTACCCCGCTAAGCAAGGAAGAAATAGCAACCATGACAACCGAGCAAAAACAAGCCCGTGTTGAGGAGATCAAGGCCCGCGTTAACGAGATTAAAGCGATGGATAAATCGGAGCTTACAAAAGCAGAGCGTAAGGAATTGCGTACCGAATTAAAATCAATGAAAAAAGAAGCCAATGCCCTTGGCGGCGGCGGTATTTACCTTTCAGTAGGTGCTATTATCATCATTATTTTGGTATTGATCCTGATATTATAATTTGAATTACCTTGTATAATAAAACGCCTCCGACGAAAATCGGGGGCGTTTTTGTTATAGTTCCCCCATGAATACGATCTCCACAACGTTATTGCGGGTAACCACCAGGGAATCGCCGGAAAAATCATGATGCCGTATAAAATACATTTAGCGGTGATGTGCGGGGCCGCGTTAGTGATAGGAGCGGATACCGTCCGTCAGCTGGCGGATAATGCCTTGTGCAGAATGAGCGGATAACACGGCCCGTTAACTAACGGGAACGCCCATATTTATATATCGATCAAAAAAATATATTTAATAATCAACAACTCGTGTCCCATCATGGTCTCAAATAAAAGTGGACTTTACCCGGATTATGCGATCTGGGAGGTTGAAGACTCACTAAAGCAGGTTATTGAAGGAAAACTGACTCTATGTACTGAATTTAGGGATGTGTTGAAGCAGAGATAAGTTTGAACACTCCAAATCAAAACTTACCCTGATCCATCAGTTTCTTTCGCTCCGCTTTCCTTTTTTGACGTTCTGCTTTGTTTTTTAGGCGCTCCTTTTTGTTTTCGAGATGCTCATCGATACGATCTTTTGTTGCTTTCTGGCTTTTTTCATCGAGGCCAATGCACGGCTTGATCCCCGTAAGCAGGGTTTTCCAAATAGTTTTAAAAAATGGCGAATCTTTAGGCCGTTTATAGATCACTAATGAGGAAGTAAGCTTCCCCTTATCATCAGGATTACTGCGCCTGATCACGAAGAGGTTTGCATATATCGACATGATCGATTTTCTTTTAAAACGATCATTAACCGTATCGGCTTTTAGTAGTACCACCTTTAAATCGTTATATAAAAAATCAACCTTACCTTTAAATACCCTGCTGTTGGCCTGGATATCAAAACTGAATTTTTTCACACTGCCCGATGTCATTTTTACCATGGCCAAGGGCATAGTTGCGGGGTTTAATCTCCCAAACTCCATGGGGCCTAATGTGCCTTTATAACTGAAAGCTGCATCTTCATCGCTTAAATTAAATTTCAATTGCACATCGAGCCGCCCGCGGTTCATAAAATAGGTTGTCAGATCAACAAGGGTAATGTTGTTTTTGGCTATGGCCGATGGATTGTTGGTAATATTATAAATATACCCGCTTGTATTATTAAATGTAACGGTGCCTGTTTTTTGAGATTTTTTATTGAACTCGTTATAGATCACATCAACGTGCCGGATTTTCATGGTATCGATCCTTAAATCAAGATTTAATTTCCTGATCATCATATTGGGGAACGTTTTAACCTTATCCGTTACATGATCTGGTTTTTTACCCGGGTTGGTGAAAGCTGTTATTTTGCCATTTGCCATGGTTAGGCCCGAAGCAGAAACAGTGCGGTATTTGTGATAATTTAAATAGTCGAAATTGTTTAGCTGCACAGAATCGGCCAGTAAGCCCAGCCGGTCTTTCTTGCTTTTATCAAAAAAAACATCCGATTTTGCCGGCTGCATAGCCAGCCCTTCGATATTTAGCCTTGATGTAAGGGTTGAGAGTTTAAGATGTTTGATCTTATAAGTGTACAAGCCGCTTGGTGTTTCTCCGGCGTAGTTATTAAGTTCAGTAATTATGTCTTTGCAATAAAGCAGGCGCGATTTATCATATTGGGTAGCCGAATCTATGAGCAGGTCGTTTGCACTTAAGTTTAGCTCTTTAAGTTTGGAAATGGCCACCTTGTTGCCCGAGTAATCTTCATAGTTCAGGTTAACATCATTAAGCAGGATGTTGCCGATATGGATCGATTTCAAGCTTTTGGAAATCCGCTGCCAGGCTGTACGGCGATCTTTAACAACTGTATCTCTGGTATGGTTTAGCTGGTAGCTTACACTCAGGCGGGGCTCATTGAGGATGATTTGGCCAATATTCAGCTTTTTTTGAAAATAGAGGCTAAATGGATGCACGTGATTAAGTACCAACCGTTTTACCTTAAGCTCAACCAGGGTATTTGGGGCCAGGCGTAAACGCTTTTTTTGATTATAAACTGTTGTATCAGGTTTAAGGGTTATATTGTAAATAATGATCTTACCCTGCAGGATATGAAGCTCAGCATCCGAAAAATCGGCTTTATAAAGGCTGTCGCTGCTGCTTAATACCACATCCTTTACCTTGTCGGCCAAAATGGGCGACCAATACCTGTTTACCACTACTGCCAGCAGCAGTATCACGATAACCGGTATCAGCACAAATTTGAAAGTCTTTTTTTGCCACTGGTGCCTTAAAAAATTTAATGCCATTTACCGGTTGTTACTTTTTACCTGTGTTTTATGCTTTAACAGCAAGTTAGCAACTTTTGTTACAGTTGATAGCCGGGTAAATTGTTTTTTTATTAAAACTCATACTTAATTCATCATTTGAGGGTTGGTGCCTGAAGTGGTTTGCATGCTGTTGGTTAACTGATATTGTAGTTTTGTTTAACTGTTAAGCAACCCTTGGGGATTTCAGGGCGTTATGTTTATATAAAAACCTTTTTTAACACTAAACAGACTCCCGATGAAAACAAAAATGTACTTAGCCCTGACGGGCTCAATTGCCTTGACTTTATTAGCAACATCGTGTAAAAAAAATCACGACAGCAATCCAACCACACCTAAAGCTGTTACCGGCGTACAACTTACCTCAAACGCAACATTTGGCAGTATCATAACAGACAATAACGGCCGTGCGCTTTACCTGTTCTCTGACGATGCTGCCAATGTTTCAACTTGTACCGGTGGATGCGCCGTAGCCTGGCCTGCCTTTTACAAAGAAAATCCATCTATAGGTACCGGCCTGGCAGCTACCGACTTCGGCGTTATCACCAACACTGACGGAAACAAGCAAACTACCTATAAAGGCTGGCCTTTATATTATTATGCAAAAGATGTAGCTATTACTGATGTTAACGGTGATGGGGTTGGCAAATCATGGTTTATAGCCAAGCCGGATTACACTGTTATGGTTTCCTACGCGCAACTGATAGGGCATGATGGTAACCAATACACAAGCAAAGGTATTGCCGGCACCGAAAACTCGCAATATATCACTGATGCCAATGGCCGTACTTTGTACCTGTTTACTAAGGATACGTTTAAGACAAATAAATTCAGCACAGGTGTGGCAGCGCATGACGCCAACTGGCCAATCGATGCGGTTACGGCGGTTCAGAATGTTCCTTCTATTTTAAATAAAGCCGACTTTGACGTGATAACCGTATTCGGACAAACACAACTGGTGTATAAAGGGCACCCGCTGTATTACTTTGGCCAGGATAACGGTGTTAAAGGCAGTACTAAAGGTGTTAGCTTCCCTACTCCGGGGGCGGCTATATGGCAAATCAACAACACCAATACGGTAGCCTTAACGCAATAAGTGAGTAGGCAATTAAATATATTGAGCGAGGCTGTATCATAAATCAAAGTGACCATCCCAGGTGTTGTATTAACTATGAATTGAAATTTAGCCGATTTATGCAAAAAGGGGGGTTAACATGTTTTTCGATAAATACTACTCAATTGGTTGATTGTTAGATGATTATATAAATGTTAACCCTAAATTGTGTTAACCCTGTTAACCCCCTTTTGTTAGTAGGATCAATCCAACCTAAAACTATACAGTGCCTAAGTATCTGAATAAGTCAAAAAAAGCGAGGCTGATCATACAGCCTCGTTTTTTGTGAAGTAAACAGAGATTTTATTTAATACTGACAATATGTCATTTAGGTATTTAAATTTTGTTTATTTTTGCAAACTAATTTTTTATATAAATGATGGATTTGCTTATTCCGGATAAAACACATGATGAGAGCAGGCAGGGTGAGGCGCTAATGTTAAAAGCCGAAACAGCTAAAAATAATGGCCGCAAGCTATATATTGAAAGCTATGGCTGCGCCATGAATTTTTCTGACAGTGAGATAGTAGCATCGATATTGGCCGAAAGCGGTTTTGAAACTACTGCCGACTATAGCATTGCCGATGTAATTTTCATCAATACCTGTTCTATCCGCGAAAATGCCGAACAACGTGTGCGCAACCGCTTAAAGGAATTTACCGTTGCCAAAGTAAAAAATCCAGGATTGGTAGTGGGCGTGTTGGGCTGTATGGCCGAACGCCTCAAATCAAAATTCCTGGAAGAAGAAAAATTAGTGGATGTTGTGGTTGGTCCGGATGCTTACCGTGACCTGCCGAACCTGATTGATCAGGTTGACGGCGGGCAAAAAGCGGTTAACGTGCTGCTATCGCGTGAGGAAACTTATGCCGATATCAGTCCAGTGCGTTTAAACAGCAATGGCATTAATGCCTTTGTATCCATTATGCGTGGCTGCGATAACATGTGCTCATTTTGCGTGGTTCCATTTACCCGTGGCCGCGAGCGCAGCCGCGATCCGTTATCAATAGTAGCCGAATGCCGCGATTTGTTTGATAGAGGCTACCGTGAGGTTACCTTGTTGGGACAAAATGTGGATTCATATAAATGGACCTCGCCCCAACCCTCTCCAAAGGAGAGGGCTTTAGAAGGGCAAGTTGAAGCAAGTCTTGAAAATGACAAAAGCCTCCCCCTTGGGGAGGTTGGAGGGGTCAACTTCGCCAACCTGCTGGAGATGGTTGCTTTGATCAACCCCGATCTGCGGGTTAGGTTTTCAACCTCGCATCCAAAGGATATTACCGATGATGTGCTGTATACCATCAATAAATACGATAATATCTGCAATTATATCCACTTGCCGGTACAATCGGGCAACAGCCGCATTCTTGATCTGATGAACCGCACTTATGACCGTGAATGGTACATCAACAGGATCGACGCTATCCGCCGCATCATCCCTGATTGCGCTATATCAACCGATGTGATCACCGGCTTTTGCAGCGAAACCGATGAGGAGCATAAAGAAACTGTAAGCATGATGGATTATGTAAAGTATGACTTTGCCTACATGTTTAAATACAGCGAAAGGCCCGGCACTTTGGCTGCAAAACGTTATGCCGACGATATCCCGGAAGAGGTAAAACAGAAACGCCTGACCGAAATTGTAGCCAAACAGCAGGAGTATTCTTTTTACAGGATGCAGGCCCGCATAGGCAGGGTAGAGCGGGTGCTGATAGAAGGTTTCTCCAAAAAATCAGACAAAGATTATTGCGGCCGCAGCGACCAAAACGCGATGGTGATTTTCCCGGTTGGCGAAGGCTACAAGCCTGGAGAATACGTTAACGTACTTATCGAACGTAGTACTACCGCTACGTTGATAGGGAAGGTTGTATAGAGGCAAGAGGTCAAGATACAGGAATCAAGAAAGAAGGTAAAAGAATTAAGTAATGATGAGGCATAATTTTAAGAGCTTGAAGATTTGGCAAAAGTCGATGGATCTTACTGATTTAACTTATGATTATTGTAAAGCATTACCTATCGAGGAAAGATATAATCTGATTGACCAATTAAACAGATGTTCCTGTTCGGTTCCGTCTAACATAGCGGAAGGTTCAGGTAAAAGAACTAAGGCACATTTTGCTGAATTCTTAACAACGTCCCTTACTTCATCGTTTGAGGTATAGACGCAATTATTAATATGTGAACGAAGGGGCTACGGCTCTAAAGACAAATTAAAGGAATGTTTAGACCTTGTTGTTGAAGTTCAAAAAATGATATTTTCTTTTAGAGAATACATTTTGAACTCTGATGATGAATAAAAACATGATCTTATATAAAAGACAAGATGTATGTAAGAAGTTATATTTGGGTGAGAGGATTCTCCGCTCAAATCTTGCTTCCTGACTCTTGACTTCTTGAATCTTTTTTAACATGGAAGTACAGGAAATAAAACAACGCTTCGGGATCATTGGCAATTCGCCATTGCTTAACCGGGCTATAACTATAGCAAACCAGGTTGCACCTACTGATATCTCGGTATTGATTACCGGCGAGAGTGGTAGTGGCAAGGAGGTTTTTTCGCATATCATACACCAGATGAGCCCGCGTAAGCATGGGCCTTTTATTGCCGTTAACTGCGGCGCGATACCTGAAGGTACCATCGATTCGGAACTTTTTGGTCACGAAAAGGGCGCTTATACAGGCGCTGTTGGCGAACGTAAAGGTTATTTTGAAACCGTTAATGGCGGCACCATATTTTTAGATGAGATTGCCGAAATGCCGCTGGGTACCCAGGCCCGTTTGCTTAGGGTACTTGAATCAGGGCAATATATCAAAGTAGGTTCGTCAAAAGTTGAAAAAACTAATGTGCGTGTCATCGCAGCTACTAATGTTGATGTATATGAGGCGGTAAAGAACGGCAAATTTCGTGAAGACCTTTACTACCGTTTAAACACCGTACCACTGAAGATCCCGCCATTGCGCGACAGGAAGGAAGACGTATTTTTACTATTCCGCAAGTTTACAGCCGATTTTACTGATAAATACCGTACACCGCCAATTCAGTTGGATGAAGAAGCGCAGCAGGTATTAACCAACTATTCATGGCCGGGTAATGTAAGGCAGTTGAAAAACATGGCCGAACAATTGGCTGTACTTGAGCGCGACAGGATCATTACTGCCCAAACACTGCTTACCTATATCCCGCACGAGGCCGGCGCGCGGAACCTGCCAATGCGCCTGGACCATCAGCCTAAAGAAGACTTTTCCGAGCGTGACATCCTGTATAAAGTATTGTTTGATATGAAGCGGGATATGGTGGAGTTGAAAAAACTGGTAGCTGATATTATTGAGCATGGCGGTGTTTCGCCCCATTATGCCAATAATCCGCAAACCTTAAACCAGCTTTACCGCGATATTGAGCTGCATGGTAATAACGAACCACAATTTACTTTACAACAACCCGTTAATACCGTTACAAACAATAGCAGTAATAGCAACACTATCGACGGTTTTAATATAACACATGATGCCGAAGAAGTGGAAGAATCGCTGTCGCTGATTGAAAAGGAATCGGACCTGATCCGTAAAGCCTTGAAAAAACATAAAGGTAAACGTAAGCTTGCCGCTAATGAACTGGGGATCTCTGAACGTACTTTATACAGGAAAATAAAAGAACTAAACTTATAAAATTGATGAAAAAACTCTTGGGGATTATTTCAGTGTGTGTGCTGGTACTTATATGCCCGTCATGTTATACGCTCAAAAATCAATCAATCCCGCCCAGTTTGAAGACCATCAATGTACAGTTTTTTGAAAATAACGCAGCTTTGGTGGTAAATAACCTGAGCCAAACTTTCACCGAAGCGTTAAAAGACAGGATCCGTACACAAACCAGCCTAAGCTTAGTCCGCGGCGAGGCCGATGCAACCATGTCGGGCGCTATTACCGGTTATTCTATCGCTCCGGCATCTATTCAGGCTACTGCAAATAATGTGGCCCCAATTGCTGACGCTAACAGGCTTACTATTACCGTTCGTGTTAAATTTTCATTTGATGCCGCGAAAACTCCGGCAGATAAAAAAATTAGCTTTGAAGATAGTTTTACTAAGTTTGCCGATTATAGGGGAGATATTTCTTCGCAGGAGCAAAACCTGATACAGCAAATCAATAAGCAATTAATTGATGATATTTTTAACAAGGCCTTTTCTAATTGGTAGGCAATTTGTATTTTCAACCACGTGGATCAATATTTGAACAGCAGGCAATACGAAATATTAGATGAACTGTTGGCCAATCCGGCCGAAACAGGTTCTTTTTATGGTTATAACCTGCAGCAACTGGTTGATGCCTACCCGCAAAGCGGTATTTTGCGTGCTTTGCTTGCCCATGCCGGTACCAATAAGGATGTGCAGCGCGCGGCCGTTTATTACAAACCTGTTTTACTGCATAAATTAATTCAGGAGCCGGAGGGGCTTTCTCCTGTAAATTCATCACAGGTAATTGACCTGGTTGATGTTGGTTCGGTAACCAATACTCCTGCTTCCGAAAACTATTTCAATATCGGCCCCGCTGTTGATGAAGTGCCTGATGCCCTGCCGCCTATTCCGGAAGATTTATCCGCTGGCGCAGACCAGGATAGAAACAGCTTTAATTTTATCAATGCCGATGATCATGAACCGGAAACTGCAGAACCGGTAGCAGAAGTTGTTGATTCGGGGTCGGTTGCAACTGTAACCGGCAGGGAGGATATTGCATCTGCTCATGATATAGATGATGAGGTTTATGATGAAATTGTTGGCATCGAGAATATAAGTATAGGCCAGGCTAATGTGAATGAACCTGTTGCAGCTGAGATTAATGCCGATGAAGCGATAAGCGATAAAACAGAGGTGACCGGTGAGCCGCCGGTTGCTGTTGACGAAGCTAAAGATGTAAGGGACGATGTAACTGAAAAATGGATAATCGGTAATATCGCATCGACAGATTATTTTTTGTTTGATAACTCGGTTGTTGACACAAGAAATGAAGATAAGGCTATATCGGAGGAGTCAGCTCCGCAACCGGCAGAAGTTGAAGTTACTGAACAGCAAGAGGTTTTATCAAAGTACAATGACGAGAAAATGCCTTATACCTTTATGTGGTGGTTAGATAAAACCCGTAAGGAATATGCATCAACCTATCAGCCTTATAATGTTGAAACTGTTGCCCCGTCAAAAGCACCTGTAACCGCCGACAACCAAACTGCCGATGAATTACAGCATCAGTATTATGAAAATATCTTCCATTCGCAATCTCTGGAAGAGCTGGAGAAAACCCCTCAGCCTGATGTGCCGGAGATAAAAAGGAAGGAAGATATCATCATTGAGAAATTTATTAAAGAGGAGCCCCAGATCAGGCCGCCATCAATTGATAAGCTCGATAATGAGAACAAAGCGAAGAAGAGCTCGGAAGACAGAAATGACCTGGTAAGTGAAACATTAGCCCAGATTTACATCGACCAGATGTTATATCACAAAGCTATTGCAACTTACAAAAAATTGATGTTGAAATTCCCGGAAAAAAGCCGTTACTTTGCAAGCCAAATTGAGGAGTTAGAGAAGAAAACTAATTAATATAAAGAAATGTATATCGTTTTAATCATTGTTACCGTAATTGTATGTGCTCTGTTAGGGCTTATCGTACTTATCCAAAACCCTAAAGGCGGTGGTTTGGCATCAAATTTTTCAAGCTCATCACAGTTAATGGGGGTACAAAAAACCGGCGACTTCTTAGAAAAAGGTACCTGGGCATTAGCTATAACCCTTATGGTATTGTCATTGGCTATTAATGTTGCTGTAAAAGGAGGCTCATCAAACAATGCAGACAATCCTGCGCTGCGTGAGCAAATTGAAAAAGCTTCAAAACCAAGCAACGCGCTTCCTTCAGCAACTCCGGCATTAACGCCATCTGCTACACCGGCAGCTCCTAAAGCCGACAGCAGCAAAAAATAATAAAGTATTTAATTAAGATATATTAAAAGCCTCTGGATATATTCAGGGGCTTTTTTTGTTCCCCAGGTTCTCCCGCAGATTTAAGTTAATCCACAAAATCTAAATGTGAACTAAACAACGCACGGAAAGCAAGTTCACGATCAGGAGACTCGGCCGGCGTCCGCACGTTTTTTGGCTCCGTAGCTGCCTCCTATTAAAATTTCAGGTTGATAATTTTATGGGGTAGCTTAAATCTGCGAGAAGCCCTTAGGGGCCAGGAAGCAATTCCTCATTTGAAGAGCCGCCCTGTATGGTTTGGGCTTGCTCCGTATTTCGCAACAAGCTCTTAGGAATCACACTGCACCCAACTTTTATTGCAGCAACAACTTCAAATTAATTCCAAAATTGGTAAATGATGTATTAAACGTTTGCGAAGTATAGGGCTTGGTAAGGTTCGAATCGTAAAACAAATTCAGGTTAAAGCGCTGGTTGATCACATAATCAACAGATGGCCTTACGGTAATATTTTGCGCACCTGATGAGATTTCGGCCGATTCAACATCGGCACGGTAAATAAGTGTTTTATTATCGCGCAATGAAAAATCGAGCTTAAAGTTCACATCCTTATGCTGAATGCCTTCAAACCAGCCAAACGGAAAATGAAAATCTTTGGTATGATAACCAAAGCCAAAAACGATGATCTTTTCATTTTGCTGTGCCAACTGGCTGTTAAGCATACTTAAGCTCAGCGAACGGCTTTGGCGATATTCGGCATTGGCAGTCATGCTGTTCTTGAAGCGAACGCTTGCGCCTAACAAGGGTACAAACTGCTCAAAAATGGTAACCTGCGAAAACTGGTACAATGGCAGGAAATCATTGTTCAAATCGCGCGAGGAGGCAGCTCCATTGGCCTCGCGATATTGCAGCAGCGATGTAAAGCCGCTTACATTATATGACGAACGGTAACCATGGCTCAGGTCGAACGAATCAAAAATATCCTGGAACCAGGAGATCTTACTTAAACCATTGTACGTTACCTGCCAGTTAGGAATAGGAATTTTAGGGAATTGCGACAGATTACTGCCCGAAGCATTTTTACCGGCATATGCCGCCAGAAACGCCGGCACCAATACGTTTTGCGAATTTGGCCCGTAACCATCGGCATAACCATCAGCAACTCCGGCCGAATTTGGATTGGTACGCCCTAATCTTTGCGATATCACGGCGCGGGCATCCAAAAATTTCTGGAAAGTACCGGAAACATTGTTTATTCCTTTTGCCGATTCAAAGGCGGTGCCAATGGTAAGGAACGATACACTGTAGTTGCCCGATGTAACCGGGCTTAATGTTTCTATACTATTGCTTGAGGCCAGGTATTTGAAGTTAGCCTGGTAGTTATGGTCCTGGGTTTTAAAGGCGCTGAGCTCAATCCGCAGATCTTTAAATGGTTCAATAATACCCCTGAAGTGCATATCCTCATTAAGCGATGTAGTATATAACTGATTTTGCAGGGTATCGGTAGTGATCCAGCCGTTAGCAACAGCCCTGGCCCGGATATCTGCCTGGCTACCTAATAAAAAGCCTAATCCGGGGGCATTGCCATCTGCACCAAAAAAGCCCGACTGCGGTAAGTATCCCGGTAAAAACGTTCCCTGTGTACGGGTATAGGTTGCGCTCAGGTTTTTAACACTGGTTAGCAAGCCAATCAGGATGTTGCTCTTTTTATTGTTAGGATTATTAGCCTTACGGATAAAAGGGAATTTGTTATACAGCGAAACCATATTGAGGGTTGGGTTAAGCTGGATAGCCCTTGAGTTTTGGATACTGTTGCCCACATCATAGTTGGTACTATTAATAGCAAACAGCGGCTGTGTTTGCCAGTTAAAGTGTGTACTGTAACGCGCTACCGCCGATACCCAATCCAATCCCGGGATTTTGTTGATAGGTACTGTATAGTTAAAATTGATGGTATGGTTATAGTTGGTGGTGCGGCCAAGCTTTTTCAGGTTATCCCAAAGGGTATCGCGTTTTAAACCGTTTATGCGCCCGGCGGGTTCATCCACAACCGAAAGGTTGGTAGCGTCGATATCCATTTGTAATGATTTTGACAGGTTCCAGCCTATGCCGTATACACGGGTTATGTTGAAATACTTATTGAAGGTGGTTGTCGGGATAGGGATATAATTATTAGGATCATTATCGCGCAGGGTATTCTCCGAATAAAAACGATCGAAGTTAATACTGAAATTCAATCGCGATGGCAGCAGACTAAAGTTCAAATCCCTGAACAGAGCCAGCATATTGCTTTTGATGATCTTAGCGAATGGGCTGTAGTATTTGGGCTGATTGGTATAGTTATAAGCGAGTGTGAGATTATAGGTTTTCTCCACATCATTCTGTGTCACAAAATCATGGTGATTGTATTCGGTGTAAGCGTAAGTAGCATTAAAGTTTTCAATATCCCAAATGTGGTTAATAGCATTTTGGTTTGTACGTGCCTTATGCACATTGGTAAAGTTGATGCTTTTGCGGGTGGTAATATCAATAGCCGCATTCCTGATAGAGTCGCGCTCTTTGGTACTGGTTGCCGCCGCCAGCGACGCCTTCAGCTCAACATCCGGCGCACCGGGATCATACTGCGGCATGCTCCTTTGTGATGACAAATTGATATATGCCGGGATATGGATGCCGCTTTTATCCGGGAAAAACTTACCTAGCTCAACATTGGCAGATACATCATAGGTTTGGTCATCGCTCTGGCTCCGGTCGTTCAGCCTTGAATCAAGCGTACCGAAACCGATGGTTGTTTTACTGCCGGATACGGTGATATCGGCAAAGTCGGCAAGCTTGGCATCAATCCTCGCGGTAGCAGCCCAACCGCCGCGCTGATCAAAATCGGTAAGGCGCAGCTCATCAAACCAAACAGTTCCTGATTTATCCAGTCCATCATCCGGAAGCACATTTGTACCTTTATAAGGATTGCGCACGCCAAGCATAATGGTGCGTAGTTTACTTAAATCGGGCTGGCCTTTTATATAAACCACCTTATCACCCTCTGTATATTTGAAAAGCTGGTTATAGGCCACGTTAGAGTGATTACGCGCAAGCTTTGCCCGGATCAGCAAATCAAGTTCCAGGTCCATCTCATTAACATCGGGCCATATCGCTCCTGCATCGCTGGTACCCGGCTGGGTTATTTTCAAAGGCAATTCGTACTCATAATAGTTATCCTGGTAATCAACGCCGAGGCGGATAAACGCGTTCAGGTCATTATCTTTCAAATAATCACCTTCGGCATGGATAAACATTTGCATCCGTTTGTATTTGCGCAGGTCATTATAAAAGGTACGGAAAGCTGCTCTCGAATACCCATCACGCAGGCTTTTTACGTTAAGCGATAAAGATTGCTCGTTAAGCTTGGTATTGGTTTGCAGGTTATTGTAATTGCGCTGACGGTTAATACCCGGCGGCACCACATAAGGTATAGGCGTGCGGTTACCGTTCTCTTCAATATTTACCGCCTGCACGTCGATGGTCGAATTATCTATCGGCGGGTTTTGGATTGCAGGATCGGCAATTACGTTCAGCGGATTTTTTTCGCTGTTGTAAGCACGCCACTCACCACGTACCAGTTCAAGTGTAGCGAAACGAAGAACTGCGGTATCAGCGAAATTGGTCATGAACATCCTCATAAAACGGATTGCCTTAAAATCCTGGATATTGCCCACCTTTGATTGATAATCGGTAATAGGAATGCGGAACTGGTACCAGTTAACCGCCTGTGTTGTACCGTTGGGCAGTTTTACCTGTGCGGTAACTTTATCACTGATGTAATTTTGGCCGACAACCATATCGGCAGGGCGCATGGATACTTTGTATTGGAAGTACGAATCTTCCTGGCTCATGTTGTTATCCCGGTTAATATCCTCTCCGTCGGGCAGAGATGTTGAAGCCGAGTTTTGCAAGCCAAGTTCGGCCTGCGATTGCTGGGCCGTTTTCGAGTTACCATCGGTGCCGTTGTATTTGCTGTAACGCTCAAGGATGCCGGCACGGGCCTGGTCAAGGGCTGGCCCCTGGTAATACTGATAGTCATCCGATGAAGGGTCGGCTGCGATGGCGGTTGCGGCCTGCGCGTTCAGTTGCCCTTTTATCTGCTGAACAACCGGTGCAAATTTGGTTTGCTCATCCTGGTCATTCATGCCGTCCAAACCAACGTCCTGCAGTTTACGGGCATCGGGGTTGTTATCAAACGCGTTTATAACGGGCTGTAGTTTGGATACCCTGCCCCAGCTGGTTTCATCAACCTTGGTCAAATCACCATCAACAGGCAAACCATTTTCCAGGCTTTTACGGCCGTCTTTCAAGATATCTTCCGATAATGAACCTAAGTTAAAATACAAATCGCCACCAGCCGAGTTTGGTTTGTATATGAACGGATCAAGCATCCAAAACTCGATGTATGATACGTTTAAAGATTCAAAATCATTTGTTTCCAGCTTGCGGAACATACCGCCCCAGCGTGTTTTGGGGTTTTGTAATGTACCATCAGGGTTGATACCGGTTGTAGCATAGTTGTACGGACCACGGATGGTTGGATAAAAAGCCATATTCAGGGTAGCCAAACTAAGCGGCTGCCCGGTAGCCGACTGCTTATACGGGAAAACTTCCTGTTCAATCACCTGCCTTACGTAATGGTTGGAAAGTTCACTTCTTGATATGGGGATGGAACCTGTGTTGGTATAAAATACAGGGTCGATATTATAAAATGCCAGCCGTGCACGGTTATAACCATAGCTCAGGTTATCAAACAAAGCCGATTCGCCAAATAGCTGCGGCGTTCCTGAAATTTGCCAGCTGTTAGCTCCTTTAATATCTATTACCGATTGACTGTTCTCAAAATCATCAAGATAGGATGTGCCGTTTTTGGAACCTGCAAAATTCAATGCACCGGGACTGCCCGGCATCAGTTTGGCAAACTCGCCATAAAAATTAATGGACGATGGCACCTTGGTATGGATGCCGGGAATCTTATCAACCAATCTTGTTAAAAACCTGGAGTTTGAACTGTAATTGGCATCAAAGCCCCAAATGGTATTGGAGATGGATTCTTCGCCGGCAATTTCATTTTGGGTGATGGGCTGCTCGGTGAGGTGCATCAAAGTAGCACCTAACTGAAGCTTATCGCTGGCATGATAATCAAGCCTGGTGCCGTACAATGACTTTTGCTGCACGCCGAACAATTCATTATTCTCCAGCTTTACGGTAATAGGCTGGCCGGAAGATAATAGCGCCTGGTTCAGGATCCTGATCCGCCCTGCGTTATAATCAACGGTATAATCGTTTCCTTCCTGTAGCTTTACTGTACCGGCGGTTACAATTACTGAACCTTGAGGAATGTTAACCGCGTTCAGCTGGTACTCCGAACCGCCCGTTGAGGTATAGGTTCCCTTGATCACATACCTGTTTAATGCCGGGAAATATTGCTGCGCGATGGTTTTGGTTGAGTCATACAATGGCTGATAAACGTATCGTTTAACCAGGTCAGTCTCGCCCGCGGTAAATTTTGATGCAAGATCTGAACCAAAGGGTTCCACCACCGGGAACGAAATCCGCCCGTTTTGCGAATCGATGGTAATCCCCTCTAAAAAGTCAAAGTAACCATCCGGTTTTTTATCACTTTGCTGGTTGAGGTTATCGAGCCCGGCTATCTGAAGCCACAGTTTACCTTTGGTATTTTGCCCCTCCTCCATTACCGTTTTTTCAATGCCCGATTTATCATCCAGGCGGGTAACAGTTAATTTAAAATCGGTAGGTGCTATCTGGAAAGCGCCAAGGGAGTAGATGTTTTTCATCATCAAATCCCAGGTTGGCAAGTTGGTTTTCAGCAACTCGCCTTTCAGCAATTTCACAAACAGTACGTTCGGGGTGTTTGGGTTAACTGCAACATCGCTGCTAAATTCACCCACCTGGTATTGCACACCATTAACAGTATACTGGTAAGCAACCGCCAGCACCTCGTCATTATTTAAAGGATAATTTAAGGAGATGTAACCTAATTGCGGGTGCAGGGTATACTCTTTATCGGTAAGCTTACGGGCGTAAGTCAGTTTTGAATAGTTATCCGTACTGCCCGATCCCTGGAAAAAACTGGCAACATCATTGGAATTGGTGAGCCTTGCATTTTGTGGCAATACGGTTAACAGGTTGTTTGATTGCTGTGCGAAACCCGGCCCCTTAAAACCGGCAGGCAGGGCGCTGCCGCCGCCTACAATCCTTGTTTTATTGTATGGGTTATTTTCACCAAGGTCGATAAAAGCCAATATATCGCGCGAATCGGTAGTTACATTTGTCCGGTTGGTAGTCCAAACCTCAATTTTAGTGATATTAACATTGGAGCTGATAATAGGGATATTGGCCAGCGCCCTGTTGTAATTATTCCTGAAATATTGCGACAGGAAAAAGTGCTTATTAGCCTCATAATCGGCAGGCGTTAACCTAAACTCACCCTGTTGCGATCCGTTAGTGATGGTGATGGTTTTTGACTGTGAACGTTGCTGCGAAAAAATACTGGTAACATCCAACCGACCGAATTTCAGCTTGGTTTTAACGCCGAAAAGCGCCTGGCTGCCTGTAATCAGCGTGGTGTTAAGCGGCATACTAACGGTACCGGCTTCAATCTTTTGAATGATCTCATCCGGCGAGCCTGTATAATCCAGCTTAATCTGGTTTTCAAACTGGAACTGCGCATCGGTGTTGTAATTGGTGGTGATCTTTAACTTATCGCCTATATTACCGGTTACGTTGAGCTGGATACGCTGATCAAAATTAAAATTGAACTGGCTGCGCTGGCGGGTATTAAAAAGCGGATTTTGATTTTTATTTATCTGCCCCGCCATGATCATCTCTGCCGAACCCTGCGGGCGGATATCAATCACCGAGCTGCCAAAGATCTGCTCAAAGGTACGGCTCCTGACCTTTATAGGCGGTATAAACCCCGGCTGCTGTGAATCATAGGCGTAATTATCTGCCAGCTGCTGAAAATAGCCCCGTTGGGTCGATCTTTCTTTAAGCTTCAAATATTGCTCAAACGTAAGATACTGCGGCGGGCGGTAAAGTAAATTACCTACCCTTTCGTATAAAATGTAACGGTTTGTGGCCGGATCATATTCAATAGTACGTACCAGACCTGCCGGGTCGGTATTGAAAATACCTTCCCTCATCCGCTGGCTTCGTGGCGCGGTCAGGTTTATCGGTGCATTTGATTTGGTTGTATCATTTTTAGCCGCAGGCGAGGGCTTTTGTTGTGCATACACATTCCCCAGCCCCCCGAACACCACAATGAACAACACACTTATAAGTGTCTTATAAGTAAATACTTTGGTCAAAAGTTAGTAGATATTTATCCGTAATTATAGCGTTTTTAACGCGAACTTAATTAGTTCTTCAACCGTTAATTCGCCATTATTTTTCTTGATCTCCTGGTCTAATACTTTTTCGGCAACGTTACGCGCAAAACCCAGCATCACTAATGCTGATAGTGCTTCGTCCTTAACAGTCTGGCTCACCGGCACAACAGTTAAGGTATCGGGGCCTTCCTTACGCAGCTTATCCTGCAACTCCAAAATAATCCGCTGTGCTGATTTTGGCCCAATTCCTTTTATCCGCTGAATCAGCGATACATTCCCGCTCACAATAGCTGCCTGAATCTCGGCCGGGCTTATCGATGACAGCATCATCCTTGCCGTATTAGGCCCGATACCCGAAATGGAGATTAAATGTAAGAACAACCTGCGCTCACCTTCGGTAGCAAAGCCGTAAAGCGTGTGCGCATCCTCTTTTACGTGTAACCACACAAAGAGTTTACATTTTTCGTCGTCACTAATGCCCGAGTAGGTATTTACAGAAATGTTGATATGATACCCTATCCCTCCCGCATCTATCACTATATAAGACGGGCTTTTGAACATTAGCTTACCACTAATATAATCATACATATATTATTACCTTATTAAGTTTATTAAACAATGATGTTAATGGCAAAACAGCCTTACAGTGATTATCCAAAGATAAAATTCCGGCGTCATTATGTTATATAATGACAAACAAAAAGCTGCAGGATACTCACCTTAAAAAACAAAGACGCTAAGCATTTAAATACCAGCGTCTTTAGCCCCCTCTAAATCTCCCCCGGCAAGCCCCACCCAAACCCTCCCCGGAAGGGAGGGCTTTTAAGAAATTTCCATAAAGTCTCCCCTACAGGGGGAGATTTAGAGGGGGCTTGGCTTATTTGGCAGCAGCTTTTGCCTGGGCGTCAACCACGGCAATGGTAACCATATTTACAATTTCGCGTACCGAACTGCCTAACTGCAGCACATGCACAGGTTTCTTTAAGCCAACCAATATCGGCCCAACAGCTTCGGCACCGCCTATTTCCTGTAAAAGTTTATAGGCAATATTACCCGACTCCAGGTTGGGGAAGATCAGCGTATTGGCTGGCTTACCATTAAGTGTTGAGAACGGGAAGTTATCATCAAGCAAATCAGCATTCAGTGCAAAGTTGGCCTGCATATCACCGTCAACAACCATATCAGGGTATTTCTCATGCAGAATCGCTACCGTTTCTCTTGTTTTTTCCGGTATCTCGCCTTCGTTCGACCCAAAGTTGGAGTACGATAACACAGCTATCCTCGGGCTGATGTTAAACTGCTTTACAGAGCGTTCAATCAGCACGGTAATATCAACCAGGTCATTAACACATGGGTTCACATTCACCGTAGTATCGCCAAAAAACACAGGGCCCTTAGCCGTGATCATCATATACATCCCCGCAACACGGTTCACACCTTCCTCAGTACCGATAATTTGCAGGGCCGGCTTTACTGTGGTTACGTAGTTTTTGGTTAAACCTGAGATCAGCGCATCGGCCCGGCCAAACTGCACCATACAAGCGCCGTAGTAGTTACGGTCTACCAATTGCTTTTTAGCCTCGTACAGGGTAATCCCCCTGCGCTGGCGTTTGTTATACAGAAACTCGGTATACTCATCCATATGCTCACAGCCTTCCCGCGGATCAATGATATGAACATCACCCAAATCAAGGTCATTATCATGGATGATCTTTTTAATCCTGTCCACATTGCCCAGCAAAATAGGCGTTGCAATGCCTTCCTCTTTTACAATCTGGGCCGATCTTAAGATCTTATAATTATCAGCCTCGGCAAATACTACGCGCTTAGGGTTTTGTTTTGCTTTTGCTGTAAGGTTACGCAACAGTTTATCATTAGTACCCAGGCGCACCCTCAGCTCCTCGGCATACGCATCCCAATCGGTGATCACTTTACGGGCTACACCTGAAGCAATGGCCGCTTTTGCCACCGCCATGGATACCTCGGTGATCAATCTTTGATCCATTGGTTTCGGGATGATATAATCCTTGCCAAATTTCAGGTTAGTAAGGTTATAAGCGAGGTTAACGGCTTCCGGAACCGGCTTTTTAGCCATTTCGGCTATGGCGTGTGTAGCGGCAATCTTCATTTCCTCGTTAATAGCGGTAGCCCTTACGTCAAGTGCTCCACGAAAAATGTAAGGGAAACCGAGCACGTTATTTACCTGGTTAGGAAAATCGGAACGACCGGTTGCCATAATAATATCATCGCGCGTGCCGGCTGCAAGGTCATAATCAATTTCAGGAACCGGGTTGGCCATAGCAAAAACGATAGGCTTTTTAGCCATTGTTTTCAGCATATCGGGCGTTACCACGTTGCCTGCCGAAAGGCCGACAAATACATCGGCATTTTTCATGGCATCGGCCAGTGTTTTAACATCTTTGCGGTCAGTAGCAAACTCCATCCTGATCTCGTCAAGGTCGGTGCGTTCATGGTTTAACACGCCATTGATATCAAACATCACCAGGTTTTCTTTTTTTACCCCTAATGACAGGTACATTTTTGAGCAGGATACGGCTGCTGCACCGGCGCCATTAACCACCATTTTTATCTTATCCAGTTTTTTGCCCTGAATTTCGCAGGCGTTCATCAATGCTGCGCCGGATATAATGGCGGTACCATGCTGATCGTCATGCATTACGGGGATATTCATTTCGGCCTTTAACCTGCGCTCAATTTCAAAGCAGGTTGGAGCCGAGATATCTTCCAAATTTACGCCGCCGAAAGTTGGCTCAAGCGCCTTAACGATGTTCACAAAATCATCTACACTTTTGGCGTTCAACTCAAGATCAAACACATCAATATCTGCATAGATCTTAAACAGCAGGCCCTTCCCTTCCATTACCGGCTTGCTGGCTTCGGGGCCAATATTGCCTAAGCCAAGTACGGCAGTACCATTGCTGATCACAGCTACCAGGTTACCTTTGGCGGTATATTTATAAACATCTTCGGTATTGTCAGCAATCTTTAAACATGGTTCGGCTACACCTGGAGAGTAAGCCATAGTTAAGTCGCGCTGCGAATTTGTTGGTTTGGTAGGTACAACTTGTATCTTCCCGGGACGGCCTTGCGAGTGGTAGTTCAGCGCGTCCTGTTTTCGGTTAGTTTTATTCATTTTTTTCAAATTGAAGCGCCCAAAATTACAATTCTTTTTATGGAACAGACATAAAAAAGCCCCTTTTTACGATTATGTTAAAAAGAGGGTAAAATATGGTTAATGTTTTGATAAGATGTGTTTAAAAGAACGGATTTGGCAATGTTCTATTTTTTCTTCTTTGCCTTCTCCATATTTTTCTGTACCCTGAACTTTACAATTTTGGTAATGAGATCGAGCGGTAGCGGTTCATCCAGCGGAAACTGAACTGAGCCTTTTGCCCCTTTATATCCCGAAAGTTCTTCTTTAAACTCTTCCAAACCCTGCGGTGCCGGATAAAAACCAATGTGATTTTTAAAACCGCCGAAATGTACCAGGTTACCGTTAAGAATAAATGTTGGGATGGCGTATTTAATAGCCTCTTCAGCATCAGGCGCGGCGGCCTTTATGGTAGCACGTACCAATTGCAGTTTTTGCTGAACATCCTCCGGGAAACCGGCTATATATTCATCAATATTTTCCTTTGGCTTTTCCATAGCTATATTTTTGTCCGAAAGTCCGCATAAGTCCGAAAGATGTTCACGGAAAGACTTTATATCTATAAAAATACAAATTTTTTATGTCCGAAAGTCGGGGAGCCCGGAAGTCCGAAAGATTCTTACACTACTATTAAAGACAAATCCGAAAGCTGATCTCAACTTTCGGGTCTTTCAAGCTCCCCTCTTGAGAGCGGGCGCGATGGAAAAAGCGCGGTAGCAGGGGTGTGTTTATGCGATCAGGGTATCAAAGCAGAGACACACCCCTCCACCCCTCTCAAGAGGGGAATCGCACTTCCCCACGCTTTCTGTGGCGAAATAATCTTACAGCAGGCTAAAAAAACACTTCCCGACTAAACAAACTAATTCTTCGAATACGGCTCATCATCCGGCACGTTGGCAGCAACTTCACCGGCCGATACTTTTAACATGGCCCC
This sequence comes from Mucilaginibacter sp. cycad4, assembly GCF_034263275.1. Taxonomy (NCBI): domain Bacteria; kingdom Pseudomonadati; phylum Bacteroidota; class Sphingobacteriia; order Sphingobacteriales; family Sphingobacteriaceae; genus Mucilaginibacter; species Mucilaginibacter sp. cycad4. Next base: position 6,636,250 of record NZ_CP139559.1, on the reverse strand, counting down.
TATCGGCGCCCGGTTAGTTTTGAGATGGTTCCAGACTTTAAGGTCTGACACTTCGCAACCAAACATATCAGCAATAGACGCAAGTGTTTCCCCCCTTTTCACTTTATGATGGGTAGGGATTTTGCGCTCGGGCTTAGCAGGTGTATATTGAACGGCAGCATAAGCAGCCGGTTTAGCAGCTGGTCGCACAGGGGCGTCGGCTCCATTTAAAACAGCATACAAGGCGGCATAATTATCTTTTGCGGTTTGGGGGATGATCAACCTGCGGGGTGTTTTGGCACTGCCATTAACTACAGCCATCCGGTACGATGGATTAAGAATGGTGATCTCCCTTAAACTAACATCAAGCGCCTGGGCAACGCTGTTTAATGGCACTACCCTTTTTACCATCACCGTATCGGTACGGGTAGAGAAGTTACAGGCCTGCGCTACGATATTATGTTTATTAAAATAGTGCATTACGTAGTTCATGGCAATAAAAGCCGGTACATATCCACGGGTTTCCACAGGAAGATATTGGCGAATGCTCCAAAAATCGGTTACACCACCTGCTTTTTCAACGGCACGTTCAACATTACTTTTACCGCAATTGTATGAGGCAATGGCCAGCAGCCAGTCGCCAAATTCCTGGTACGCGTCTTTTAGATAGGCCGCTGCTGCATAGCTCGACTGGATAGGGTCACGGCGGTCATCAACATAGTTGTCCATGTTTAGGCCATATGTCTTTGCTGTTGTGCCCATAAACTGCCAAAGGCCGGTCGCCCCTACCCTTGATACCGCGTTTGGATCAAGCTTTGATTCAACAATCGACAGGAATTTTATTTCTTCAGGGATTCCGGCCTCGCGGAAAGCCTTTTCATAAATGGGGAAGTAATATTTGGTTAAGCCTGCAACCTGGCCCATTTCTTCGCGGTTATGCATATACAAGTCGATATAAGCCTGCACATATTCATTATAATCCAATTGGATATCCTTGCGGATAGAATCTAACCTGCGTTTGTACAAACCACCGTACGTACTTAACGGCAACGACTGGTTAAGCACCGGCAAAATAGTAGTATCGGCATTTACAACATCGGGGTTAAATTTGGCTACCCGGTTTATTTGCTTAATTGACTTTGCCGAATTGGTTGTGTTTGTTTCGGCTTGTAAAACTTGGAGTGATAAGAGGCAAATGGTCAGCGTAAATAATCTCTTCATTTATTCAAGGGATTTGATTAATTTATAATGCCCAAAGCATCAGCATTTTACTAAAATATCATTTTTATTACAGATCGAGAAAATATTTGGCAAAATCTAACAGTTGCTGTTCGCCAAAATGCTTTGTTAATAACTGTAAACCTAACGGCAAACCGTTGCTGTTATTGCCCGTAGGTATTGATATGGCCGGTACACCGGTTAATGACGCTTGTACGGTAAAAATGTCAGAAAGATACATTACCACCGGATCTTTCTCTTCTTTACCTATTTCAAAAGCCGGTTCGGGTGCCGACGGCACCAGTATAAAATCATACTCTTCCAGTATCTGGTTGGTTTTTTCCTGGATCAGCCTGCGTACTTTCTGCGCTTTTGCGTAGTAGGCATCGTAGTATCCTGCGCTCAGTACAAAAGTGCCCAGCATGATGCGGCGCTTTACTTCCTTACCAAATCCTTCGGAACGGGAACGTTTATAAGTAGACTGTAAATCTGTAGCCAGCGGACTGCGATAGCCATAATGTACGCCATCGTACCTTGCCAGGTTTGATGACGCTTCGGCCATGGCCAGGATATAGTAAGTTGGTACCAGGTACTCCAGCAGTTCAAAAGCTATTGGTGTAACGGTGTGACCGTCAGCCCGCAGCTTATCAATATATTGTATAAGATTGTCCTTTACTTCATTATCAACACCGGGGCTGGATATGGCTTCCTGCAGATAGGCTATCTTCTTTTTGCCCGGTTTTTGAAGATTAGTATATGACGATGGCGGAGGAGTTTGCGATAAAGTACTGTCATATTCATCCGGCCCGGCCAGTACTTCCAACAATAATGCAGCATCTTCAACCGATTTGGTAATTGGCCCTACCTGGTCAAAGGATGAAGCATAAGCAATAATACCATGCCTTGAAATTGTGCCGTATGTTGGCTTTAAACCTACAACCCCGCAAAAAGAGGCCGGCTGCCTTACCGAGCCACCGGTATCAGTACCTAAAGTAGCATGGCACATCCCGGCTTGTACGGCCACAGCCGAACCGCCTGATGAACCACCTGCTACTTTGGTTTCATCGGCATGGTTTTTTACCGGGCCAAAGTATGATGATTCGTTGGTGGCCCCCATGGCAAATTCATCGCAGTTACAGCGACCAATGATCACGGCGTCTTCGGCCAGCAGGCGTTCAACTACGGTTGATGAAAAGATAGAGGTGAAACCGGTTAAGATTTTTGATGAAGCACTAACCTGGTGCCCTTTGTAGCAGATATTGTCTTTAATACCCACAACCATCCCGGCTAATTTACCGGCGGTGCCATTTTTTATTTTGTTGTCAACGTTTTTTGCAGCAATTAATGCTTCATCAGCAAACACTTCATTAAAAGCGTTTAAATGAGCATTTTTTTCAATCTCAAGCAAATAGCCTTTTACAAGACCTTCAACAGTAATTTCTGCACGTTGCAACCCGCTCTTTATTTCGGTTAAAGAGGAATAAATATTAGCCATGGGGCTAAAATAAAAAACTTATCCGTTGAAATAAGAAATAAATCAACAGATAAGTTCATATACTCAATAAAAACGGCATTAAAACCTAATCCCCGTTAGGGTACTAAGCTTTTTTTTCTTCAGATGAAGAAGATGTGCCTTCGCTGTTTTGCGCGTCTTTAAATTCTTTAACGCCTTTCCCTAAGCCTCTCATTAGTTCGGGTATTTTTTTACCGCCGAATAATAAAAGTATCGCAATGATGATCAGAATAATTTCTGGTGCGCCTAATCCACCCATGATTTTAAGTTTTATGTATGATTAATATTATATTATGACTTGTATTCTTCTTCTTTTTCGGCATCCAGATGGCTGCCGGTAATGGTCTTATCTAAATTGATATGACTTTGGTGTTCCGGCTCGGCCGGGGTGTTTACGTGATAATCACTGATAGCGATTGTATTTGGAACAGTGTTTTCAACAACCGGCTTTTCATGCTCAGCTGCAACTTCCGGAGCTTCTGAAGCTTTTTCATCTAAAAGAGGCGTTTCTTCTTCTACTTTAGGTGCAGGTTTCTTTTCCTCGTAATTATTGATCTGGTTATTGATCTCACGCTTAACGTCTTCAGAGGCATCTTTAAAATCGCGGATACCTTTACCCAGGCTCCGTGCCAGGCCGGGCAGCTTTTCGCCGCCAAATAGCATCAATGCTGCAAAAAGTATCAGTACCATCTCGCCCGTACCAATATTTAAAAATAACAAAACTGAACTTAACATAGCATTCTGTTTAAGGATACAAATATATACAATTAAAATTTCTTATAGTTCATAACTAATTAGTTAGGCGCCAGCCAGATCTTAGGGTTAACCGGTGTTGTTCCTTTATAAATTTCAAAGTGCGCCTCCGTTTCTCCTGTCGATGGATCGGTAGCCACTGTACCGATAGCTTGTTTGGTGCTCACTTTTTGTCCACGCGCAACAGTTACCGACCGTAAATTACTGTAAGCCGTAAAGTACTCGCCATGCAGTATAATTACTAAATAAGTACCGCTCACATCTCCCACTTTTACAACCGTACCATCAAATACCGCCCTTACAGTGCTGCCCTGGTTGGTACGGATATCAACGCCTGTACTTTCACTCCTGATACCCTCAGGTGTGGTATAGGTACCAAATCCCTGGGTAATTATTCCATTGGATACCGGCCATGGCAAACCACCACGATTACCCAAAAAGTCGTTCGACAGCTTAGCGGCTTCAGGTGTGGCATTCAATACACTTGATGTACTGCGCGCCGCAACTGGCTTAGCCGGAGCTGGAGCAACAGGTGCGGGCTTATTTTCGGCCTTTGCTTTTGCTGCGGCCAGCCTTGCAGCTTCTTCTGCCCTGCGCCTTTCTTCTTCAGCAGCTCTGCGCCTGGCCTCTTCAATCTCCTTACGGATAGCGTCGTTAATTGCTCGGGTTGTCTTAACGATCTTGGCCTGCAGGTCCTTCTGCTGCTTTTTCAGGATCCCCTCATGCTGCGACAGATCGCTTACTACTTTCACCTGGTTATTCCGCTCGTTACCCAGTGTTTCTTTTTCTTTTTGCTGATCTTTTAAAAGGTCATTTTTTTCATCCTTGGTACGGTCAAGCTCATTAATTTTAACGTGCAGCTCTTTTTGCGTGCCCTGTATATAGTTTGCCTGCCGCTCGCGGTAGGTGCCGAACTGCTGTAAATACTTTAAACGCTTATAGGCCTGGTTAAAGTCTTTTGATGCAAAAAGGAACATCATTTTATTATAGGCGCTCTGGTTGCGGTATGCAAACAGGATCATGGCGGCATACTCCTTTTTAAGCTGGTCTAACTGCGACTGCAAGCTGCGCACGTTATTATTACTCTCGGAGATTTGGTTATCCAGGTTTCTTACCTCCGAGTTGATATTTTCAATTTTTTCCTGCCGCAGGTTTATTTGTGCTTTAAGGATACTTAATTGCTTTAATGAAGTTTTTTTATTGTTCAGGGTTTCCTGATAGTCCTGGTTAAGCTGCTCAAGCTCCTTATTTAATTTATCGCGCCTGCGTTTCAGCTCATCACTGCTTTGGGCATGTACCGTAAACACCGTAAATACCAATAATAAAAAGAAAACTGCTTTTAAAAACTTCATCAAATAAACATATTAATTATTTGCCAGGCTCGTATCCGTCAGGAATGCTGAAGGGATAGTTTTGCTGTACTTCAAAATCGGCCTTAGTATAATGCAAATTAACTTGTATTTTTTTATCTTTTACTACTGATGCGATATCTATTTGCGCAGGCAGTACCCGGTTTGTTGCCTGGATAAAGGTATTATTGGTAACCTGTAATGATTGCGCCTGGCTTTGGTTATCTAAATTGGTTTGCGTAACCTTGTTATCCGGACCAAGTATCAGCTTGTATACCAGGTCGTTCAGGGTGCCGCTTAAGGTTGTATTACCATCGGCATGGTCAAAGGCCGACTGTTCGTTCAGCAGTTCGGGCACCGCATTGCCAATCAGCAATGATTCCAGCGTTTTATAATTAACCTCTTTGCTGGCGTAAGTATATATATAGCTGAACGGCTTTTTAATATAAACGCTTTGCAAACGGTTAATGATCATAATACTATCGGGTGTTATTACTGCGCGGGCTGCTTCAATACCTAAAACCGCAGTGATAGAAACCCAGATCCGTTTATCTTTTGCAATCCTGATATTCAGGGTAACATCATTGCTGTTATTATTGATACTGAGCTTAGTTTTTGCCTTGCCTGCAAACGTTGTAAAATTTACCTGGCTTGCCCTTATGGCAGCCAGCTTACTGCCGATGTCATTCGGCCTTGCGGTCGAATCTGCTTTACGGGTAACCAAAACCTGTTTACGTGCCTTACAGCTTACCATTACCAGCAGGCAGCAAGCTATAAGTAAACTATTCGCTATATTTCTTTTCATTTATCTTACGATCTAAAACAGGTGACTGCTCACCAAAGCCTTTCGCCTTTTTCCAGTTAGTTACGGCAGCATCAGTATTCCCAAGGAAAAACAATATATCGCCATAATGTTCGTACTTAACCCCACTATTTTCTTTATCATGCGTCAGTGCCTTCTCCATCCATTCTTTTGCCTGCGCATACTTTTTTTGTTTAAACAGGATCCAGGCATAAGTATCTTCAAACGATGCTGTGTTAGGCTGCAACTCGTTAGAATGTGCCGACATTGTTGCCGCCTTTTCCAACTGCTCATTCCTTAACGATAAATAATAAGCATAATTGTTTAAAGTAAATGCATTATCCGGATTGTAGGTTAAAGCCTTCTCATAGCTTTCGTCAGAGCTTTTAATATTCTTTAATTCATGATAACAATCGCCCAATAATGAAAAACTTAACGAAAGTAGTTCCTTATCCTGAAGTTCTAATGAAGTAGCGTTTTTAAGATAACCAACCGCCTTATTGTTATCCTTTTTTTGCGCCCAGGCAACACCAACAAGATAATTCATCCAGGCCTGGTTCGGGAACAATGACAATGCGTTTTCACCATCTTTAATAGCGGCATCAAGGTCATTGTCGCCTAAATCCAGGCGCACCAACTGTTCCTGAACATTGTATACCTGGTTATTAAGCTGTGCCGATTTTTTTAGTACCGGTTTTGCCTCTTTGTATTTGGCATTCTGGATCAGCATATCGCCATAAATAGCATAAGCTTTAGCATCATTGGGATGGGCAACAGTTAAAATACGGCTCAATTCAAGTGCGCTGGCTTTGGCATTGGCCTCAGGGAACTTAGGGAAGTATCCCGATATAATATTAATTTTCTGATCGATGCCTATATCCGGAATGGCAAATCCTTGGGTAAGCTCATTAAAACTGGCTTCGTTGTTCTTTTTATCGCGATAGATATCAGCCAGCGCGAAGTGCGCCATGCCATTGCGCGGATCAAGCTTTTCGGCCTGCTGCAATACTTTAAGCGCCTTATCGGCAAACCCGTTCGAATTATAAACTTCGCCAAGGGCCAGGTAATAACGGATCTCCCCGGGATTAGCGGCTATCTGCTTTTCCAGTTCGGAAGTTGCCAGTTCAATTTTGCCCTGCTTTAGATAGATTTTTTGACGATTAGCTAAAACATCATCGCTCGGGCCGTTCAATTTTTCAATCTCGTCATACACCTTCAGGGCATCATCATACCTTTTCAGGATGGTAAAAGCATTGGCCTTGTCAAAATAATACGCTGATTTGTCCGGGTTAAGCCTGATCAGCTGGTTAAAAACATTTTCAAGCTTATCAATGGTGTTGGTTTTTTCATAGCTATCGGCCAATGCCGCCCAATACCATTCGTTATCCTTATTTATTGCTACAGCCTGCTCTAAAAGGGGCTGGGACGCTGCAAAATCATTTTGCTGCCTTTTAAGGTTGGCCAGTTCATATAAGGAAGCATCATTTGCAGGGTCGGCCTGTAAAACGCGCTCAAACATTTCGGTAGCAAGCTTATAGTTCTCAACCGTTTTTTCGCGCAGGGCCGAAAAGAAAAGCTGCTTAACCATAGCGCTGTCCTGGTAGCTCATTACTTTACCTGCCGATGCAAGTGTTTTATTATCGCCGCCCTTTTTACGCTGAGCCTGAGATTGTAGAGGCAAGACGGCAAGAAGCAAGATTTCAAGAGCCAGGAATAAAGAAGCAGGAAACAGAGCAGAAAAAAAATAAATTTTCCGTGAGCCGTTTAACCCAATATTGTTTCTATCTAACTTCATTCTTCTTGTGTCTTGACTCTAACAGTCTTGATTCTATCACTTTCTTGTCTCTTGACTCTAAAAGTCTTGATTCTAAACTCTACCTGTGTGCCCGTAACCGCCTTCGCCCCTTTGGGTTTCGTTCAGTACTTCTACCTGCTCCCAATTAACACGCTCGTGTTTGGCAACTACCATCTGCGCTATCCTGTCGCCGGTGTTGATCTCAAAATCATCCGACGAGAAATTGATCAGCAATACTTTGATCTCTCCGCGATAATCGGCGTCAATAGTACCCGGCGAGTTAACGATGCCAATACCATGCTTAAATGCCAGGCCGCTTCGCGGGCGGATCTGCGCTTCAAAGCCTTCGGGCAATTCGATATACAAACCTGTTGGAATGAGTTTACGTTCCATTGGTTTAAGCACTACAGCAGTTTCCACATCAGCACGCAGGTCCATACCTGCCGCATGCGCGGTTTCATAAGCCGGCAAAGTATTTTTTGATTTGTTAATTACACGGATGATCATCGTTTAAATATAGCTTTTAACTCCTTGCGTTCAAAGTAATACGCCCCGGCCGCAAATAAAAGTAAAAGCCCGTTACCAACAAAAATATTACGTTTAAATACCGTGAACGACAAGAAAACAAACAATACCGAGACAATTATATACGCGAGGTTCTTTTTTAAGTTGTACGGAATAGGATAGTTTTTTTGCCCCCACAGATACGACAGTACCATCATGGTAGCATAGGCCGCAAACGAAATCCACGCCGAAGCCATATAGCTGTATTTAGGGATAAGCAGCCAGTTTAAAATAATGGTTAATACCGCCCCTATACCAGAAATATATAAGCCATACCTGGTTTGGTCAGACAATTTATACCACACCGAAAGGTTCATATAAATACCAAGGCTCAGGTAACCGAACAGCAAGGGCGGTACAACGCCAAGGCCCTGCCAAAACGGATTGTAAACTATTTGATGTTTCACCTCATGAGTTTCCTTCCCTACTATAAAAGTGGCCAGGATATCAACATTTGCAATAAGCGCAACGCATATAATGGCCACCATAATTACAAAGTATGTCATGATGCGGGCATAGGTTTCGCCCGAGTTTTTGTTTTTTGCATGGCTGAAGAAAAAGGGTTCGGCGCCTAACCTGAAAGCCTGCACAAAAAGGCTCAGGAATAATGCTATTTTGGCGCAGGTGCCATAAACACCCACATGCCTGTCGGCAATACTTTGGGGCAGCATCTGTTTCAGCATCACTTTATCTAATGACTCATTGATGATGAATGATATGTTGGCGATCAATACAGGCCAGCTGTATGCAAACATTTCGCTTAACATGGTGCTGTCAAACTTCAATTTCAGCTGTAATACTTCGGGCAATAGCAATAGTATGGTAAGCCCGCTCGCTATGGCGTTAGCTAAAAATACATACCCTACCCAATTGGGCCTGTACCAACCGGCCATCCAGATGCCGCCGGGTAAATGATGACTTATTATATACGGAACGCCAAACAGAAAAAACAAGTTGAGCGTCATTACAAGACCGATATTTGAGCATTTAATAATGGCGTATTTTATCGGGCGGCCTTCTGCCCTGATGCGGGCAAAGGGGATCACGCAAAAAGCATCCAGCACTAAAATCACAAGGAAGCATTTTACGTAAAAAGTATAGTCGGCATGATCTTTAGCGACACCGGCCTGCATGTAATTGACAATAGGATTTAAAAACAGCACACAAAAAACCAGAAATATTATTGATACCATTATAACAACGCCAAACGCGTTATTATAAACCTGCTGTTTGTTGTCTGAACGTTTTTGCAGATACCTGAAATAAGTAGTTTCCATACCAAAAGCCAAAATGGCATTAATGATAGAAGCACTTCCATATACAGTTGTAAAAACACCATTGGCATTAACCGGTAAAGTACGGGTATAAATCGGCGTTAAAACAAAGTAGATCATTCGGGAAATGATAGTACTTAAACCATATATAGCAGTTTGCCCGGCGAATTTTTTTATAGTAGACAATGGAGATATTCGATTTAATGGGTCTGTATTTAATTACAGACGTCTTTTAACAACCTCAAAATTACGATAGTTTTTCAATTCGCCTTCATGGCTTTCAATGAAAGTTACCTCTGCATCTTCAGGGCCTTCGTTACACCAGTCAATGAACATATCAAGAAATGTGTCATCAGCTTCGGCTTCAATATACACATCGCCATTGGGTTCATTCAATACAAAACCGCGTACGCCAAGCTGATCGGCAACTGCTTTGGTTGATTTACGAAAAAAAACGCCCTGCACTTTGCCTTTAACTGTAATATTAAGATGTTTTATCATCAGTTTTATTGGATATTAAATAGAAGCTGTAAAGCGGAATGCCCAAAGCCTAAAGCTGATAGCCTGATTATTAATATTGTTTAATTGAATTATATGAAAACAATTAACGACCTCCACATAAACACCGCAAAGTTAACTTTTTTCCGGCTAAGCAACCTGTTTTACTTAACAAGCGTAATTACTAAAAAACGCATCACAGTTTAATTGATTGATATAACACTAAAAATCTATTTTATGAAAAAAATTATTTTTTCTGCCCTGATCATTGCTCTTACCACCTTTTCGGCATTCGCTATTTTTGGCAACTGGAAAGTTAAGGGCGATGAAGCCCAGGTAACTTTTGAAGGCCACAGGGTAAGCGGTTCATTCAGCGGTTTAAAAGCCGATATAACATTTGATAAAGACCATCCCGAACAAGCTAAAATTTCGGCAACTATTGATGTTACAACCGCGGCAACCGGTTTTTTTATTAAAACCAGCCACGTAAAATCGGCCCTTGGCGCTGATGATTATCCAACCATCAGGTTCGAATCAACCTCGGTATCAAAAAGCGGTAATGGCTATGTAGCCAGCGGCAAGCTAACCATGAAAGGTAAAACTAACCCCGAATCGATCCATTTTACGTTTGATGAAAAAGGGAGCGAAGGAACTTTTAAAGGAGATTTTAAAGTACAGCCTCCAAAATATGGTATTGACAGGAGCGGTACGCCGCCCGAAGTCACTATCCATTTGACAGTGCCGGTGAGTAAAGGATAATATAATAATCTCACACCCGTTCGTCATGTTGAACTTGTTTCAACACCCCATAGGATAGAGGTATAAGATTTGATTAGCGGGCGGCTTAGCAATTGAGGTGTTGAAACAAGTTCAACATGACGGTATTTTTTACGTCGGTAACTATTCAACTAAAAAAGAAAAACCGGCAGCGCTGTCGGTTTTTCTTTTTTATATCAGTTTCTTTACTTTGGTTTCGGGAGTAATCTTAAATCCATCGAGGCCGCTGATCAGGTTCAGGCCCGGGGTTTTGCCTGCCTCAAGCGTGCCTTTTTCATCGTCGATACCCAGGTACTGGGCACCGTTACGGGTGCCCCATTCCACCAGGCGGGGTAAGCTTATGGAAGGGAACTTTTGCTGAATAGCGCGCATCTCGCTCAGTAAGCATAATTTGCTGTTTGATGCAAGGCTATCGGTACCAAGGGTAATATTAAAACCCTGGTCAACAAAAAGATCAATTTTAGGTAAACGCCCTTCAATATAAAGGTTTGCGTTAGGGCAAAAGCACCAGTTTATCTTCCTGTCAAACCGTTTGATGAAGTAAATATCTTTTAAATTGGTACAAGTATTATGTACCAGCAAAACCTTTTGCTTGTTAGAGAGCAGCGGGATAATAGATTGTACCGAGTTACGGGCCTGTGGCTTAAAATAGGATATATCCATACCAAAATGCTCGTACAACTCTAAAAAAGCACCAAGTTTATACCGGTAAAATTTATTCTCATCCTCGCACTCCTGGTTATGGATACTGAGCAGGTTCTCATCGTCGGTATCGCTGTGCTTTTTAATCAGCTTAAATAATTCTTTTGATACCGAATATGGCGCATGCGGGGTTACAGAACATGAGCCGGGTTTAAATTCGTTGAGCAGGGCCAGCGCTTTTTCAAAAACTTCGGTAGCCTTTTCGGGCAAAAAACCAAAAGTTTCAACAAAGGTATGATAGTATAGCTTGCTTTGCCTTTTCATCGCAACACTGTTATTAGTATTGGAGATATCGCCAACGGCTACAATGCCGTTATCATACATTTCCTGATCGGCTTTGGCAATTGCATCAAGAACCTCCTGCTGATCGGTATTGCGTAAGGATTGTACGTCTTTTATAAAATTTACCAGGCCGCCTTTCGGCTTTACTTTATCTTTTAAGTGAGAAAGTTCGGTATGACAGTGGGTATTAATAAATCCGGGACAAATAACACCGCTTACCTGCTGTATTTGCCCGCCAGGGGACTTATTACTATCGGTAACAGCTATGATCTTACCCTGATCATCAACAGTCACTATTCCATTTTTAATCGGATCGGCATAAACAGGAAAAACGTAATCGGCTCTAAAACTTTTCATTAAAATTTAAACTTGGTATCGTAACACATAACGTTTTTCAAAACAATCTGTCCTGCAAAATAAGTACAATTAACTTTTAGTTATTGTTTTTTATTAGCCAAAAAGAATGACTTTAAAAAAAGATAGATTTTTTTAAATTTAAGTACTTTTGCACTGTGAACAATACAAAAGATAAAATTGACATCCGCAGCCTGAGCCTGAATGCTTTACAGGAGCATTTTATCCGTATGGATGAAAAAGGCTTCAGGGCAAAACAGGTGTATGAATGGCTTTGGAAAAAATCTTGCTTTTCTTTCAACGAGATGAGCAATATTTCAAAAGAACTCCGTGCTAAACTGGATGCAAATTTTGTAATTAATAATGTAAAAATTAATTCTTCACAGGTTAGTGCTGATAAAACTATAAAAAATTCTTTTATTTTACATGATAACCACTTAATTGAGGGCGTTTTAATTCCAACTCCCGGCCGTATGACAGCCTGTGTATCATCACAGGTGGGTTGCAGCCTTACCTGTAAATTTTGTGCCACCGGTTATATGGAGCGCAAAAGGAACCTAAACCCCGACGAAATTTACGACCAGGTGGTTTTAATTGATCAGCAGGCGCGCGAAAACTACAATCAGCCTTTATCAAATATTGTTTATATGGGCATGGGCGAGCCATTGCTTAACTATGCCAACATGATGAAGTCGATAGAGCGCATCACCTCCGAGGACGGGCTTAATATGGCTGCCAAACGCATTACCGTATCAACAGCCGGCATCGCCAAAATGATCAAAAAACTGGGCGATGACCAGGTGAAATTTAATCTTGCTCTTTCCCTGCATGCGGCAAACGATGAAAAGCGCAATACCATTATGCCCATCAACGAGCAAAACTCGTTAAAAGCATTGGCCGAAGCGCTGAAATACTATTACGCTAAAACCAAAAACCCGGTAACTTATGAGTATATTATTTTTGACGGTGTAAACGATGGCATCCAGGACGCTATAGAACTGGCCAAATTTTGCAAACATCTGCCCTGCAAGGTTAACATCATTGAATATAACCCGATTGCCTTTGCCAGCTATATCAACGCCGGCGAAGATAAAGTTGAAGCATTTGCCGATTATCTCACTAAACAGGGCATTAATACACACCTTCGCCGGAGCCGCGGCAAGGACATCGACGCTGCTTGCGGACAGCTTGCCATCAAAGAAAAAGATAAACTGGCCGAAGTTTAAAAAATCCGTATTAAATTGAGGGCATGAAATTATTGCGTGCCTACCTTGCCGATTTTGCCGCCCTGCTGTTCCCGGAACTTTGCCCGGCCTGCCAGGCCATCTTAGTAACAGGTGAGCATATTATTTGCAGCGATTGCCGTTTTAATTTACCTTTTACCAATTTCCACCAGCAGCCTGCCAACATTGTAGCACAGCAATTTTGGGGCAAGGTTAATGTCGAAGCAGCCTACGCGCTTTATTATTTCCATAAAGGAGGAAAGATCCAAAACCTTATGCACCATTTTAAATACAAAGGTATGCACCAGATTGGCAATTTGCTGGGCAATATAGCGGGGGCACAGCTGGTTGCAAATGACATTTTTAATACGGTAGATGTAATTATTCCCGTTCCGTTGCATAAACGCCGCCTGCGCGAACGCGGCTATAACCAAAGTGCCTGCTTTGCTTATGGTGTTGCCGAAAAATTAAAAGCGGTTGTTGATGAGCAGAGCCTTATACGTACGGTGGCTACCAAAACGCAAACCCAGCGGTCGCGCTTTGCCCGGTTTGAGAATATGCAGAATGTATTCGCCGTTAAAGATCCGGCTGCACTTGAAGGTAAACACGTTTTATTAGTTGACGATATAGTAACCACCGGCTCAACCCTTGAAGCCTGCGGCGCGGAGTTGTTGAAAGTTCCTGGGTTGAAGTTGAGCATAGCTGCGATAGCTTATGCGGTGTAGAAGGCCCCCTCTAAATCTCCCCCGGAAGGGGAGACTTTTTCTTTTCACCTGAATCTTTCTTTTCAAAGCCCTCCCTTCCGGGGAGGGTTGGGTGGGACTGTTTCCCTCCAGCGGGTTAGGGTTAGGGTTACTGCTGCTGGTACCTGCTTAATTTATCGTACAGAACCCTCGGGTCGAAGGGTTTAAGAATGTAATCATTCATTCCGGCATCGTTAATCTCACCCATTTGATTGCTGAGCATAGAGGCCGTAAGGGCAATGATTGGTAATTGCTGGAAATAAGTTTCTGTTTTAGCGCGGATAATGCCTGTGGCTTCCAAACCACCCATTTCGGGCATGTGGATATCCATCAGCACCACGTTGTAGCTGCGGTTGGCTTCAACCTTTTCAATAGCTTCAATCCCGTTTTCGGCAAAATCGGCATTGGCGCCCCATTTCTTTAATATTTTATTAATGAGCAGGCGGTTTATCTGGTTATCATCAACTACTAAAACATTTATTTTAAGTCCTTCTTCCACGTTATTACTATTTCTGTTTAACTGGTAATCTCCTTTTTTAAAACCTATGGTAAACCAAAATGTTGATCCCTGCCCCGGTACGCTGTCAACATTTATACGCGAGTCATGCAGTTCAATTAACCGCTTGCTGATTGCAAGGCCAAGGCCGGTACCACCAAACTTGCGTGTAGTATCAAGTTCGGCCTGCTTAAACTGCTCAAATATAGTACCCAGTTTATTTGCGGCAATGCCTATGCCGGTGTCAATTACGGCAAACCTGATGCGCACATCCTGTTCTGTTTCCTGTATCACTCTCAGATCGATGGTAACACCACCTTTTTCGGTAAATTTAATGGCATTACCAGCCAGGTTTAATAATATCTGGATCAGCCGGGTGCGATCGCCCAGAATTACTTTGGGGATAGCCTCATCAATGCTTTTGCTAATATATATATTTTTTTCGGCGGCTTTATATTGCATGGAGCTTGTTATACTTTGAACAAGCTCGGTTAAATTAACCCGCTCCTTTTCCAGCTCAACATTGCCGGTTTCAATCTTGGCAAAATCAAGCACATCGTTGATCAGGGTCATCAGGTTTTCGGCCGAGAATTTCAGGATATTAAGGTTCTCCTTTTGCCCATCGAGCGGATTATCCTCCAGTAACAAATGTGACATACCAATTACGGCATTCAGCGGTGTGCGGATTTCATGGCTCATTACCGATATAAACATATCCTTAGCGCGGCTCAACTGCACGGCTTCCTCACGGGCATTGATCAGTTCAATTTCGGCTTTTTTCTTAGCTGTTATATCAATGATAACCTCTATATATTTATCAACCTCGCCCTTACTGTTAATGATCACCGAGTTGATCACCGAGATCCACAAAGGCTGCCTGTCTTTGCGGTAAACCAGCAGGTCAACCTCGAATGACTGCTTATTGCGGGACAGCTCGCGTGCCTTTTGAATGATAGATACGTCTGTAAGCTCGCCTTTAAGCACGTCACCAAGGTGGTTGTCTTTTACATCAAGTAAACTATAGCCGGTTATTTGCTCAAAGGCTTTATTTACCCATTCAACCTTACCATCGCTGTTGTTAATTACCACGCCACTTGCGGTACTGCTGGCCACTAACGACAGCATGGTTACCTGCTCTTCTGTTTTCTTGCGTTCGGTAATGTCAACCATGACAGCTATCTGCCGTTCAACACTGCCTATTTCATTAAATAAAGGGCTATTTGACAAAAAGATCCAGATGGGAGTTTTGTCCTTTTTATAAACTTTTATTTCAACCTCATATCCCCGTTTCTCTTCTACAGCCTTTACTGCCGCCTTAAATACGTTAAGGTCGGTATCTTCGCCAACCAGCATAGTGCCAAACATTTTACCACGCATTTCATCAAGCGTATAACCTGTTATATTCTCCAGGGCTTCATTCATCCAGATCACCTCGCCCGTATTACTGCGGATCAGGATGCCGCTTGGCGATTTACGGGCCGCGAAAGACAGGATCCCCAGTTCCTGCTCTATCTTTTTACGCTGGGTTATGTCAATAATAACCCTGATGAATTTATCTGTTTGCCCGGCGCTATCGCGGATTACCGAGTTAAATACCGAGATCCATACCGGTTCGCCATCTTTCTTATCAATCAGCAAATCTACTTCGTAGGATATCTGGTTGCGGATGGCTTCATCCAGCCGTTTTACAGCTTCGGCATCCAGTGGTGCGCCTTTAAGCACATCGCGCAAACGTCGGTTCTCCACATCGGCCTGGCTGTAGCCTGTTATCTGCTCAAAAGCTTCGTTGGTCCATATTACCTCATCTGCCGCGTTGCTGATCACTACACCACTGGTAACTTTACTTGCTACCAATGATAGTAATGCCAGGTCATCAGCTACTTTTTTTTGATAGCTGATATCGCGCCCGCTGGCAAACCATTTATCACTTTTAAAAGTCACCGACCAGCTAATGCATTTAATATCGCCCGATGGTGTTATAATATTTGCTTCTATTTCAAAATGGCGTTGCTGCCTGCCTAACCCTTTTTTCAGGACCGACAGCGATTTTGCCTGTTCTTCTTCAAGGAAAAAACTCCAGATGGGCTTGCCGATAACCTCAGCAGCTAAATAACCCAAAACCGGTTTGGCAGAGCGGTTGATTTGCTCGATGTTAAAATCCCTGTCCATGATGCAATGGATATCGGGCGAGCTATCAAAAAGGTCATGAAATTCCTGGTGGCTTTTCAGGTTTCGCTCCAGTTCAAGCTTCTGTTTTCGGAGCAGCAGGTGCGACATGACCTCATCGGCCAGCGTACGCAGCGCATCACGCTGTTCGGCCGTGAGCTTACGCGGCTTGGTATCAATCACGCATAATGAGCCAAGCCTGTGGCCATCCGGATCAATCAATGGGGCGCCGGCATAAAAGCGTACGCCCATTTCATTGGCTATGGGGTTATCCTTAAACTCCTCATCGGCTTTAGAGTCGGTTATTTCAAGAAGCGTGTCGGACTGGATAGTGCGGTTGCAAAAAGCGTCGGCGCGGGGTGTTTCCCCCACGTCGACGCCGTATGTTGATTTAAACCACTGCCTTTCGGCATCAAGCAGCGATATCAGCGCTACCGGTACCTGGCATATATAGGAAGCCAAACGCGTAATTGCGTCGTATTCCTTCTCGGGCATGGTATCCAAAACATTGTATGATCTAAGCGCGGCTAAACGCTTATCTTCTATGCTTGATGGATCTTCCTGCCTTAGTGTCATTTTTATTCCGAATCCTTATCTCTGTACAACGGGAAGTCGTACATTAACTTGTGAACCCTTTTACGGATTTTCTTGATAGAATGTTCATTTTCAGGATCAGAAATTACGGCATCTATCAATTCAACAATATGTTCCATATGTTTTTCCTTCATCCCGCGGGTGGTGATAGCCGCAGTACCTACGCGGATACCTGAAGTTACAAATGGAGATTTATCATCATATGGCACCATGTTTTTATTCACGGTGATATCGGCAGTTACCAAAGCATTTTCAGCAGCTTTACCTGTAATATTTTTATTACGAAGATCGATCAGCATTAAGTGGTTATCCGTACCGCCTGATATAATCTGGTAGCCAAGTTTCACAAATGCTTCGGCCATAGCTTCGGCATTCTTTTTAACCTGTACTATATATTTCATGTAGTTTTCGCTCAAAGCTTCACCAAAAGCTACTGCTTTAGCAGCAATGATGTGCTCAAGCGGACCACCTTGCGTACCCGGGAATACAGCCATATCCAACAATGACGACATCATCCTGATTTCGCCTTTTGGAGTTTTAATGCCAAATGGGTTTTCAAAATCCTTACCCATCATAATTAAACCACCGCGCGGACCACGCAAAGTTTTGTGGGTAGTGGTAGTAACGATGTGGCAATGCGGAAGCGGATCGGTCAATAAACCGCGGGCAATTAAGCCTGCCGGATGTGAAATATCGGCCAGTACCAAAGCACCAACCTCATCAGCTACCTTACGGATAAACTCATAATCCCAATCACGCGAGTATGCCGAAGCACCGGCAATGATCAGTTTCGGTTTTTCGCGCAGTGCTACTTCTTTAAGCTGGTCATAATCAACCAAGCCGGTTTCTTTTTTAACCCCATAAAAATGAGGCTCATATAATTTACCCGAAAAGTTAACCGGCGAACCGTGTGTTAAGTGACCACCATGTGAAAGATCAAACCCTAATATTTTATCGCCCGGCTGCAGTATTGCAAGCATCACCGCCGCGTTTGCCTGTGCACCAGAATGCGGTTGTACATTAACCCACTCGGCGTTAAACAATTGCTTAGCGCGTTCAATAGCTATGGTTTCAATTTCGTCAACCACCTGGCAGCCGCCATAATAGCGCTTGCCCGGTAAACCTTCGGCATATTTGTTAGTTGCAACAGAACCTGCAGCTTCCATAACCTGCCTGCTTACAAAATTCTCAGATGCTATAAGCTCAATGCCCTCTTCCTGGCGTTGCTGCTCTTCATCCAATAGCTTAAATATCAGTTTGTCTCTTTTCATTGTGTGTTTTTAACGGCGCTAAGTTAGCGAAAAAGATAGATTTGAGATGTGAGATATTAGATTTGAGATGTAAGCAATGGTAGATTTTACTTAATTAAAAGTAAACACAATATTATTTGCCGCTCAGGCGCTTATGGCAAATAAATTATCAGAAAGCTTTATCCAAACACAATGATCGTAAACCACTTACGAATTGTGGGTGAGATTATTCAGAAAACGGGATTTTATTTTAGCCATCACTTCTTTGTGAGGAGTACCTTCGCCCTGATCGAGCTGATTTTTTGCTTTATCAATAGCTTGTTGAACCGGCATTGGGAGGTCTGACCAAAAATCATTTTCGGACAGACCCAATAATGACTTTATTTCATTGCAGCGCAATAAAACCTCTTTAACCAGAATAAGTAAAGGTCACAAATGGTGATAACGGCAAATCAATACGATAAGCATAATTATTCAACCATTTTTCGCATAATGACGTAGGCCAATGGGCAGGTTATTAAAAAAACAGGCAATGATCACCAATTTTAAAGTAGGACTCAGCATAGGTTAAAGCATTGACAAAAAAATGCGATACAATAACCGATATCCGCTGCCAATAAATTAAGTAATAAATAATGTTATTATTTAAAGCCGAGTGTTAAATGTTCAAATCAGTCAAAATACAACGACACCTTATAAATATATTATCTTAAAACAGTCAGGTAACCAGCAAACTTATTTGCTGTTCCATCATTAGGGTTAATAACGTAATAATAGCTACCTGTCGGCACTGGTTTTCCTTTGTAAGTACCATCCCAGGGATGACTGTAGCCTCTTGAAAAATATATTTGCAACCCATAACGGTTAAAAATATCTACTGTACAATTTGAGTAGTATTGCAAATCGTTAATAATCCACTGATCGTTAACCCCATCACCATTAGGGGTAAAGGTGTTATATATTTTAATGTCTTTCGACGATAAAAAAACTGTCAGTTCACCGGGAATATAACTGATAATATAATCATCTGATTGGGCACCACTAACTATTATTGGGTATTTACCAGGGTTTGAACTGGTTTCGGCGGTTGTACTAATTACAGGTTGTTGTATTATTTGCGCAGGCCCGTCATTATTAACAAAACCTGTATAGGTTACTGTTAAAGTTGGATTAGATTTGAGGAACGCCTTCGATAAATCGTCAGCTTTAATGGTTAGGGGCGCTTTATTGATCGTTATTGCACCAGGAACATACTGTATTATGTAATTATCCGGGTTAAAAGTGCCTCCGGTAGCCCCCGACGGGGTTATTGATAAATCATAAACACCGGTATGCGCAGCAGCGTTACCTCCTTCACCGTAGTTAAGCGTGACACTGTTAATAGTTTCTCCGTTTTTAAGCCCTATCTCATCAAAATTAGCAGAACTACCATTAACTAATTTTTCCCCATAAATTTTAAGAACCGGTATTGCTTTAACAACGAGCGGAGCGGGTGTGACGTTGCCAATAACCGGTATTACAAGATCCTGTGCGCCCGCAGAACTCGCGTTCAAATTACTGGTATGATTACCAGCCGTGGCATCTGAAGTTAACCTGATATAAACCATTGAAGAAGCTGAACCGCCTACCGGCGACAGCGTAACAGAGTTATTAAAAATATTATTATCGTTGCTTACCTGGAAACCTGACGGCGCTGTTACGATAATATTACCCGTAAGATTAGAGCCTGAAATATCGATACCCTGCGCCATTGAAGCTGTACCATATACCGTTTGAAGTGTTACCTGCTGCCCCGCATAAGATATAGACGGTGCCGGCGGACCAACAGTTAAATCGGCGGGTAAATATGTTATTGTGTAATTATCCGGCGAGAACGTGCCGCCACCCGCATTATAAGGTATAACCGAACCCGAGTAAAAGCCCTGCGCTGCTGTTGCCTGTGCACCATCGCTATATTTTATAGCGATGGTGCCTACCGTTTCATTATTTTTTAACCCCAAAACTGTAAAATTGCTTGTCGACGGGATATTGGCAAGTGTGGTGCCATAAGGCTTGGTTACATTGATAACGGTTATAGTAAGCGGGGCCGGAATAACCGTACCTACCACATGTGCGGTTAAACTTGTTCCGGCTGTAGTAAATATTACGTTACTATCATAGGTTTGTTTAACCTGTGCGGTAGGCATTAACCTGATATAAATGGTGGCCCCCGGTATAGCTCCGGAAGCATTTGGTGATAATTGAACCGTTTTGCCGAAGTTTCTGTCATCAAGGCTAATAATAAATCCATCCGGTGCGTTTACAATAACATTATCAGTAAGATACTCGCCCGAGACACGTATTTTGGCAGACGACGACCCGACACCATCGCCATAAACGATTTGCATAGTGTATAATTGCCCAAGGTCGTGCAATATTGGGCCTGTCGGCAGTACTTTTAAATCGGCAGACTGATAAGTAATATCATAATTGCCGGGCAAAAATGTTCCGCCTCCGGCACCGATTGGAATGACGGAAAGTGGATAAGTGCCTACCGCGGCCGAAGCTTCAGCACCAGCACCATAATGCATGGTTACATTGCCTATGTTTTCAAAATTCTTTAATCCGACAGAACTGAACCCATCCGATTTTGGCCCATCGCTGAGCGTTGTACCATAGGCTTTAGTTACTTCGGTAGCCGTAATAGTGAGCGGAGCCGGAACGATATTCATTTGATTTGTTCCATTATAATGGATATCATAATTGCTGGCTAAAAATCCATTTTCGCCCTGAAAGTCGGACAACGAAACCTTATCCGAGTAATCGCCGACCGGATCGGTAGCAGCCCGGCCTCCACTAAAAGTAAATTTGATGGATTTGGCGGTGTTGCCATTTTGTAAACCGGGCATATTGGTAATAAACCCCGGATCACCCTTGGAGAATAAAACAGTTACCGGAAATTCATCGCCATATACTTTAACAACCTTTCCCCATACATTTAATTGGGTCGGCACAACCGTACCCCGCGATATATTTACAACCTGGTCTTGCGCCCCTGCTGTAGCCAATGTAAAATTACCATTGTATTGGCCTACATTAACTTTTCCCGATAGTCTGATATATACGGTAGCAGATACCGAACCGGCGGCTCCCACGGCAATGCTATTTGTAAAATTAATGTTATCAACACTTACCTCAAACCCATTAGCTGCAGTAACAGTAATGCCGCCCTGCAAATTACTACCGGTTACAGTAATGCTGGTTGAAGCGGATGGAATGCCATATGATGTGCTAACCGTAAAGAAATTACCAGAATACTGCACTTGAGGAGCCGCAGCATTTGTGCGGATTGCGGAAAGTACATCTGGAACCCGTTTATTGCTGCTGACATTAATTTTTGAAGCGACATTAACTGTAGTTTTTTGAGTTTGGTTAACGGTACTACAATTCTGGCAGGCGCCAAAAATCTGAATAGAGGTAGAAGCGGGTTTTATTTGTGCGTATAGTACTTGAATTTGTGACAAAAAAAAGCTTAAAACACCAATTATAAATATTTTGAAGTGCATGGTTCAGGTGCAATAGTTTAAAGTTTTAAAGATAATTCTTTTTTGCAAAAACGAGTTTGCAACTTACTATATCTTTATTGACTGAAAACCCACAACCAAAGGTTTAAAACTTTTAATGTATCCTCGAAAAACGCTGGGCTTTCGGCCTTTAGCTTTCTGCCGTAATATCTGCCTTCGGCGAGATCCAAAAGTTATTATACCCCAATCCTATCTGGATATCTATCAGGTCCTGCTGCAGCATTTCAAGCACGGCCAAAAAGTTATATACAAAATGAACCTTGTTTTCAGATTCTTTGGCGATGGCTTTAAAATCGAGCATTTTATTGATCCTGAGCAGATCGGCAACCGCTTTTTTTTGTTTTTCGATGGTGTAAGGATATTGTACTACTGTATGCTTTACTTCCTCGCTGCGCCTGCTGAAATTGCGGACCATTCGCTCATAAACAACCATGAGGCGATAAAGGGTTAGCTCAGATAATTCTTCGCCGGGGACAGCCACTTTTTCAACCTGCTCAAGGTCATGTTTGATATTACCCCGCTTTTCCTGTTTAAAACGCTCTTCCTCCATCGGCCTTATCTCTTCACACACCTCCTTGAATTTTTTGTATTCAATAAGTTTCCTGATCAGGTTTTCTTTGGTATCAGGATCATCGCCTGCTTCCTCGGTGCCATAGCGCGGCAACAGCATTTTGGCCTTAATACGCATAAGTGTTGCCGCCACGAAAATAAATTCGCTGGCAATTTCCATATTGAGGCTCGACATCTGGTGCAGGTAGTTCAAAAAATCATCGGCAATTTTTGCTATCGGGATATCGTGGATATCCAGCTCATCGCGTTCAATGAAAAACAGCAGCAGGTCAAACGGGCCTTCAAACTGGGGTAACCTAATGGCAAAACTATCGTCGGTCATAAAATCCGGTCAAAAATAAACATTTCGGCCGGATTCAACACAGCAAGAATTAAGCTGCAAAACACAGGCTTTCAGAATTAAAAACAAACAATTCGATGTTTTTATGTGCCATTATAATATGCCTTAGCTTGTCATTTTGTTTGGCATATCTTGTTTGTTAAGTAATTTAATATCTTTATATACCCTTACTTTAACAATAATTACCTTATTTTGCAGGTTAAATATCCTTACGAATGTCAATGCAGGTACCGGCCGGGAATTTATTACAAAAAATAAATTATCCATCTGATTTAAAGCTACTTAATGAAAACGAGCTTGAACAGGTATGCAAGGAATTACGCCAGTATATTATTGACGTAGTATCAGTTAACGGCGGCCATTTTGCCGCCAGCCTGGGTGTGGTTGAACTCACCGTAGCCCTACAATATGTGCTTAATACACCTTACGACCAGTTGGTTTGGGACGTTGGCCACCAGGCTTACGGACATAAAATACTTACCGGCCGCCGTGACGAGTTTCATACCAACCGCATCCACGGCGGTATCAGCGGCTTCCCAAAACGTTCAGAAAGTGAATATGATACTTTTGGCGTAGGCCACTCATCAACCTCGATATCAGCCGCGCTGGGCATGGCGGTTGCTTCCCATTATAAAGGAGAAACAGACAGGCAGCACGTAGCCGTTATTGGCGATGGGGCCATGACCGCGGGTATGGCTTTTGAAGCCCTGAACCATGCCGGTATCGAAAACTCCAACTTATTGGTAATCCTCAATGACAATAACATGTCTATTGATCCCAACGTTGGTGCATTGAAAGAATATTTAACCGATATCACCACCTCAAAACCGTATAACCGTTTCAGGGATGATATTGCACATGTACTTGCCAAACTGTCGTCAATTGGCCCGGATGCATTTAAAATAGCCCAAAAGCTTGAAAAAAGCATTAAAGGAACCCTGCTTAAACGCAGCAACTTTTTTGAAGCGCTTAAGTTCAGGTACTTTGGCCCTATTGACGGGCATGATGTAAACCACCTGGTAAAAGTATTGAAGGACCTGCGTGATATCCCAGGCCCTAAATTACTGCATTGCATCACGGTAAAAGGTAAAGGATATGCTTTAGCCGAAAAAGACCAGACCAAGTGGCATGCCCCGGGTTTGTTTGATAAAATTACCGGCGAGATAAAAAAAGCCAAATACGATAAGCCACAACCTCCTAAATATCAGGATGTGTTTGGGCATAGCATAATTGAACTGGCCGAGCAAAACCCTAAGATCATGGGGATTACGCCGGCTATGCCATCAGGCTGTTCATTAAACCTGATGATGAAAGCCATGCCAAACCGCGCGTTTGACGTGGGTATTGCCGAACAGCATGCGGTAACTTTCTCCGCAGGCTTAGCCACTCAGGGACTTGTTCCGTTCTGTAACATTTACTCCAGCTTTATGCAGCGGGCTTATGACCAGGTGGTCCATGATGTTGCCATACAAAAGCTCAACGTAGTATTTTGCCTTGATCGTGCCGGTTTTGCCGGAGCCGACGGAGCTACACATCATGGGGCTTATGACCTGGCCTTTATGCGTTGTATCCCCAATATGGTGGTATCGGCACCAATGAATGAGGAAGAGCTGCGCAACCTGATGTATACTGCCCAGCAGCAAAACATGGGGCCGTTTGTAATCAGGTACCCACGCGGTAACGGTGTTATGGTTGACTGGCAGCGCCCGTTCAAAGCTATCCCCGTAGGCAAAGGCCGTAAGGTTTGCGATGGCGACGATGTGGCTATCCTGTCTATTGGCGCTATCGGCAACGAAGTTGTTAAAGCTACTGCCGACCTTAATGCCGAAGGTTATAATCCGGCACATTACGATTTGCGTTTTGTAAAGCCGCTTGATGAGGCTTTACTGCATGACGTATTCCAAAAGTTTAATAAAGTAATTACCGTTGAGGACGGCTGCATAGAAGGCGGCATGGGCAGCGCGGTACTTGAATTTATGATTGATAACGGCTACACAAATATCCAGGTAAAACGCTTAGGTATTCCTGACAAGTTCATTGAACATGGCGACCAACCCGAGCTTTGGGCCGAATGTGGTTTCGATGCCAATGCCATAGCACAACAGGTACGCAACATGGCCGAAAAGCGGAATGTAAATACGATAGCATCATAAACGTTCATTCACAGTACAAACAAATTTACCATTAAATCATTTTTCGATAGATGAACGGGATACTTTATGTTGAAAATTTCATTAAAGAGCCTATCGAATTATTCGATTTTCTAACTGTAAACACCTACTGGGATGAACGAATGGCTGCGCGTAAAACGGCCAGTTATGGAGAGGCTTATAACTATTCGCAAATAAGTTATCCTTACAAACCGTTGCTGCCCCAATTAGAGGTTATAATCAGTAAATTAGCTCCTATCATTAATTTCACGGCAAATAACTGTCTTATCAATTATTATTTAGATGGCAGGGCTAAAATGGGTTTCCACTCCGACCAAACAGATATTTTGTATCCTGACACCGGAGTCGCAATTGTTTCTGTCGGCGAGCCCCGTACATTAAGGTTCCGGAATATCGAAAATAAGGATGAATTTGTGAATTATAAGCTTACTCCAGGTAGCCTGATATATATGACACAAGAAGTTCAAACGCAATGGCAACACACCATACCTCCATCGGATACTGAGAACGGGAGAATAAGCCTAACATTTCGAAAAATTAGGAATAACCTGGGCCAGTAGTTAAGCAAGCTTATTTTATTTATGTTAAAAGCTTGATAAGCGCACTTGAAACTTTCGTGAAGCTTGTTCGTTTTAATGTTCCGACTGTGCGTATGATTATTTTTTTATCAGCAGTAAAAATACGTGATGGGCGAATATTTGAGGCCACCGGCAAAGATCCGCTTGCAAAGTCAGTCTGATCAATAGCAATAGCATACATATCTTTGCTTTGCTGACTCGTTATCTGGCATAATATAATGTCATCGCCTTGTAAGTGGGCTAACACCAAAGCGGGCCTCTTCTTACTACCAGATAAGTCAGAAAAAGGAAATGGAATAACTACAATATCTCCCTTTACAAATCCTGCCATGCCTCATCTTCTGCTGTTGTTAACCAACTTTTAGCTAAAACTGCTTCGGTAGCAAAATGAGTTGTGATATTGTCCATACTCTCGGTAGCGCTATCGGCTTCTTCAATGGTAAAAGCAATAACCTCCACTTGTTTACCAACAAATTCTTCCGGTAAATTAATTGATATGTTACGATTACTTGGCTTCACCACTGTCCTGATCATACCCAAATATACTAAAAGTAAAATTCATTCTTACAGGTATAAGATTGATTATATCATCAATGCGCTTTATAGCTCGCCAGGTCGTTATAAATACTACGGAATGAGCTGCGGATACCAAAAGTCAGCATGGATGTTTTATCATTAAACTGGCTGTTCTTATCGCGGCGTACCAGGCCGCCAAGCTCAAACCTCAAGTTATATTTAGGATTAATTAAATATGCTACTTTACCTTCCAGGTAAACCATGTTGGTGGTTAGCCCCTGCCCTGTGTAGTTGCCATATAGCCTTGCCGGATCGCGATAACCCTGAAAAGGGTCTTTACCATAGTTCAAGCCATTAACATCAAGCCCATAATGCCCATAGTCGAGTTCGCCTGAAAAATCAAATCTTTTGTATGAATAATTAAGCAAGCCAACCACTTCACGGAAATTAGCGCCCCAGGGATGTCCTATTGGCTCACCATTTTCGGTATAATTGATTACCGATGAACGTTCTGAATAGGTATATGGCTTAACATTGTTTGTTTCAAGCAAATAGTTTAAGCCTTTAACATTAAACAGGTTTGCACCTCTTATACCCAATTGAAACCCGTATTTATTACGTGAGCTCCCTTTACTTGAAAAGAAGCTTGAAGACTCAAATTCGTCAAGTGCAAACTGGCCATAAGCGGTAATGCCATCTGTTAACTTATACTTAGCAGTAAACCCTATCAAAGCGTTATCGGGTGAACCATTTGAAGCTTCAACCGGCCTTAAAAATATCACCGGGTTGATGTAAGTAAAATCAAACCCGCGTTTATGGCCCAAATCATCTTTCGCTGCCCATACTACTGCATCAAAGAAGCCGAGCGATAACCTGTTGGATACGTTCCAGTCTAAATAGTGAAATACGCCAAATTTTTTCCTGTCCCCATTATCTACTTTTACCGAAAGCGGGTCATCAAAATAAGTCCACATTGCCATATAACGCACATTGCCCAGTGTAGCCGTTAATTTAAAAAATGGGTAGGGTGACGCATAATCAGATAATAATAACGACCGGTAGCCATCGCCAACAAAAGTTTTATCGCGGCCCGCGCTGATATTCAAAAACTTTATCGGTGTATAAGAAACATTAGCTGTGATATATGACCAGCGGTATTCATTACCGTAAATACCAGCATATGCCTGCCCCGGGGCTATGCCAACCTGGTTAACGTAGGTCTGTAAATAATCAGGTAATACCGCGCGGTTTTCATAACCAGCCACATTATATGAAAAGTTTTTACCAAAAGTACCGCCCAGCTGGATCCCAAGCGTACCAAAATTGGTATTCTTTTTGCCGGAGAAATCTCGGCTCAGATTAAAGTCGGGCAACAGATCGGCATAGAAGGTGGAGTTGCTGCTTTTAACATCAATTTGATGCTCGTTAAAAAAACGCCCTTTTAGATCGTTTAAGTTCATCAACGAATCATAGCGAACTTTCAAAAGTGAATCATCAACCATAAATGGCCTTAATGAACTATGCACCCTTGTTTTGGTAGAATAAACATCCTCATTTAGTTTCTGGTAAAACTGGTAATTGTAAGGTTGATATATCGACTGTGCCTTCGCAAGCCCGCTTATCAAAAGCAGTAAAATAATGCTTGTAAATATTCTCTTCATATATGGTTTATATGGTTTTATCCTTGGTTATTCAAAATAATTAAGTGTGTTAAACCCGCCTTTTTTCAGGTATTCGTCTTTTTTTACCAGGTGCAGATCTGCGAGTACCATATCAGTCACCAGTGCCTGCAGGTCGTATTTTGGTTTCCAGCCCAGTTTAGTATACGCTTTGGTCGCATCTCCAATTAACAGATCAACCTCTGTCGGCCTGAAATACCGGGGATCAACCTTTACAACCGTTTGCCCAAACCTCAAAGCCTCCAGGTTCAATCCAAGCACAATGGCCCTTTCCTCATCAATATCAATGATCACTCCGCGCTCGTTCTCATCCTTCCCGCTAAATTCAACTTCGATACCCAGCTCCATGAACGCCATCCTGATAAAATCGCGCACGGTAGTGGTTACACCGGTTGCTATTACAAAGTCTTCGGCGGTTTCCTGCTGCAGCATCAGCCACATTGCCTCAATATAATCTTTGGCATGCCCCCAATCGCGCTGAGCCGAAAGATTACCTACATACAAACAGTTTTGCGAGCCCAGGGCTATTTTTGATGTTGCCCGGGTAATTTTCCGGGTAACAAAAGTTTCGCCCCTTACCGGACTTTCATGGTTAAACAAAATCCCGTTGCAAGCATACATACCATAGGCTTCGCGATAATTAACTACAATCCAGTAGCCATATAGTTTTGCAACAGCATAAGGTGAGCGAGGATAAAATGGTGTAGTTTCACTTTGCGGCACCGCCTGGACCAAACCATAAAGCTCGGATGTGGAGGCCTGATAGATGCGTGTTTTTTGGGTTAGATCAAGAAGCCTTACTGCCTCAAGGATGCGCAGCACACCAACCCCATCAGCATTGGCTGTATACTCGGGTGTTTCAAAGCTCACTTTTACATGGCTTTGAGCCGCCAGGTTATAAATTTCATCGGGCTGAACTTCCTGGATTAGCCTGATGAGGTTAGTTGAATCGGTGAGATCGCCATAATGCAGGCTGAATTTAGCGCCAGTATCATGTGGATCATGGTATAAATGATCTATCCTGTCGGTATTTAATAATGATGAACGGCGTTTAACCCCATGTACCTCATAACCTTTATTCAGCAAAAACTCTGCTAAATAAGCGCCATCCTGACCCGTTATTCCTGTTATTAAAGCCTTTTTCATTAATAATCCGCGTACATAAATTGTACAGTACAATAATATCCAATTTTATTGTAATTACTTCCATAACGCTCAACATATAGGCGCCAACTATGTTTACGCTACTATTAAATAACCGGCAAAATAGGTAAAGACGGCTGTTTGAAAATTAGATCCCGGCTACGGTATCTTCCAGTTCCCGATACCAGTCGGCGCCGTATTTGCGGATGAGCGGGCCCTTCAAAAACTCATGGACACGTACTTTTAACTCGTCCCCAAATGAACATGCAGGGCTGCAGATATTCCATCGATCATAATTTAAAACATCAAACTCGGGATAAGATGTTATGCGGATAGGATATAAATGGCATGAGATGGGTTTTTTCCAATTAACGGCACCTTCCTCATAAGCTTTTTCAATTCCACATTTAGTAATGCCGTTTTCCCATATTACATAGGCGCATTCTTTGTTGGTATCAACACAGGGCGTGGTATAATCGCCTTCAAAATCGGTAACATACACACCGTCCTTTTCAATGGTTTTGATCCCTTTTGCGGTAAGATAAGGTTTTACCTTGGGGTAGATCTCTTTCAGGATATCAAGTTCATCGGCATTAAGTGGCGCGCCCGAATCACCTTCAAGACAGCAGGCACCTTTGCATTTATTTAAATTACATACAAAATTTTCTTTTACTACATCCTCGTGCAGTAATACATTGCCAACCTCAATCATTATCTTTTTAAAATCAATCTTTAATAGGGTTCAAAGGATATTTAAGTCCGGTAGCCGATTTAAGGTCCATTGTTACGCTGCCTATCAGCACCTCAACATGAGCCTTTACCGGGATCCTGTTCTTATCGTTGGTAACCCAAAGGTACAACTTGCTGTTCTTTCGAAAAATCCTCCCCGGAATAATAGCCGGGCTAAATTTAAGACAATTAAACTTACCAAGCGAACATTCAACCGTTTCGGTACCAACATAGGTTATCTGCATACTGTGAAAACCATCCTCCAGAAAGTATTGCAGATCAAAAACATCGCCCTGGTGCAGTTTTGAAACATCAATAGCCCGGGCAAAATAATAGGCTGATACAAAGTCGAAGGATTCCCCTTTATATTCAAATGTTCCTTTATTTGCCATTACCTTTTTGTCTTTCTGATCAAAGGTAACATTGTCCGTATGCCTGTACTTGCCTTCGCGCCTGTTTTCGGTATAAAAATAGGGCATCAGCGTTGCTTGATCCACGTATGATTCGTAGCGGTTACGCACCTTGTAAAACAGGTCGAAAGAGCCGGCGGTTTTTCCTTCGGCAACAAGATGAAATGCAGGGCGGTCATTAAACTTTTTATCGCTTGCCTCTACCTTTATGGTAGCTTCGGCAGCGGTAAAAAAGCCATATTTCATCTTGTAGTCCAGTTGTTCGCCTGCTTTAAAGATCGGCTCATTGATCTTTTTCAACTCCTGGGCAAATCCGCCCGGGCAGCAGGCTATAAAAAGCAGTACAGTAAAAAAATATTTATTTATCGGCAGTTTCTTCATTGATTAATAGCCCTTTTTAGCAGGGCTTGTGATATGACAACTGCTATTATAAATGGTTTAAACTTGTTTTTATTGCGTACTGCTGCTTAAATACTTAGTCCTTACGCTTATAGATAGGCACTGTTGAACAAGGCTCGCCAAACATGAGGCTTTTAACCACAGCACTTAGTTTTTTAGTCAGTTCAACATAAGCAGATACCGGTACTTCAGTATCACCGCAACCTTTCAGCACAATCCGCTGCCCGCGGTATTGTTCAAAATCGGCTTTAGCTATCTCTTTTTCAAAAAGTACGGTCTCCAATACCTCTTTATCGCCAAACACAATTTCGCGGGCATAAGGGGCCATCCGGTTAGCCAGCAGCATATATGCCCAGGCAGGTACAATAGCATCGGCAGTGCAGGTGATACCTACATTTTTGCCCTCATATTGCGCCCAGTCATGTTCTTTTATAAAGTCCCTGAAATCCTTTTCGCGTAGAATCAGGCCATGGAACAGGTTATCTTTTATATCATAAATAACACGGTCGCCGGCAGGGTAAAAAGAAGCCGGGTCTAAGGTAACAAGGCCGCTTTGAGCTACCTTATTTATTATGTTTTCCTGGATATCCATATCATCTTCTATATGAAAGCTAATAGCAGAATGCACAAAGCTTAAAGCTATAGCCTGATTACTAATATTATTTAAAACAAAAAAATCCGGGAACGGCTTAATGCCACTCCCGGATACAAATTTACTTTAAATTTTGTTTAGAAAAATTTAGCCCTGTTATCTTTTACAATTGCATTATCTTTTAATGCATCCAGCACCTGGCCTTGTGAGCGTTGTAAAAGCGCCTGGTTAATTTGTTCTTTTTGTTTAATAGCGTTGGTAAGTGCCGGCGGGTTAGTGAAACCGTTAACCACAAATACATAAACGCCTTGTGCACCGTCAACAGGTTTTGAAACTTTGTTGACAGGCGAACCAAATATTGAACCGATAACTTTATACTCTGCAGATTGACCGGGGATAATAGGATTAGCAAACACAATATTTTCAACCGGAACTACCTTGCTGCCTACTTTTTGAGCAACCTGGTCAATTGAAGCACCGCCGCCAAGGGCCGAGTCAAATTTCTCTTTTAGCTGTTTAGCCTTAACCTCGTTACGTACCATTGGCTCAATTTGCTTTTTAACAGCCTCAAGTGCCAATGTACCTTTAGGTTTAATTTCGGTAAGGCGGGTTATTATATATTGATCGCCTACGGTAAATACTTTATCAGTAATATCGCCTTTTTCGGCTTTGTAAGCCCATCTAACTACGTCACGTGCGTTATCTAAGCCCGGCAGACCAGAAGCTATAGCAGTAACATCTTCGGCAGTACGGGGTTTTAAACCTTCTTTTTTAGCTTCGGCTTCAAAATTATCGGATGTTAATGCGCCTAAAAATGCCTGGGCTTTGCTGTAAGCTACTGTTTGAGTTTTGCTGCTTGCGGTTAAAGGTTTATCAACCACACCAACTTTAACCAATTTTACAGAGCCTTTTTGATCCTCAACCTGGATAACGTGGTAGCCAAATTGTGATTTTACAACAAGGATTTCACCTTTACTTGCTTTAAAAGCAGCATTGGTATATTCAGGAACTAAATTACCCTGCCCGGCACCCATTGAGCCATTAGCATCAAATGAAGGAATTTCACCGCCTTTTACAGCACTGCCTTTATCGGCAGAAAAAGTAGTGGCCAGCTCGGCAAATGATTTACCGCCCTGGATCAGTTTTTTAATTGAATCGGCTTTGGCTTTAGCTTTTTCTTCACCGCCTGCAGACGCAAGATCGATCAGGATATGCCTGGTTTTAACCGAATCGAAAGTAGTTTTGGTATCAACCAGTTTGGCTACTTTGTAGCTGCCGTTTTCAAGGTAAGGGCCGTAAACAAATCCCTTAGCTGCGCTAAACATGGTAGTATCCAGTTTAGGGTCAAGGCTGCCTTTACGCTGGTAAGCTAAAGGCGCTTTGGTTTCGGCATTGATCTGCACAAAAAGCGAATCGTTAGGAGTAGTTTTGAATTCATTCGCTAATTTCTCTGCCTGTTCTTTAACTGCCGCTGAATCTTCTTTTGAAGGAGCCGCGTTGAAGCTAACGTATTCAAAATTCCTCAACTCCTGCGGAGTTTTAAACAAAGCTTTATGAGCATCGTAATATGCGTTGTAATCGGCATCGGTTAAAGTAACTTTAGCATCAGGGATTGAAGCATAATCAAGCGATACATATTTAAAGTTAGCCAGCTTGTTTTTTGCTTCGTAATCATCTGTAGCTTCAAGCGAGTTTACATAAAGACCGTTGGTAACCAAAGTCATGTATTTAGTAGCTTTTTTAGCTTCTATCAGGTCGATAACAAAATCGCTCCAGGCTTTTTTCTGGGCTGGATCAGCTTTACCTGATTGTAGGTAGGCTTTAAACTGATCATACTTGCTGCGGTCAAACTGGCCGGTTTGCTGATCGGCAAACTGGCGGGCTATCTGCGGA
The DNA here is from genome assembly GCF_034263275.1 of Mucilaginibacter sp. cycad4. NCBI lineage: Bacteria > Pseudomonadati > Bacteroidota > Sphingobacteriia > Sphingobacteriales > Sphingobacteriaceae > Mucilaginibacter > Mucilaginibacter sp. cycad4. The sequence continues at coordinate 6,603,335 of NZ_CP139559.1, read as the reverse complement.
TCGGGATTGTTATCGCCGATCATTACGTTCATTTCATCATCACCAACGGTGAGACCAATCCTTTCAATCTCCTTGCCTATCAGCAGCTGACTTAAATACTGGTTCCAGGTAGTTTCCTGCAGATAGCTTGCTATTTGCGGAGAGATACTTTGTCCCTGTTGTTTAAATTGTGCGGAGTTTTGCTCCAGCTTTTCGTTGAATTTGTCATAGGGCACTTTTTCGCCATTAACAAGGGCAAGCTCGTTACTATCGCTACTGAAAAAGGAACCGCCCGATCTTACAACTTCGCTCACAATAAATGCAAGCAGCGCGAAACCAATAAAGAATGCGAGAATCTTTCCCATCCTTTCGCGCAAAAAACCCATTATACCCATATTACATTTATAATTATTCTATTCTTTTTAAGAGGGCGCAAGATACAATTTTTAACAAAATTCTATAACACAAAATTTCCGTTAAAAAAAGTCATTATTGTGTCGCTTTTTCATCTACATGAAATAAGCCCGTGCTGCTTTTAAAGGTAGGGTTTAAAAGCTTATCATCACTTTCAAAGGTATTGCCGTTCATAACATTACCGCCGCTAAGTGTGGCCTGAACAGGTTTATTAGAGTAAACCCGCTTGGTTACCTGGTCCCAAAATAATTCGTTTGATTTAAAGGTTTCGCCCTTGGCATTGGTTGCAACCACATTGCCATGAAATTCGATAAGCTTTTCCTGCTCCCGGTTAATACCGGTATCGGCAATAATGTCACCAGCAAACTGACCTGTGCCGCGGTCATAATAATCGATCTTTACACCTTTAGGCATAATTTTATAAGGCTTCTTGATCTGGTATTCGATCATCAGGGGAGCAGTAAGATGGATCTCCACCCTGGCCGAATCGCTCATGATCAAATCAAGCCCTGTAGTACGCTGGGCTACGGTATCAACTTCATTCGCTGATATTTCCCTTACCTTTTTCAGATCGTTTTCGCACGATGATACGAAAGCCGCCAATGGCAACAGTAACAGGCATAAAGCCGGTATGTTAACTGCAGGGCGGCTCATGACAGCGAATTAGTCAAATTTATACCTGGTAAACCACTTATCATTAAGGGTAAAGCCAAGGTGGATATTAACGTAGTTTTCTTTAACTAAACCATTAACCAACGAACCGCGCTGACCTATCTCTGCCGCGATATTGATTTTATAGTAGCTGCCGTTATTTGAACGTAAAGGAAGGCCTAAACCAATAGTACCGGCATACCTTTTAATTGTAGTACCGTTAATGTGCATATAGGTTTGATCATATATGGCACCTATGCGGTAATCAACAGTGGCAAGGTAATTTCTGATAGTTGCGATGTTTGGGGTATATGAACCACCTATATTGAAAGTTTTACTATCCTGTAAGCCCTGGTTTACACCGGCAATTGATAAGTCGGACCATTTACCCATCGAGTAATCGGCACCGACAAGAAATTTGCCATCGCTTTGGAAAGAGATCCCGAACCTGTTGATCTGTGGTAATTTCAGTTTTGATTTAGGCCCGGTTGTACTAACCACGCTATCGGCGGCTATGTCCTGGTTTCCGTTTGCATCGTTAAAATACTGGCTAACAATAAAGCTGCTTTGCGTATGCAGCTTTGTACCTGCCGATGCCGAGTAACCAAATACAAGGTGCTTGGTTTCGGAAAGATCAAATGAATACTGCAAGCCGTAATCGTAATTTATACCACCTATGGCATTACTCGTTTCAATTTTTGAATTGATAGCGCCTGCCAGATCAGGGATCTCGGTAGTGGCAATATCTTTAATGTTACCAAATATGTAGGATACGTTTGCACCTAATAACAAATGCTTACCTATGCCAAAGCCATATCCAAAATATGCTTTTGATAAGCTGCCATCACCGCTGTAGCTATAATTTGTCACGTTGGTATCGGCAGGCGAACCCGATGTTCCTAATTTACTTACTGATTTTTTATAATTGTAACCACGCTCGCTATAAGGTAATAAACCAAAGCTCAAAGCCGAACGTTTTGAAGTGGGAATAGCGAACGCGATATGGTTAAGCCTGAAATTGCTGTTTTTTTGACTTGCCGAACCGGTTTGCGACAGGTTTAAAAAGTTTGCATACAAACCAACATCGATAGTTGTAAGATTAACGGCTCCATATGAAGCCGGGTTTATAACGTTGATATTGTTAAAAAAGCCTATCTTATTGGTAGCTACAGCTATACCCCCCATACCTATGTTTTGGCCCATCAGTTGAGGATCAATATCGCCGATACCGTAACGTGAATATGGAGAGCTTGAAGTTGCCGTTGATTGTGCATGTGCTGAAAAAGCGGCAACAGCCAATAAAAGTGTTATAAAAAACCGGGTATATTTAATCATTATGCTTTTGTATAGCTGCGTTTAATCCTTTTAAAACCAAATATGGTTCAATTTTTATGTAGCGGGCAAAGATGCTATTTTTCAATAGAGTATCAAAAAAAATGCTGTCGCCCCCGCTTAGTATAATGTTCAGTTGCCCGTTCCCGGTTTTATAACTTTCGATAAAACCGGCAAGCTCATATTTTATTCCGTTTTGTACTCCCGAACGGATAGCGGTTGTTGTATTGTTTCCGTATGGTGCATCAAAACCGGCATCGGCTTCAACGAGCGGCAAACCCGCCGTATAATTGTTCAAAGCCTTATAACGCATATTTAAGCCCGGCGATATGCTGCCGCCAAAATAATTTCCCGCAGCGTCAACACCATCATAAGTGATAGCCGTACCCCCGGTTATTACCAGGCTGTTTTGATCGGGGAACATGTGATATGCACCAATAACAGCTGCCAGCCTGTCGGGCCCAAGGGTTTCCGGGGTTAAATAATGGTTATTTATTTCGCTGGTCATTAAAGTATTAAAATGTATCAGCGAAATTTTTTGCCCCAGCCCGGCCTGCCATGCTTCCGTATGTTTTTTTACCGACGATATGATTGCCTTTACAGGATTGTATTTGCTAAGCAAAGCATCCAATACCGGCATATCAATGGTTTCATATTGGCTAACCTCAAGTATTTCATCCAGTTTAAAAACTGCGATTTTGATGAGCGTATTACCAATATCGATAACCAGGCTGGTCATCAGGCCCTAACTATTGATAATATTGATTCAAAAATAGCTAAACCATCCTCATTGGCTAACAAACCATCGGCAGCACGTTCAGGATGCGGCATTAGGCCAAATACATTCCTGCTTAGGTTTGTAACACCTGCAATGTTTTCCAATGATCCGTTAGGGTTTGAATCGGCGGTGATATTACCGGCCTCATCGCAATACCTGAACATTACCTGGTCATTATCGTTAAGGGCTTTTATTACATCGGCATCAGCAAAGTAGTTGCCTTCACCATGTGCAATCGGGATCCTTAAAGGCTGCTGAGGATCAAGCTGAGCAGTAAGTAACGATTGTGTTGTTTGCGGTTTTAAGTAAATGTTGCGGCAAATAAATTTGCGGTTGGTGTTGTGCAATAAAGCGCCGGGCAACAAACCAGCTTCAGTCAATATTTGGAAGCCATTGCAAATACCCATTACATAACCACCTTTTGCAGCAAACTGGATAACCTCCTGCATAATTGGCGAAAAACGGGAAATAGCGCCCGAACGCAGGTAATCGCCAAATGAAAACCCTCCGGGTAAAACAACAAAGTCAACACCTTGTAAGTCATGATCTTTATGCCATAACCTTACCACTTGCTGACCCATTACTTTTTCTAATACATATATGATATCCTCATCACAATTAGAACCGGGAAATATAACTACTCCAAACTTCATCAGAATTATTTTTTAAATTGAGGTTGAACCTAAATAGCTTATTATTATAGTTTCAGGCTACAAAACTAACATAACCGCCGAAATAAGGACGAATGTAAAAGTTAAAATTTGTTAAACTGAAAGTAAATGATGCTGATAAACAACAACAAATACAGTATTTCGTAAAACCAGCGCTTTGTTGCATACAAAAAATAATAGGCAAAAAACACGGTTACCGGCACTGCACAAAGCAAAAAATGGCTCAGGCGAAACTCCGAATTAAGATAAAATGAAAGTGCGGTGATCAAAAAAATAAAAAACAACAGCTGAAACGTTTTACGGATCTGCACGTAACTTTTAAAGAAATTTTGCTGCAGCTTAAAAAAACAAAGTACCAATATTACAATAACCGGCGCCAGCAACAGGTAGTTATAGGAATTTATGCTGATATGATCGGGGAATTTTTTTCCTAAGGGCGACCAGATATGGCTAAACCGGGGCAGCATGTCATTCATAAAATAAATAACCGCCAGGAAGAAAAACACGGTTACGTAACCCAATATGGAAATAACCCATTCGCGCCAGTTAAACGGCCTGAATATCATAAGCGCTATCCAAATAACCAGGAACAAATAGATAAACGGAAAATAAATAAGCGAACCCACCGCTACAATCAAGCCCAGGTCATAAGTTGTTGATTTAACGTCCTCCCCTTTATACAGGTTAAATAATTTAAACAACATCCATATGAGCAGAAAATTACAAATGAGCGGGGCGCTTAACGTTAAAAAGGGGGTAAACAAGCCCGAAAGCGTGATATACATTAACGCAGGCAAAAAAGTTGGTTTGCCTAATAAATTATGGTGATTAATTAACGAATTAAGCAATAAAGCCTGTACAAATACGAGCCCGCCTGCCAGTATTACATTAAGCAGCGGCGAAAACGCGTATTCATATTTTACGGGTACCAGCAACCGGGCAAAGGGTTCCACAAAAATAAATTCAACCTTTTCGGGGATCTGCGCCATGAAACCTATCCGCAGCACGAACAGCAAAATAGCCAGCCATATAATATTGAGGGGATTATAGTTCCTGAAAAGATTGATCATATGCGGCCGTATTTGCGGCTGTAAAATTAGCAGAAAAACCGCTTACAGTGCAATGCTTAATGCCTTGCATATTGCTTTACCAATTTATCAACTATAGCGGCTGTTTCATCCGGAAAATCGACTACAATTTTTTTGGTATCGTTGATCCAGTTATTTAAATGGCCGTTAAACTTGTCATTTATTTCACTCACCACCGGAACACCCAACCTGGAGGCCGAAAGCGCGTTACATTGCTGCTCATATTGCCCTTTCATAGGGATCATCATTACCTTTTTCTGTAAAAACAGGGCTTCGGCAGGGCCTTCAAAACCGCCGCCCGTGAGCAGACCGGTGCAGCTGGCCAGGCTTTTGTTAAAAGCCTCATTATTTACCGGAAAGATCTCCACGTTTCCTGATTGATAGGCCTGCTTTTGCCGTTTTGAAAACACCTGCCATTTAACATCTTTTTGGGCGCTTAAATACTTCAGCAGGGTTTTATCATCATAAGCCGGCAGATAAACGGTATAATGCCCCAGATCAGAGGTTTCCAGTTGCCTGATCTCGCTGCGGATCACAGGCGTATTGATAAAACTATCATAGCGCTCAAAATGAAAGCCTACATGATAGGTAGTTGGCGAATAGTTTTTTAAAAGCCACTGAGCAAAAGGGTCTTTTTTTTCGGGGCGTGGTGTTTTTGGCGATACAAACGAACACTGGTGACTTAGGGATACCGACGGTACACCCCGCAATTTACAAGCCCAGGCACTTACAGGTTCAAAATCATTGATGATGAGGTTATATTGTTTCAAGGGCAGGCTCCGCAGATCGCGCTGAAACCGGCGAAGGTTCATGATTTTCCAGGTAGCCCAATTATCTACCCCGCCATTAGTGCCAAATACAAAACTTACGCCATGAAAGCGATATTTCAGGGGCTGCGATAGTGACACTTCGGCTTCGGTGCCGCTCACCAGCAAATCAACCTCGCCGTATTGCTGCAGCAGGGGGACAATTTCCCTTGCCCGGCTTATATGCCCGTTACCTGTTCCCTGTATACCAAACAGTATCTTCATTAAAATAAATTCTTTTCAAAAAGGATGATGATTGTGCGATGCAGGTACAATGCTTACACTGGTTTACCCAGCACCAATATTTACGGGGGTAATTTAGTAAAGAAAAATGTTTTCGGTAAGTAATTTAATCGTGTTCGTGTTTAAAGCGCTCCAACAAGTTTTTCACATCAAGCATTGCGTTCAAATCTTCCGAATCGGTTTTGTCATCTTCATCCGCGTCTGTATTGAAATCATCGGGTTTGTACTTAAACACTTCCCATTTGCCGTTGTGATATTCCAGCGAACTCAAACTTTCCACCCAATCGCCCGAGTTAAGGTAAAGTACCGAGCCCGTGTTTTGGGTTGATGTAATTTCCCTGATCTCGGCGTGATGAATATGACCGCAGATCACATAGCCGTATTGCTTATCCACAGCCAGGTCGGCCGCAGTTTGTTCAAACTGGTTGATGAATTTTACCGCCTCCTTAAAGCTGGCCTTTACTTTTTGCGAAAAGCTCATTTTTTGCCTGCCAATGGCGGTAAGGAACCAGTTTACAAAACTGTTGATCAAAATCAAAGTATCATAGCCCACAGCGCCGAGTTTAGCCAGCCATTTGGAGTGCTGCATAGTAACGTCAAACACATCGCCATGAAAAATCCAGGCTTTTTTACCATCGATATTTAACACGAGCTTATCAAGTAACTGAAAAGTGCCCATGTTAAAATCGGTAAACTTGCGCAGCATTTCGTCGTGGTTACCGGTTAAATAATAAACCGGGATGCCATCGGTAACAAACTTCAGGATGCGGCGCACTACCTTCATGTGCGCTTCGGGCCAGTACGATTTACTAAATTGCCAAATATCAATAATATCGCCGTTAAGGATAAGGATTTTGGGCTTGATGCTTTTTAAATATTTAAGCAATTCTTTTGCGTGACAGCCGTAAGTACCAAGGTGCACATCAGATATTACTACAATATCAACTTCGCGTTTTGCCATTAAATTAAGGGGCTATTTTACAGGCCGGCAAGATATGCCGGAAAACAACATTTTTATTAATAACGCAACGACTACTCGTCGTCCTCATCTTCGTTAACAGTCAATTCATATGGACTTGCATAGAAGCAGCCGACCAGGATCAGCAAACCTATAACTACCAAATAAGCATACTCAAAATTCATTACAAAGATTTTTACAAATGTCTGAAATTTAACATTATCCTACTGTTAAGACTACATTAAATATAAAAGGTTACTTTGCTGTATTAAATTTATTTTTGATCCTGTTAAGTTGTTTTAAATGGTGCTGTAAATGGATGCGGATAAACTTAAACCATTGTTTGGCGTTCAGCATCCCCATGCGCGGGTGTTTGTATCTATTGGCCGGTGAAGAAGTGGCAATGAGGGGCATGGTAGTATCAACCCGTTTGCGGCATTTGATGATCAGATTTTTGGCATCCTCCTTACTGATCTTATTGGCAGCCATTTTATCACTTACCGCATTGGGGACTGTTGTTTTAACCGGCGGAAATTTACCTAACAACAGCAGGATCCGGCCTTCCCAGTTAATGCCTTTTTTAGTTGGCTCGCAATTGCCATGGGTACAACGTTCAAGCGCTATGGATGAGCCCAGTGTAGCTTGCATAATATGGCTGTAAACCTCGGCAAACGACCAGCCGCCGTCCGCCGGAGTAACATCAAACAACTCATCGGGGATAACATCCAGTTGTTTGCGGTATTCATCAAGGGCCGCATCAATGGCTTTACGTTCTTTGGCGATACTCATAAAAGTAAAGTTAACTCTTTTAAATGAGCAATCTGCACCGGCACATCATGAGGTTTTGCTGCATTAAAAGGGTTAAAATAAATAGCATCCATACCAAAGTTAAGCGCCCCGCGGATATCAGCTTCAACGCTGTCCCCAATCATCACACTTTCTTCTTTCGACGCTCCGGCCAAATCAAGCGCGTGTTGAAATATCGCTTTATCAGGCTTGTTAACACCTACATCTTCGGAGATGATAATGTTTTGAAAATATTTGGCCAGATCAGTTCCGGCTATTTTAATCTGGGTTGAATCTTTAAACCCGTTCGAGATCAGGTGCAGGGTATATTTTGATTGCAGGTATTGCAGTGTTTCATGCGCGTGGGGGAACAGGTTGGTTTTGGTAGGGCAAAGTTTTACATAAGCATCCTCAAAATCAAGCGGCATCAAATCCGGGTGTAAGCCAAGATCAGTGAAAGTTGATTTGAAACGGGCCCCGCGCAGCTCATCTTTAGTGATCTCGCCGATATGGTACTGTGCCCAAAGGCGGTGATTATTGCGGGTATATGTTTCAATGAACAACTCGGCAGATTGCAGACCTATTTCACCCAATTGGTGAATAACATATAGCTCATGCAGGGCCTCTTCGGCATTTTTATCAAAATCCCAGATAGTATGGTCAAGATCAAAGAAGATGTGTTTGTACTTTATATCGGATTTCGGATGTTCGATCATTTTAATGTCGGATTTCGGATGTTCGATTTCGGAATTATTTAATTCCCTGATAAAAATTCAAAATTAAGAAATTCAATCTTACTAAATCCGAAATCAAACAGCTTAAACTAATCCTCTCAAGATTCTTGCAGTTAGTATATCTTTCTGTGGTTTGGTTAACACGATACTGTTTTCAATGATCACTTTAATATCCATCCGGACCAACTCTTTAATGTCCTCAAGTTCAATATCAAACATATTAATTACCCTATAAAAAACGGCAGGCAATAAAGTTTTGGCTATAACTTTTTTTAAAACTGTTATAAGTTGCTCATCATTTTTCACCATAAGTAAATTGAGTATGGCCTGAACTTTTAGCAAATCGCTTTTATTGTGTTGTAAAGCGTGCCTATTTAACCTTTCAAAATCATTTTTAGGTATATGTTTAAAAAAATAACGCAGCCAATCTAAACATAGTAGCTTCGCATCGTCATCCAGGTTTGACAAAAGATGCTTCTCAATAACATGCAAATGGGGTAATTTAAAATAGTCAAGGGCAATACTCAACTCAATAGCATCTTCGAGGGCTTCTGACTTGCTGCCATCAATATACTTACCTATAAAAGCAATATAAAACTCATTATTGCCATCGGTTTTAAAACCCTGGTAGTCCCAGATAAATGCACTCCTATCTAACGCATTATCGAAAATGCATATTAATTCTGCGGTAGAAATATTATAATCAGAGGTCCCCATTATTAACCGTTCTTTTACAATACCTCCCTACGCTTTCTCTCCAAAAGCCAGGTCACCCGCATCGCCCAAACCCGGTACGATATAAGCTTTGCTGGTCATTTCATCATCCACCGCGCAAAGCCAGAGTTTGGCTTTTGGCAGGTTGGCTTTTACATGCGCCACACCTTCGGTACTGGCAATTACTGCGGCAATGTGCAGCTCTTTTATTTTATATTGTGCCATCAGTTCTTTACAAACCGATACTATACTTTGCCCGGTGGCCAGCATGGTATCGCACAAAATAAAGATCTTATCGTCAAGGTTTGGGGTGGAGATATGGTCAACCTGGATCAAAAAGCTGCCGTTGCGTTTCACTTTGCGATAAGCTGTAATAAATGCAGAGGATGATTGATCAAAAAACTGCATAAAACCCTGGTGAAAAGGCAGCCCAGCCCGCAAAATGATCCCCAGCACCGGTTCATCGGCTGGCATATTAACACTGGCGGTCCCCAGCGGAGTTTGAATTTCTTTGGTTTCGTAATGTAATGATTTGCTGAGCTCATAAGCCAGTATAGCACCCAGCTTTTCCTGGTTCCGCCTAAAACGTGCCTTATCCTGCTGAATAACGGCATCCCGCAATTCGGCAAGAAACTGGTTGGCAATAGTATCGGTTTTATTGAGAATGAAAATCATGCTTAAAATTAAGCGTTTTTTGAGCAATAGCATTACTATTTGTTGATTAAATGTCATACTGTATCATAGAAAACAGAATAAATTTTGAATTTATGTAGTCAACTACGTAGATTTGTACATAAATATTAAAGTCATGGACACTACGCCTGTTATCAGCTCACTCAACAATACTTATTGCCAGCAGATCATTGATATCATTTTACCAATTCAGCAAATAGAATTCAATGTGCCTATAACGCTTGAAGCCCAGCCCGACCTGCTTGATATTGAAACAAACTATCATCAAACCGGCGGCAATTTTTGGGGAGCTACATACAATGAGCAGCTTGTTGGCACCATAGCCCTTATTGCTTTTGGTAATAATGCAGCCGCCATACGCAAAATGTTTGTGCTTAAAGAATATCGCGGCAAAGAGCTGGGCATTGCGCAATTACTGCTGGATAATCTTATTGCCTATTGCAGGCAAAACAACATTGCCGACATTTATTTAGGCACCGTTGAGATGCTGAAAGCTGCCCATCGCTTTTATGAAAAAAATGGATTTACACGCCTGGCCAAACATGAGCTGCCAAAATCATTCCCTCTTATGGCTGCAGATACTATTTTTTATGAGTTACATTTGAAAAACTAACAGCAGGATAATGAATGTTATTGACGAATCGGGAATTTTAGCAATTTCAACAAGATTGCAGCGCCTGGCCGAGCAGTTACGCAAAGAGGGCGTGCTCATATACAAAGCCCACAATATTGAATTTGAGCCCAAGTGGTTCCCGGTGATTTATACTTTGCATTTTAAGCCCGTTTTAAGTGTGGTGGAAATTGCCGCCGAAATTGGTTACACTCACCCATCAACGATAAGCCTGTTAAAGGAGCTGGAAAAAGAAAAACTCATCCGCTCAAAAAAAGACAAGGCCGATGAAAGGAAGCGCCTTATCATGTTAACCACAAAAGGCCAGGAACTTATTGTGCGCATGAAACCTATCTGGGAAATTATGAAAGCCGCCGCCGCGGAAATTGCCGATACCCAAAACAACCTGATGAAGGCTATAACCGAAGCAGAAGAAAAATTAAAGCAACAAAGCTTTCTTGAACGTGCCTTGCGTTTAAAAACTGAAATGTAGCTGATTTTAGCTTAAAGTTGGTATTACTTCCATCGATATTTAGAAGAAATAAAAAAAGGCCGCCGCCGCTCGGCTCCGGCCGAGTGGCAGCTATTCCCCGGCCTCTGGCCGTATACGCCAGACTCCAGCATTCGATCAAGCAGATATTGCAGCTCAATGGTCATGGTTTAAGCATAACATATGAGCTTTAAACGCATTCGGCGGCCGGAGGCCGTGAAATAGGCGCCACTCGGCCGGAGCCGAGCGGCGGCGTAGGTTAAATACTTAAATTAACGGCTATGGTGATAACACCAACCGCTGGCTTAAAGTATAATGCAGGCGAACGTTTATAATTATTGCTCCCGTCACAACAATGCTGACATACGGTTGTCATTACCATGTACTTATTTTGATTTGCAGACCCTGTTTCTGGATTATTTGTATTTTTACATAACAACATGGATTTTCAATTAACATCTCAATATAAACCAACCGGCGATCAGCCCGAAGCTATAAGGCAGCTGGTTGAAGGAATAAACAACGGTGACCCGTACCAAACCCTCTTAGGGGTTACCGGGTCGGGCAAAACATTTACCGTGGCCAACATGATTCAGCAAACGCAAAAGCCAACGCTGATCCTGAGCCACAACAAAACATTAGCAGCTCAGCTTTATGGTGAGTTTAAGCAGTTCTTCCCCGAAAACGCGGTGAACTACTTTGTTTCGTACTATGACTATTACCAGCCGGAAGCATTTATCCCGACTACCAATACCTACATTGAAAAGGACCTGCAGATAAACGAGGAGATAGAAAAACTTCGTTTACGTACTACGTCTGCTTTAATGTCGGGCAGGCGCGATGTGATCGTGGTATCGTCTATATCCTGCATTTATGGTATGGGTAACCCCGACGATTTTGCCGATTCGGTTTTCAAGTTTGCCGTAGGTACCCGCATCAGCAGGAATGCTTTTTTACACCGCCTGGTCGAAATTTTATACGCCCGCACCACTGCCGATTTTAAACGCGGTACATTCAGGGTGAAGGGCGATACTGTTGATATTTTTCCGGCCTACCTGGATTATGCTTACCGCATCTCCTTTTTTGGCGATGATATTGAGGAGCTAAGCGCCTTTGACATCGGAACCGGAAAAACCATCGAAAAAATGACGCACATGGTGGTATATCCCGCCAACCTGTACGTTGCCCCGCGCGAACGCTTTTTGCAATCCATCTGGGCCATACAGGAAGAGCTGGAAATGCGTAAAAAGCAATTTATTGATGACGGTCGTTTCCTGGAAGCCAAACGTTTGGAGGAAAGGGTTAATTACGACCTGGAAATGATCCGCGAGTTGGGTTACTGTTCGGGCATCGAGAACTACTCCCGCTTTTTTGATGGGCGCAAACCCGGTGCAAGGCCGTTCTGCTTGCTTGATTATTTCCCGGATGATTACCTGATGGTGATTGACGAAAGCCACGTAACTGTTCCGCAGATCAGGGCTATGTATGGTGGTGACCGTTCGCGCAAGATCTCGCTGGTTGATTATGGTTTCCGCCTGCCGGCTGCATTAGATAACCGCCCGCTTAATTTCCAGGAGTTTGAAAACCTGGCGCCGCAAACCGTTTATGTAAGCGCTACGCCAGGCGATTTTGAGCTGGAAAAATCAGGCGGTGTAGTGGTTGAACAGGTGATCCGCCCAACCGGGCTGCTTGACCCGGTTATTGATGTACGTCCTGTGATAAACCAGGTTGATGACCTGCTTGATGAAGTAGATAAAACCATTAAAAAAGGCGACCGTGTACTGGTAACCACGCTCACCAAACGCATGGCCGAAGAGCTGGCTAAATACATGGACAGGCTGGGTATTAAGTGCCGGTACATCCACTCGGAAGTTAAGACCCTGCAACGCGTTGAAATATTACGTGGTTTACGCCTTGGTGAATTTGATGTACTGATAGGTATCAATCTGCTGCGTGAAGGATTGGATTTACCTGAAGTATCATTAGTAGCTATTTTAGATGCCGATAAAGAAGGTTTCCTGCGTTCGGAACGTTCGCTGATCCAAACCATCGGCCGTGCTGCCCGTAATGACAGGGGCCGGGTGATCATGTATGCCGATAAAATAACCGATTCGATGCAGATCACGATGGACGAAACCAACCGGCGCCGCGAAATCCAGATTGCCTATAACACAGAGCACGGCATTACACCGCTAACCGTGGGTAAATCGCGCGAGGAAATCATGGAACAAACATCGGTGGTCGACTTTAAAGGCGGCGTACAGCAAGCTTATGTAGAAACTGACACCCTGACCCTTGCCGCCGACCCTATTGTTCAATACATGACCAAAGCCGATCTGAAAAAATCAATCGACAATACCAAAAAAGATATGCTCGCCGCCGCTAAAAACATGGATTTCCTGCTGGCTGCCAAGCTACGCGACGAAATGTTTGCTTTGGAAAAAATGATGGAGGAGAAGTTTTAATTTGAAAATTTATTGATTTGAAGATTTGAAAACAACAGTCTTCACATCTTCAAATTGCTTTATTTTCAAATTAAAGCAGCATCAGCTGTCCTTAAATCATAATAAAACATTTTTAACGTTATATACCTTATATTTGTAAGCTCAAAATTAACAGTATGATTCTCATTCGTTTCCTGATCATATCTATTTGTATATTATACATTATCCGCAGCCTGGTACGTTACCTGCTGCCATTTCTGTTTGAAAGTGTTGTAAACAAAGCTCAACAGCAATATCAGCAACAACAACATAATTATAACGAAGGCCCAAAGCCTGATGGAAAAATCAGGATTGATCATGTTCCACAGCCCAAAAAAGGCAGTGTGCCTGACAGCGAAGGTGAGTTTATTGATTACGAAGAAGTAAAATAAATCAATAAATATGGACACCAACCCGGTATTTAGAAGGCGCCAAAACCATAACAACACACCCGAATCTATTACGCTGATTATTACCAATGTCATCGTATTTATAGTTGCTACTCAAATTTTTGCCAATTGCACTAAGATCAGTACTTTTTACTGGGTAGTTTTGGGTGCCCTTGGCATTTACAACTTTTTCAGCATCCGCAAATACCGCGAAGACTATGGCAGGGTGCAGGTTATTGCTTATGTAATATCTATTATTGTGCTGATAGCCATGTTTTTCCTGTTGCGCAGCCGTGCGCAAACTTGTTAAGTTATTCCTTAACAAAACTTATAATTCCTATTCTCATTGTAATTTCTATTTTTGAGGAATATAATATCCATTTCAAAAAACTTAAATGAATAACTGGTTTAAGCGTAACGGCATTCATTTTGCCATAGCTGCAATTTTTTTAGTGATCTGCTTTATATTTTTAACCCCGGCATTCCAGGGTAAAACTTTAGGCGGCAATGACGTTACAAGGGCTCAATCAACCCAAAAAGAAATCAACGAATATAAGGCCAAAGACACCACAATATTATGGACCAACCAGATCTATGGCGGTATGCCTACCTACCAGATATGGGCGCCTTATAAAGCTAACTTAACATCATGGATTGTAACCGGTGTAAACTACACTTTCCCTACTCCGGTCGGTACGGTATTGTTATTTTTATTGGGCACCTACTTTTTATTTATAGTGTTAAAGGTTAACCCATGGCTTGCAGCGGCAGGTGCAGTAGCGTTTACCTTTTCATCATACAATATTATCCTGCTAACTGCGGGGCATGCCAACCAGGCTTTCGCTATAGCATTTTTCGGGCCGATACTTGCCGGTATCATCCTTACCCTTCGGGGCAAGTATTTATTAGGTTTTTCTGTAACAGCTTTATTTCTTGCATTGGAGATCAGGGCTAATCACGTGCAGATGACCTACTACCTGATGCTGGCCTTATTGATCATGGTTGGCATTGAACTTTACCATGCCATCAAAAACAAAACCTTAAATTCCTTTTTAAAATCGTTAGGTTATATTGCCGGCGCAGTTCTATTGAGCATAGCAGTGAACGCCTCTATCCTTTGGAGCACGGCCGACTATGGCAACGAAACTATTCGCGGCAAATCAAATCTTACCCAGCATACTACCGAGCCAAGCAACGGCTTACCTAAGGATTATGCCTATGAGTGGAGCCAGGGTGTTGGTGAGTGTATCACCTTCCTGATCCCTAACGCTTATGGTGGCGGTGAGCAAGGCTCCACCGATCCTGATTCGCATGTAATTAAAGCCTTAAATGCAAGTGGTGCCGATCCAAACCAGGTTACAGGTATTTCAGCTAATTATCTGCCGCTTTATTGGGGCAATAAACCATTTACTGCCGGTCCGTTTTATTTTGGTGCTGTAATTTGCCTGTTATTTGTATGGGGCATAATGATAGTTAAAAACCGTATTAAATGGTGGCTGCTTGGTGCTGTTGTTTTAACCATGCTGTTATCCTTCGGCCGGAACTGGCCTTATGTATCCGATCTGTTCTTTAACTACTTCCCGCTTTACAATAAGTTCCGTGCTGTTGAATCAATCTTGGCGGTCGCAGGTTTTTGCTTCCCAATCCTTGCTGTATTAGCGGTTAATGAGGCCATAACAAATGAGGACAAAGCAAACTTGTTTAAAAAATTAAAAATTGCATTATATATAACCGGAGGCATTGTATTAATTGTAGCTGCGGTGCCTTCCCTCCTTTTGTCTTTCAGTGTGAGCGAACAGCAGGCAGGTGTTATTGCACAAATAGGCCAGGCACTTAAAACCGATAGCTCAGCCATTACCCGCGCCTTAATTGCCGACAGGGAATCAATAGCGCAGGCGGATGCCATTCGCTCGCTTATCTTCATAGCTGTTGCATTTGGTCTTGCCTGGGCCTTCCTTAAAAAGAAGATCAATCCAACCGTTGCATCACTTGCTTTCTTAGCACTGATCCTGGTTGACCTTTGGGGTATCGACAAACGTTACTTGAATCATGACAGCTTTGCACCAAAACAAGATAATGAAACACCGCAGCCGCGCGAGGTTGATCAATTTATCATGAAAGATAAAGACCCTGATTTTAGGGTATTTGACGTTACACAATCAATCAAGGGCGACGGTTTAACACCATTCTTTTATAAATCATTGGGCGGATACTCTGCAGCAAGGTTAAAGCGCTGGGAAGAACTTGTAGATAACCAGCTAAGCAAAAGCATTAACCAGGATGTATTGGATATGATGAATGTTAAATACATTATAACATCCGACCCTAAAACACAAAACGTGGGTATGCAGAAAAACGAGACTGCCTGTGGTCATGCCTGGTTTGTAAAAAGTATCAAGTATGCCGATAATGCCGACCAGGAAATGGTAGCCATCAGCAGCTTTACTCCAAAAGACGAAGCCATTGTTGATAAACAATACAAGAGTGTTATAGATGAAAAAACCTTAGGCGCAGGCGCCGGTGAAGGTAAAATTGAGCTTACCAGCTACTCACCCGATCATATGGTTTATCAAAGCGGTTCTACTGCATCACAGATTGCCGTATTCTCTGAGGTATACTATAACAAAGGCTGGAAAATGTATATCGACGGTGTTGAAAAACCTTACTTCCGCGCCGATTATCTTTTGCGTGCAGCTCAGATCCCAATTGGCAACCACAAAATTGAGTTTATATTCCACCCTGCATCATATTACACAGGTGAGAATATTTCGTTAGCGGGATCAATCCTGCTGGTGCTTGCTTTAGGTGGGGCCGCGTATACCGAAAACAAAAAGAAAGCTCCGGCTGCAAAACCGGCGGATAAGAAGAAAGCGTAATTAGCTTTATATTTAAAGAAAAGCGATGGGTTGATACTCATCGCTTTTTTTGTGGGATATTAATTGATGAATGTGTTTGCCAGCTAAGTAATAATCATACTGCAAATACTGAAAAGATTGTACCTTAGATGTGAAATAAACCTATCACAAAAAAATGATACCATTAATACAGCAAAACAAATTTGATGAGCTCAAATACGCCTTGCAAAATTCGGATAGTGGATTAAAAATACACCATGTCCTTTTGCGGGTTTTAAATGGCAACTATTTGGAAGAAGCCGATTATGGCTTTGAAGCAAATATGTACCAGCAGGAATTTCTGGAAGGCTTTAATTTGTATAAAGCATTAAACAAATCAGCAATTTCAAAAGTCCAGCTTCAAGAGTATAAAATTGCATTAACATTCCTGGTATTTAAAATGGGAGGATTTATAAAACTTTTGGCTGATACAACCATGCAAAAAGGAGTATATCTCTCCCAAGCAAAAGACGTATATGAAGTTGATATATCGTTAAGAAGCAAATTACAAGCATTTATTGATCTGTTAAAAGAAACCGATGATGTACAGGCAATTGCAAACGTCTCTGCCGCAAAAGCGCAAATCAGTTTATCTATAGGTGACCTCCTTAAAAAGCATGAGATAGGGCAAGATATGTTACAATTTGCCAGTGGATATGAAAATGCAGGGTTAAAAGATCAGGCAGCCCGTATTTACCAAAATATACTATCAGATTTTGAATGCGAATCAGTACAATTATCAAGTAATTTGATCCCTGAGATCGCCCACGTTGATACACGTACCGATGAAGAAATAGAAGTTTTTGAAACGGCTAAAAAACACTTTGAGACAATTACAGGCATCAATGTGCCCGAAATAAAAAGGGTTAGACCAGACGCTGATGCTAATGCCCAAAAATTAGTTGAGAAGATAGACGAGCATGAAATACAATTAAAAGGGCAAGACAAAGAAAGTCATCCCGTTAATTTCTGGGGCAGATTTAAAAGATTTTTCAACTGATCATGTGAAGAATCAAATTTTAACGCAAATCTTAAGCAGAGAGGCGTGCGGTTGCTGACTTGTACTTTCCGATACATAGGGCATTCAACTTCAGCCAGTTTTTTTAATTAATCATCAATCGAATTATCTTCAATTACAGGATCACAAGGTGACAACAACGTATCTTCCTGCTCAGTGATCAGGCCTCTCGCTAATCTAAAAACTCTATATTTATTCCAGGAGACTTCATCATCTGGAAATCTCACATACAACAATCCAAAGCTTGATGGAGCTAATTCTGCTATTTTTTCATAAATTTCAATCACAGATTCGAGGTAGTTCAATCTATGGTTATGGGCGCCGCCAATGAAATAAACAAATAACCCATTCATTCGCCTAAGCTCGATAAACTGGTTGTCCATACTAAAACCGACTATTAAAGGCTTCATTGTCTCTTCGAATTGCTTCAAATCGCCCCCCATAGAGCCGCCTTCAAAAACAGAATCTAATCCTACAGAGATCCATCCATTAAATTCAATCATTTAATTAATATTTTCTTTCTACTATTGGTGCAAGTATAACGAGCCGGAAAAGCGGGTTAAGGCTAAAAGTGCCACTTATTCCTCCCCTGCTCTATCGAAATAATATTTCTTTATTAAGGTCCTTCAATCATTCGTCCTTCTGTTCTTCAACCAATACCAGCCTAAATTAAAGGCAATAACAAAATGGTTAAAAACAGTTGGGATCAATCCGTAATTCCGTTTCATAATATCAAAGCGCTCCACCAAACTTTGGCGGTGCTTTTTCTTTGACATTCCTCCTACCAGGTATTTGGCCACATAACGGTTAACATTAACTATTTTTCGGGTCTTTTTTGCCGCGCGGATTATCCAGTCGATATCCGAGCTCAATTGATAGCGGCGATCATAAGGATCGGCTAATGAACGCCTGATATAAATTGCCTGGTGGCTGATGCTCATGCCGTATTTAAAACCCTTCCAGGTAAACCTTGCAGGTGCTTTATGCCGTCGTTGCCCTAAACTGCTGCCATCATCGGCAATCATTTCGGTTTCTCCATAGTAAATATCTGCGTCATCGGCCGAGGCAAAAACCGCCGCTACTGTTTCATTATCATAAAACTCATCGCCCGAATTCATAAATATCACGTAATCGCCGGAAGCCAAAGCGAGTCCTTTGTTCATGGCATCGTAAATACCTTCATCTTTCTCGCTGATGAGTTTAGCTATATGATCTTTATATTTATCGATCACCTGCAGGGTGCCATCATTCGATAAACCATCGATAATCACATATTCAATATTGGCATAGGATTGGTTAATCACCGAACGAATGGTACGCTCAATATCCCTAACGTTATTGTAAACAATGGTGATAACGCTTAACCGCGGATTAAACATTGCTACCTCCCTTGCTCAATAACTTTTGATATACCTCAATATGTTTTTTAGCGATCACCTCTTCCGAAAACCTATCCATAATAGTTTGCCGGGCTTGCTGGTTCAACTCGTCTCTTTCCGGATGCTTAATGATCCATTCCATACCATCGGTAAAACTTTCGGACGAGCGATAGGTAGCGAGGTAGCCACTATGCTGGTGCTGTACCATATCAGGGATTCCTCCCGTGGTAAAAGCAATTACGGGTGTACCACAGGCCAGACTTTCCATCACAGTGTAAGGCAAATTATCCTCGAGCGAGGGGATTAAAAAAGCGTCGGCGGCAGCATAATGCAGGGCCAGCTTTTCATCATTATTGATGGTTCCCAAAAAACTGGTTTTAAAAGGAAAATCGAGTAGGCTTTCTGTACCGCGGTTTCCAAACACAACCAGTTCGATCTGATCTGTATCCGCACCTAAGCGTTGCTTGAGCAGCTCCATGCTCTCTAATAGATATTGAGTACCTTTATGCAGATCTTTACGCGATGGCATAAAGCCACTTAAAAAGATAAATTTATCTGTCGGTAAGCCCGCTTTCGCTTTCGCTTCCTTTTTGTCTATCGGCTTAAAAACATCTGTTTCCAGCGTATTTGGAATATTGTTTGCGGCCTTCCCTTGCATCAAACTGCTTTTCCTTACGGACGCCTGCATCCATAAACTTGGTGCTATGATGTTAAAGCCCAGCTGCTGGTAAGCTTTGTTTTTTTGCTGCCAGATGCGGTGCGAAATATCATCATTTCCAGCGTTGATCAACAATGGGCAGTTGCCGCATTGCTGCTGGTAATGATCGCAGGTATAGCGCACATGACAGCCGCCGGTAAAGGCGTTACTGTCATGAAAAGTCCACACCACCGGCTTGCCCAGCTTTTTAATTTCCGCTATATGCCTGGGATCCAAAAATCCATGGTTGATCCAGTGCAGGTGAATGATATCGGCATTTTTAACATCAGGATGTTTAATTACCGAACGGCCAAACCAGGTAAAGGAAAACGGTGTACGGCTATCAGGTTTTAGAAACCGTTTAGCTAAAATTCGCTCTAATATGATGGTCGCCGCCGTGTATGATTTTTGGATAATATTACCGTTAAAAGTCTTGATATCAGGATTATTTCCAAATTTATAATGTACAATAATTTTAGAATCGATATTTTGGCTAAGTAATGCCCGGTTAAGGCGCATGCAGGCCCTGCCCGCGCCGCCATTGCCGTCATAAGTATTGAGGTGCACCACTTTTAACATGGCTCAAAAATACATTTATTCATAAAACTTAAACCATATGAAGAAACTATACATCGTATTGTTTTTGGCAGCCTTGTGCCAAACAAACCTTAAAGCCCAAACAACCGGAAGCTATTTTACATCTAACCCAACCCTAACGCCCGATGGCAAAACCGTAATTTTCAGTTACGAAGGCGACCTTTGGAAAGCCGACATCAACAGCCAGGCAGCCACAAGGCTAACCGCCATGCAGGGCGAAGAAAGTAACCCGCGCGTATCGCCCGACGGGCAATGGCTTGCTTTTTCATCTAATCAGTTTGGCAATAACGATGTATACGTAATGCCCATTACCGGCGGCGATATCAAGCAGCTTACCTATAACGATGCCGGCGATAATGTGGATTCCTGGACCTGGGATTCAAAATCTATCTACTTTAACTCATCCCGTTATAATGGTTTCAGCGAATATAAAGTAGCGGCTACAGGCGGTACGCCCACCAGGATATTCGGTCACTATTTCAATACCATACATGGTGTTGTTGAACACCCGCAAACCGGCGAGCTGTTTTTCAACAATACCTGGGAAAGTATCTATTTCCCAACCCGCAAACATTATAAAGGTGCTTATAATCCCGATATCCAATCATACAATCCAAAAACCAAAGCGTATAAAAAATACACCGACTGGCAGGGTAAGGATTTCTGGACTACCATTGATCAAAAAGGGAACATCTATTTCGTATCCGACGAGGGCAACGAAGAGTATAACCTGTACACCTTTATCGATGGTAAAAAAACCGCATTAACCCAGTTCCCAACATCTATTAAACGCTCCCAGGTAAGTGCCGATGGCAGCAAGGTGGTGTTTGAAAAAGATTACCTGATTTTTGTTTATGACGTAGCATCGAAACAAACACAGAAACTAACCTTAAACCTGTTTCGCAATAATGTACTGCCTAAAGACCAATCGTTTGAAACAAGCGGCAAAATTGAGGCTGCAGCTTTATCGCCCGATGGCAAAAAGCTCGCTTTCATATCCCGCGGCGAATTGTTTGTAAGCGATGTCGAAGGGAAGTTCATCAAAAAGCTGGAGCGTAATACCAGCGAACGGGTTACCGAAGTAAGCTGGATGAGCGATAACAAAACCCTTATTTTCGGCCAAACCTTAGGCGGCTTCCCTAATTGGTACACCATAGCAGCCGATGGCACCGGTACCGAAAAGCAGCTTACTACTGATAAAGGCAGTAACCGCCTGTTAAGCATGAATAAAGACCGCACACAGGCCATTTATTTGAGCGGCCGTAATGAGCTGAAACTTTTGGATACGAAAACACTCATATCAAAAACGATTGTTACCGATGAGTTTTGGGGATTTTACAACCCTCCTCCACGCTTTTCGCCCAATGGTGAGTACGTGGTATACAATGCTTACCGCAATTTTGAGATGGATGTTTTTGTTTACGAGATAAAAACCGGGAAGATCCTAAACCTCACCAACAGTGGTGTTACCGAAGCCGCGCCATATTGGTCGCCGGATGGCAAGTATATCTATTTCGCATCGTCACGTACGCAGCCAGAGTATCCTTACGGCTCAAAGGACGCGCACATTTACAGGATGCCGCTGCAAAAGTATGACGATCCTTTTAAGATGGATAAGTTTACGGCCCTGTTTAAAGAGGAGAAAAAAGACGACGATAAAAACAAAAAGGATAAAGACAAGAAAACATCCGCCAAGAAGAAACCTTTATCAGAGCAGCCAACACCTAAACCGCCAGCCGATATTGTGATAGATACAGAAGAACTGATGAAAAGGCTGGAACGCATCAGTCCGGAGTTTGGTCAGGCGCAGGGACCTTATGTGATTCAAAAAGGAGATAAAACATTGGTATACTATGCCTCAAACCATAGCGAGGGTAAAGGGGCGCTTTACCGTACCACACTCGAAGCTTTTGAAAACCCCAAAACTGAAAAAGTCGGCGGCGGCGACTTTGGCAACTACGACATTTTTGGCAACGGCGATAAATATTTTGTACTGGCCGGAGGTAATATTTATACACTGAATATTGATGCCAACAAAGTGGATAAGGTAGATATTAATTACAGCTTTACCCGCAACATGGCCGGTGAGTTTGCACAAATGTTTGACGAAACCTGGGCCGGGCTGGATGAAAATTATTATGATGGCAACTTTCACGGGGCCGACTGGAAAAAGGTTCACGACAGCTACAAAGCCTTTGTGCCTTACATTAATAACCGCTCGGATCTTCGCCTGCTTCTTAATGATATGCTTGGCGAGCTAAACTCATCGCACCAGGGATTTTACTCAAACGGCAGCGAAGAAAAGAAAACCCTCTCCTACCGTACCATGGAAACCGGGATCATTTTTGATAATGATTCGCCATACAAAGTTAGCGGCATAGCTACCCGGAGTAATGCTGATAAAGCGGGCGTTGATGTAAAACCGGGCGATATACTGAAAGCTGTGAACGGCGTTACCGTTGATGAAAAGCAAGACCGTAATTATTATTTCAGCAAGCCATCGCTCGATAAAGAAATTGAATTGACCTTTAACCGTGCAGGCAAAGATATTAAAGTGAAGCTACACCCCGAATCAACCGGCGATCTATCAGGTAACCTTTATGACGATTGGATTGAGGCCAACGCTAAAACAGTTGCCGAAAAAAGTAAAGGCCGTATAGCGTACTCCTATATGAAAAACATGGGACAAGGCGCTTTGGAAGATTTCCTGGAAGATATGGTTGATGATGCCTATAAAAAAGATGCCCTCATTCTCGACTTAAGATATAACACAGGTGGTAACGTACATGATGATGTACTTAAATTCTTGTCGCAAAAGCCATACCTGCAGTGGGCTTACCGCGACGGCAAAAAAACACCCCAACCCAATTTTGCACCGGCGGCCAAACCGATTGTCCTGCTCATGAACGAGCAAACCCTGAGCGATGGTGAAATGACTTCTCAAGGCTTTAAACAACTGGGCTTGGGCAAAATCATCGGCACCGAAACCTACCGCTGGATCATTTTCACCAGCGGTAAAGGCCTGGTTGATGGCTCGTTTTACCGTATCCCGGCCTGGGGCTGTTATACCCTTGATGGTAAAGACATCGAGAAAACAGGTGTAACACCGAATATCTATGTAAAAACAGACTTTACCGACAGGATTGAAAATAAAGATCCGCAGTTGGATAGGGCCATTGAGGAGATTCTGAAACAGTTGCCGCCCCCTAACCCCCTAAAGGGGGAAAAATAGCGGTTAGCTGTTTTTTCGATTTATTTTTAACTTTAAATTGGCTGGCCCGCTTTATAAGGGCTGGCCAATTTTATTAACTAAACCATCACCAAATGTCTGAAGTAACAAACATCGAACTAAGTGCCGAAGAGCCCGAAAACATCGATCTTTTTCCGAAAGCAGCCTACCCAAACATAACATCTGTTGTAAAGTTCTTTTTCGTGTATCTTGTTTTTCTGATCATCGTTACAATAATCGCCAGCATTATTTTTATGAATACACCAAAAGAATTTCCGGCGGTTAGATCGATATTCAAACTATTAATGAATTCTGCTCCTGTGCTGATGGCAATACAATATACTTTAAAAAGAGGCGAAAAACAACAAGGTTATCCATCAACCATAAATTATGGTAAAATTAACGGGTGGCTTATCCCGGTATTGATCATAGCGGCAGTAGCATTCTCAATCGTTTTAGAACGAATTTCAGTATTGCTACCAATGCCGCCGAAGGTTCGAGAGATATTTGAGAGGATGTTCACCAAAGATTTATTCTCTTTCACGAGTGTTGTTATTATAGCTCCAATCGTCGAGGAAATTTTGTGCAGGGGCATTATCTTAAAAGGTTTATTGAAAAATTATTCACCTACTAAGGCCATATTCATCTCTGCAGTACTTTTTAGCGTACTGCATTTAAATCCATGGCAGGCTATTCCTGCTTTTTTCGGAGGTTTATTTTTAGGTTGGATCTATTATAAAACGCAATCTGTAATTCCTGGAATGATTTTTCATGCAGCCATAAATACTACTGGATTTGCATTTTTGTTTTTAGGAAACGCCAAACAAGATCTGCCTGATATTTTTGGAGGGATGTATTATCCTGTGTTATTAATTTCGATAATTGTTTTCGTAGCGATGTGCATATTGATCCATAAAAAAGCAAGAGTTACTCCCGCCACTTACCCAATCTCTAACCACTAACCTCCAATCACTTATTTAGAACATATCCAAATAACATTTGTATAATACACTAACAGCTTTCAAATGTTATTTTTTGTAAATTCGCCGTCCTAAGACCGGATAACGGGCTTAACGTCAATTTCTTTTACTTTTCACCTAAAAAATCAAATACAAATGGCTTTTGATTTAGATATGATCAAAAAGGTTTACGACCGCTACAGCACCCGTGTTGAGGCTGCCCGTAAAGCGACCGGTAAACCTCTAACTTTAACCGAAAAGATTTTATATGCCCACCTTAGCGAAGGCGATGCCCAAAAAGCATTCGGCCGCGGGGTTGATTATGTTGATTTTGCTCCAGACCGTGTAGCTATGCAGGATGCTACTGCGCAGATGGCCCTTTTGCAGTTCATGCAAGCTGGTCGCCCGCAGGTTGCTGTTCCGTCTACAGTACATTGCGATCACCTGATCCAGGCTAAAATTGGCGCTGTTGAAGATTTAAGTACAGCTGTTGACGTTAACCGTGAAGTTTACGATTTCCTGGCTTCAGTATCTGATAAATATGGCATTGGTTTCTGGAAAGCCGGTGCGGGTATCATTCACCAGGTAGTGTTGGAAAACTATGCTTTCCCGGGCGGTATGATGATCGGTACCGACTCACATACACCTAACGCAGGTGGTTTAGGTATGATAGCTATTGGTGTTGGTGGCGCTGACGCCTGCGACGTAATGGCCGGCCTACCATGGGAGCTTAAATTTCCTAAACTGATCGGTGTTAAATTAACCGGTAAACTTTCTGGCTGGACTTCAGCAAAAGACGTAATCTTACGTGTTGCTGGTATCCTTACTGTAAAAGGCGGTACCGGTGCCATTGTTGAATACTTTGGCGAAGGTGCACGTTCAATGTCGGCAACCGGTAAAGGTACTATCTGTAACATGGGTGCCGAGATCGGTGCTACTACCTCTATCTTTGGTTACGACGAAAAAGCTGCTGCTTACCTTAAAGGTACTCAACGCAGTGATATCGCCGATCTGGCTGACGCTATTGCTGAACACTTAACCGGCGACGAAGAAGTTTACGCAAACCCTGAGCAATATTTTGACCAGGTTATCGAAATTAACCTGAGCGAGCTTGAGCCGCACGTAAACGGTCCGTTCACTCCGGATTTGGCATGGCCTATCTCTAAATTTGCTACCGCTGTTAAAGAAAACGGCTGGCCTACCAAATTAGAGGTTGGTTTGATTGGTTCATGTACCAACTCATCTTACGAAGACATTACCCGTTCAGCTTCTATCGCTAAACAGGCTATCGATAAAAAATTAAAAACTCAGGCCGAATTTACCATCACTCCGGGTTCTGAGCAGGTACGTTATACTGTTGATCGTGACGGTTACCTTGCTACTTTTGCCGAAATGGGCGGTGTGGTATTGGCTAACGCCTGCGGACCATGTATTGGCCAGTGGGCCCGTCATACTGACGATCCTACCCGCAAAAACTCTATCATCACTTCGTTTAACCGTAACTTCGCTAAACGCCAGGATGGTAACCCTAACACTCACGCATTCGTAGCTTCTCCGGAAATTGTTACTGCTTTCGCTATCGCGGGCGATTTAACTTTCAACCCCCTTACCGATACGTTAACTAACGAAGCGGGCGAGCAGGTTAAATTTGACGAGCCTCAAGGTATCGAATTACCGGTAAAAGGTTTCGCGGTTGAAGATGCAGGCTACCAGGCACCAGCCGAAGATGGCAGCAAAGTTGAAGTTATTGTTTCTCCAACTTCATCACGCTTACAATTGCTTGAGCCATTTAAAGCCTGGGAAGGTACCGACATTACAGGCCTGAAACTGTTGATCAAAGCTAAAGGAAAATGTACTACTGACCACATTTCAATGGCCGGCCCATGGTTGAAATTCCGTGGTCACCTGGATAACATTTCAAACAACATGCTGATTGGTGCTATCAATTACTTTAACCTCACTGCCGATAGCGTTAAAAACGAATTAACCGGCGAATACGGTCCTGTACCAGCTACCCAGCGCGCTTACAAAGCAGCAGGTATCGGTTCGATAGTAGTGGGCGATGAAAACTATGGCGAAGGCTCATCACGTGAGCACGCAGCTATGGAACCACGGCACCTTGGTGTACGTGCCATACTGGTAAAATCATTTGCCCGTATCCACGAAACCAACCTTAAAAAACAAGGTATGCTGGGTATCACTTTCGCTGATAATAACGATTACGATAGGATCCAGGAAGATGATACCATCGATATCACCGGCTTAACTACTTTTGCCCCAGGCAAACAGTTAACCGTTGTATTGCACCATAAAGATGGTTCAACCGAATCATTCCCTGTAAACCACACTTACAATGCGCAGCAAATTGAGTGGTTTAAAGCAGGCGGTGCGCTGAACATCATCCGCAAGCAAATGGCATCTTAATTTCGGGTATCGGAATTTGATTTCGGATTTAATATTTGAAAAGCCTTCCCAAATGGGGAGGCTTTTTTGTTGGATAAAGATCGTTCGCGAGGACACGAACGATGGGGATGAAAGATAATATTTCCCGTTGGCCGTGTCCCCACGCCAATTATATTCAATAAAAAAGCGCCCGTGGGGACACGAGCGCCGGGGAAAGCGTCATTGATCTATGAACTATCAACTATGATCCATGGACTAAATGATCCATGAATCAAAAAATTAGAATTTATACCTAACAAACGCTTCCATAGCCTCATATTCAGCCAAGCCGAGGCGGTCATAGCGTTGGGCTGTATCGCGGGTGCGGTCTTCTGCACGTACCCAAAACTCCCTTGCATCATCACCCGGGAATACCGGTGTATCTTTCTGCGACTGGTGTTTGAAGATCGCATTACGTTTGCGGATCACCTCCTGTGGTGACAATGGTACCGCCATCTCTATCTCATAAGTTTCAAACTCGTGCCATGCACCGCGGTACATCCACAGCCAGCAGTCTTCTACCCAGGCTTCCTTGCCTTTTAACCTGTCAAGTGTTGCTAAGATGATCTTGAAACACACCAGGTGGGTGCCGTTAGGATCTGCAAAATCACCGGCCGCGAAGATCTGCTGTGGTTTTACTTTTTGAAGCAGTTCGATGGTTAATTGAATATCTTCCTCACCTACCGAGTTCTTTTTGGTTTTGCCTGTTTCGTAAAACGGTAGCGCCATGAAGTGGATATGATCGTCCTGCAGTCCTGCATATCTTGCACCTGAAATTGCTTCCGTTTTCCTGATAAAGCCTTTTACATTCCTGATCTCCTGGGTATCAATTTCGTTTGGCTGTTTGTTCGGGAAGAAGGCACGCATATCTTCATAGGATTGTTTCAGGTGCGCGGTGTCTTCGCCAATACTTTTCGTAAAATCGATAGCGAATTCCATGTACCTCAATACATCGTCATCCCATACCGCGGTATTGCCCGAGGTTTGGTAAGCAACGTGCACATCATGCCCCTGGTCTACCAACCTGATAAACGTACCGCCCATCGAGATCACGTCATCATCCGGGTGAGGTGAAAAAATGATGGAACGTTTTTTGGCAGGCAGCGCCCTTTCCGGTCTTTGCGAATCGTCCGCATCCGGTTTGCCACCCGGCCAGCCGGTAATAGTATGCTGGATCTGGTTAAAAATATCGATGTTGATATTATATACCGGGCCCTGTTCTACGGCAAGCTGCGCCATGCCGTGGTTATTGTAATCTTCTTCAGTCAGTTTTAGTACCGGTTTGTTAACCTCATTAGCCAACCAGATCACAGCCTTTTTCTTTAACTGGTTATCCCATACGCAATCTTTTACCAACCATGGGGTATCAAACCTGGTCAGTTCTGAGGCGGCATCTGCATCAAGTACAAACTCTACATGTTGTGATAATTGCAGGTAGGTTGCCGGTACTTCGCCCGAGATCTCTCCTTCTACCGCTTTTTTGATGATCGGAGCTTTCTTCTTGTTCCAGGCCATCAATATGATTTCCCTTGCCTTGAAGATGGTGCCGATACCCATCGTGATTGCTTTCGTGGGTACATCAGCTTTACCACCAAAATCCCGCGCCGCATCACGCCTGGTCAGGTCGTCAAGCGTCACCATCCTGGTACCTGAGTTAGGTGCCGAGCCCGGCTCATTGAAGCCGATGTGGCCTGTACGACCGATACCTAAGATTTGAAGGTCTAATCCACCAAGCCCTTCAATCTGCTTTTCGTAGGCTAAACAGAACGCGACAACTTCATCTTTATCCAGTGTGCCGTCGGGAATATGAACGTTATTCTTTTCTATATCAATATGGCTAAACAAATTATCGTACATGAACGTCACATAGCTTTGTGCTGCTGTGGGTTTCATGGGGTAGTACTCATCCAGGTTAAAAGTGATCACATTTTTAAAGCTCAAGCCTGTTTCTTTGTGCTGCCTTACCAGTTCGGCATATACCCCTATCGGGGTTACACCTGTGGCAAGCCCTAATACCGCTTTTTCGCCTTTGGCCTGTTTTGTGCGGATCAGATCTGCTATCCGGTTCGCTACCGCCACCGAAGCTTCCTGTTGGTTACTGTATACGCTTACCGGTAACTTCTCGTAACGTGTCTCTTCCAATAAATTTAATCGTGCCATAATTTGTTCAGAACCTATATGTTATATGTTAAAGTTTAAAAAAGTCGTTATACAAAAAACCCCCGCCGGGGCGAGGATTTTTATCAAACCAATTAACAAAAATGTTTATCCTCACCGACATGAGGGTAAAGTAAAGTGCGTATAATAATAAGCTGTGCATTATCACTACAAACTTAATAAAACAAAATTTGAATTAAAAGAACTTTTTAAATTATTTTAATAAGTATTTTATCCCGTAAAGCATGGTTTAATGATTGTTTAGGTTAAAATTTGCACTTATGTCTATAATTCCGGATTGTAACGCCGCGGAATTGTGAAAGCTGAAGGAAATTGATTCAATAAAGTTTTACAGTTTGGAGTAAGGTTTATTTTATATACAAATAATTGATTTATAGGCAGCTAATGATGTCCAAATTAATATAAGATTACAAGAACATCGCCTTTAAAAATATGGGCGTTGCCTGCGGCCCGGGCTTTTCGTTCCAAGTCCTCGCCTTTCCTGCCCGCAAACCCTGCGCACACTGCGGACTTTCACTGCAATCCCTAACGCGCCCAACCCGCCATCGCTAATTACCCAAAGACAAGCCCAGAGTGTCATGCCGAACTTGTTTCGATACCTCACAGAACAAGTAGTCGATTTGCTTAGCGTGGGGCTTAGCAGGTGAGGTGTTGAAACAAGTTCAACATGACCGTTATTTTATCCTGTCATGGGTAGTATCAAAAATTCCCCAAAAAGGCAAAAGAGTTCCTGATGGGCAGGAATACTCTTTTTGCTAACCAATTATAAAACATAAATCATGAGATGAGAAGAGATGCAGGGGTGGAATCGAACCATCCATTTGCTGCCGGCCAGCTCCTGCCATTTAGTTTAAAATGAACCCCATTTGCAAACTAATCTGTTGCAAATATATAAATATTCTATTAAATCTATATATTTAGTAGAATTTATTCATGAAAGATTCATCTTCCTTAAATATCCCATTAATTATCAGCATTTTAACTATTCTTGTCAGCGTGGGTCTGACTTGTTAGAACAGATCTTTTCGAAAGGAACAGGGTACTCTTCGCCTAATGACTTTTCATATTCGGCACTGAACTCCTCATAAATTTTCCGGGCATGTTCAATGCCTTTGGTACGGCGCAGAGCTTTAAGTTTAAACTTGATACCGATATCATTAAACGGATCGATATTCAGCACGATGCGTGAGATCTCCAATGCTTTTTTATAATCAAAGGCATCATAAACCTTTTTTATCGCCGGCAAAACAACCGGCATCAGTGCTTCCTCGTACTCCTGTTTAAAATCATCAAGCCAAATTTCAGGAATATGCTGCAACAGCCCGCCACGGGCAACCAAGTCGAAATAATTGAACGCAGACGGCTCACTTCCATTAGTCTGTTTAAGTGACTCCCTCACCACAAAATAATCGCAATAAAAATCTTCGGTGATGATAAAACTATAGGTATCATTCAGAAAGGCAAGTTCCAGGCCATCTATATCCGAAAGGATATTGCGAAGGTGATTGATGGTTACGCCTCGAATATTTTTAGTTTTAACCACATCCTTCTCAGGCCACAACGTAGTAGAGATTTTTTTTGATACCACCCCATTCTTTTCGCGGCTGTTTAACAAAATAAGAATAAACAGCTGCTTGATCTTGGGACTAAACAGGTAAGTAATATCCCGCTTGTTTTTATCGTAAACAGTAAACTCGCCCAGGAGATAAACAGCGTTGGCTTTGTTACCTATTTCAGTTTCACTTTTTTCTTCGGCAATACGCTCTTCGTTAACAACAGGAGCAGGTTCATCGTTCTCCTTTTTCCGCCTTAAGAAAAATACGACGATCCCGCATAACAACACAAGCGCAGACGCACCACCCAATATCCTGTATAAAGTAAAAGATTTGCTTTTGGGTTGGTGGGCGGCTACAAATGCCTCCTGGCTCACAGGCGGTGCAGTTAGTGCGAAGATTTTTATGGTAGACCGGGATGGTGTTTCAAACTCCTGGGTAGTGCAATAAAACACATCCTGTTTAGCATTGTAAAACAGGTTATGATCTGTTTCTATCCGCTCGGACACAACGGGGATAGTACCGCTTACAACATGGTATGAACCATCCTTTATTGAAAACTTATATAAGCGTAAACTGGTTTTAGGCCGTTCGTGCGGATAGCATAACACATAAAAAAAATGCTTATCCTTTGATACGATAAGGTTATTAGCAGGTACAAATGCCTCCTCGTCCGGCTTAATATCCCATAATTTTTTGATGGTACGACTGCTAAGGTTAACCCGGTACAGATCATAATAGTGCATCCCGCCTACTACCTGGTTGCCCGATTGATTGCCGTAACCGCCAAAAATATAAACGTCATTGTTTTGATCGGCCGTACTTGCTGCCGAGAAAAACCGCGGATTGATCACATCGCCGGTAAAGCTTTGCTGCTGCCAGGCATCCGTAATTTTATCGTATTTAAAAAAGTTATTGTAGTATTTAAATGAGCCGTACCCGCCAAACAGGTAAAAGTTATTAAAGTCCTTATCATAAAAAATATTATGATGGTGCCTTTGCTCCATTATGGTCGATTTACCATAAAAATCCCAGTTAAGGCTATCAAGGTTAAAGGAAGCAATGCTTGGAGCAGGCTGCGGGGCCCTGAGCACTTCATATATATAACACTTATTTTCCTTAAGGTTTACGATGCTTTTGCCCAGGTGCAGGGGGACGGCCAGTTTATTTTTGAACGGCTTTGTTCCCACTGCGTCACGCCCTGCATCATAAAACATAAGCGAATCACTCTTAAAAATAAAGAACTGCTCATTTTTTTCATTAAAGTTGATTCCGGCAACCTCATTAAAAGTATGCTCGAACTTTTGCTTCCAGAAATATGATTCATTGATAAGCCATGCCGGATTGTCAACATGGCCCAGGTTATCACCACCGGCTGTAAAAACATCGTTCCCCGTCCATTCACTAAGCGGGAATGTATAGGTTTTATCATCGTTACTGACAACCAGGTTTTTGATGGCCATATTGGGCACGTCCGAATAATGTTCGTTTTTACCGAAAGTGATCTTTGCAGTTATTTTACCGGTAAAACCCAGTTCGTTGGCCCGATACCATTTCCCGTTTACGGAGATGCCTACCTTATCACCTTTCAGGTCAAGATCAACTATCACCTTAAACCATTTACGTCTTTTCAGCAAAGCATCAGGAAGGGGAATGCTGAGTTTGTTGCTCCGGCTATCAATATTAAAGTTGAGGAATGAACCCTGGTTATAAATGGCACTCAGGCTGTATGAGTTGCCCTTGTCATCTGTTAAGTTTAGGATGTAGCCAAGGTGTTGGTTGTCCCATAGTGAAAGATCGAAACCAATAACAAGGCGGTCATGAAAAGTTGGCAAATCATCCTTAAAAACCTGGTAAGAGGTACGCTTGCTCATCAAGCTATCATTTGAACCAAACTGCAACCCCTGCCCCCTGCTCTTAATTGCAGACAGCAGTATAATAAAAAGCAATACAAGCTTACATGCCCTTTTTGAAAGCATTAAAACCTCACTTTTTTTCACCATTGATAATACATGTTTAAACTCGCTGATCAGGACAGCACTACAGGTTAGAATAATATGCTAAAATATACATTTTTTGAGTACCGCAGGAGGGGGATTTTCATCATTTCGACCGTCGGTTTGCTGCAACTGCACCCATTATACCTCAATACGGCCGCGCTAATTAATCAACCGTAAAAAACTTTTTACATAAGCGCGTTAAACCCGCCGCAAGCGCATTTAAGTGCACATTTTCAACTATAAACCTACCCCTCAGGCACTTACCGTAATAAAAATAATACATTACTTATGGGCCTGAGCATAGTCATACTAAAACATTTTGCCCAGAGCAGATATTCTTACTTGCACTAACGAGTAAGTATCAGCCGCTACAGGTATAATTTTAAAAACTATGCCATTGAAAGTAAAACATATCATAACGTTCTTTTTATTGCTCATGGGCTGTTCAGATCTTTACGCCCAGGATAGCACACTGGTGGGCAAATCGCTCAAGTGGGACCTGGCTAAGTGTCTCGACTATGCCAAAAAGAACAACATCCAGATCAACTCATTGCGCCTGTCGCAGCAAACCAGTCAGCAGGAATATTTATTAGCTAAAGCCGCCCGCCTGCCCGACCTTTCGGCCACGGGTTCACAAACCTTTGCTCATGGCAATAATTTCAGCAACGGCGACAACGGAAGGCACTCGGGTTATAACGTATCGGGCTCGTACGGGCTAAGCTCAAATGTTACGCTGTATAACGGCAGCTACATCAACAACAATATCCAGCAAAAAAACCTGCAGGTACAATCGGCCAACCTGGGTATACTTCAGCAGGAAAACGATATTGTTTTACAGATAACGCAGGCCTACCTTACTGTACTGCTGGATAAGGAAACCGTGATCTACAATACCGATCTGCTCAGCACTACCCAGGCACAGGTTAAACTGCAGCAGCAGCGCTACAATGTAGGCAGCGTGGCCCGTAAGGATCTGATCCAGCTGCAGGCCCAGCAGGCTACCGACCAATATACGCTGGTAAATTCAAAAAATGCCGTTCGTAATGATCTGCTTACCCTAAAGCAATTGCTGGTATTGCCAACCGATCTGAGTTTCGATATTATGCAGCCGGATACAGTGATTGCCCCAATTGATAGTATTTCATCATTCCGTGAAGCTGAACAAACAGCCCTGCAAAACCGCCCTGAGGTTAAGAGCGGTGAGTTAGGCGTTAAGATAGCACAATATGACGTGGAGAAAGCGAAAGCTGGTTATAAACCTACACTTACAGCAGGCGCATCGCTTAATACCGGGTATGCCAATGGGCAGGGAGTTTCATTCGGAAACCAGATCAATAATAACTTTTACCAGCAATTGGGGCTTACCCTGGCTATCCCAATCTTCACCAAAAGGGTGGTAAAAACACAGGTTGAAGAGGCAAAGATCAGCGTAAAGCAATCGCAGCTTGATCTTAAAAACACTAAGATCACGTTATCCCAAACCGTTGAGCGGGCTTACATTAACGTACAAAACGCACGCAGCCAGTTTGATGCCGCTGCCGAAGAATATAAATACAGCAAGGAAAGCTACCGCATTGCCAGCGAGCAGCTTAAAGTGGGCGTAGCCAATACGGTTGATTTTTTATTGCAAAAAAACTTGTTTGTGCAGGCACAGCAATCATTTGTACAGGCCAAATACAATGCCCTGCTCACATTAAAGATCTATGATTTTTACAGGGGGGTACCTATTACATTATAATACCGGTTATCATGAAAA
Source organism: Mucilaginibacter sp. cycad4 (assembly GCF_034263275.1). Classification (NCBI taxonomy): domain Bacteria; kingdom Pseudomonadati; phylum Bacteroidota; class Sphingobacteriia; order Sphingobacteriales; family Sphingobacteriaceae; genus Mucilaginibacter; species Mucilaginibacter sp. cycad4. The sequence goes on along the minus strand of NZ_CP139559.1, from coordinate 6,568,814 downwards.
GCAGTTATAAAAAGATACTCATTATTGCAGGCATAGTAGTAGCGCTGGCGCTCATCTGGTTCCTGTTCATCAGAAAAAAGGAAGAACCCATTGTGCTGCAAACCCAAAAGCCAGCTAAAGGCTATATAGCCCAAAGCGTAACAGCAACAGGCCGTATCGAGCCGGTGGATACTGTTACGGTAGGCACCCAGGTATCGGGCATTATTAAATATGTTTATGCCGATTTTAATTCGAAAGTTAAAAAAGGCCAGCTCATTGCCGAACTGGATAAGTCGCTGTTACAGGCCACGGTTGATCAGGCTAAGGGCACATTGCTTAATTCGCAAAGCCAGTTGGTTTTTGCGCAAAACAACTTCGGCAGGCAAAACCTGCTGTTCAAAACCGATGCCATCAGCAAAGCTGATTATGACACCGCGCTCAATACACTGAACGCGGCAAAAGCATCGGTTAAGAGTGCGGCAGCACAGGTCCGTTCGGCCGAAAAGAATTTATCTTATGCGGATATCTATTCGCCCATTGATGGTGTGGTACTTAACCGTAACGTGAGCGTGGGTCAAACCGTTGCGGCAAGTTTCAGTACCCCTACCTTGTTTGTGCTTGCTAAAGATATTACCAAAATGGAAGTTGAAGCCAATGTGGATGAAGCCGATATAGGCGATGTAAAAGCGGGCGAGCGGGCTTCATTTACGGTTGACGCTTTTATAAACGACCAGTTTGCGGGCACGGTTGAGGATATCAGGCTGCACCCTTCAGTGTCATCAAACGTGGTTACTTACACCACCATTATCAATGCCCCTAATGATGATATGAAACTGAAGCCCGGCATGACCGCCAGCATCATTATTTACACCAAAGAAGTTAATAACGCCCTGCTGATCCCGGCCAAAGCATTGAGTTTTACTCCCGATTCGGCATTAATGAAAGATTATGAAATAGTAGGTAAACTGGGACACAAAGGCAGCAAAAAAAGAAGCGGCGGTCAGGGAGGCAGCAGCGCTGCGGGCGGGGCAGGAAACGGCGGGGCCAATGACAATGCCCAGGCCATGCATACCGCCAAAAGTCGCAAAGACAGCAGCGGCGTAAACAGACAAACCGCCATAGTATGGATATTACAGGGCAAAAAGATAATTCGTAAAAAAATCCAGACAGGTTTGAATGATAATACCCAGGTTGAGGTATTATCGGGCTTAACAGCTGATGATGCGGTGATCACCGGTATTACCGGCGGGGCTTCAGGCTCGTCTACAGCAGCTACCAAATCAACAGGTAGTCCGTTTATGCCACAAAGACCACGTGGCGGAGGGGGAGGACGCCGGTAATGAGCAAAAAAATCTTAGATATACGTGAACTGAAACGCGAATTTCAGATGGGCAGTGAAACCGTACGTGCGCTTAAAGGTATTTCTTTTGAGGTAGAGGCAGGTGAGTTTGTAACCATTATGGGCAGCAGCGGCAGCGGCAAAACCACATTGCTCAATATTTTAGGCTGCCTGGATAAGCCCTCTATCGGCGACTATTTTTTGGACGGAGTAGATGTAAAGAAGCTTTCCCGGGATGAGTTAGCCCAGCTGCGCAACCGTAAAATAGGATTCGTTTTCCAGGCCTATAACCTGTTACCCCGTACATCAGCATTAGAAAATGTGGAGCTGCCACTTTTGTATAACAAAGAAATCAGCGTAAGCGAGCGCCGCGACAGGGCTATCCACGCGCTGGAAGCCGTAAAACTGGCTGAACGGCTTGACCATACGCCAAGCCAGCTTTCGGGCGGGCAGCAGCAGCGTGTGGCCATAGCCCGTGCCCTGGTGAACGAACCCGTAATGATCCTGGCCGATGAAGCAACAGGGAACCTGGATAGCCGCACCTCCTACGAGATCATGTTATTAATGCAGGAACTCAACTCACAGCAGGGCAAAACCATTGTGTTTGTAACGCATGAGCCTGATATTGCCTCCTTCAGCAGCCGTACCATTCAGTTACGTGATGGCAGGATCCAGAAGGATACCCCGAATACCAATCAACGCTCGGCAAAAGAAGTGCTTGCTGGTTTACCCGTTACTGATGATTATTAAAGTTAAGCAACCATGAATTTATTTAACCTGATAAGGATAGCTTACAAAGCACTTCAGCGTAATAAACTGAGGGCTTTTTTAACTATGCTGGGTATCATTATAGGTGTAGCATCGGTAATAGCGATGGTGGCTATTGGCCAGGGCTCAAAGCAAAGCATCCACGACCAGTTATCAAGCATGGGTTCAAATATGATCACGGTGCTGCCAAGCAGTAATTTAAACGGCGGTGTGCGCATTGCGGGGTCAAGCTTTCAAACGCTCACCCAAAAAGATATCACAGCCCTGCAAAAGGCGCAATATATCACCGCGCTATCTCCCTCAATTACCTCAAAAGGGCAGGCTATTAATGGCGCATTAAACTGGCCTACAACTATACAGGGTGTAAGTCCGGATTACCTCGACATTCGCAAGCTAAGTTTAAAAGATGGCATAGCCTTTACCGAACAGGATGTGATGACCTCGGCCAAAGTTTGTTTGATAGGACAAACGGTTATCGACAATCTTTTTCCTAATGGCGAAAATCCTATAGGCAAGGTGATCCGCTTTAACAAGATCCCTTTCCAAATTATTGGCATACTCAATCCCAAAGGACAAAACGCCTTCGGGCAGGATCAGGACGACATCCTGATAGCGCCTTATACTACCATCCAAAAAAGGATCCTGGCAACTATCTACTATCAAAATATCTATGCATCTGCAGCAAACGAACAAGTGACAGATGCAGCTGTAACCGAAATGACCCAGATCATCCGCGATTCGCACCGTTTGCGCGATAGCGAGGATAACGATTTCACCGTGCGTACCCAGGCCGAACTGATCAATACCCTAAGCTCAACCAGCGGGTTACTTACCGTGCTGCTTACCGTAATTGCCGGCATTTCGCTGGTAATTGGCGGTATCGGCATCATGAATATCATGTATGTTTCGGTAACAGAACGTACCCGCGAGATCGGCCTGCGTATGTCTATCGGTGCACGCGGAAAAGATATCATGCTCCAATTTTTAATGGAGGCTATCCTGATCAGTATTACGGGTGGTGTTATTGGTGTAGTGCTGGGGATTGTATCATCAAACCTGGTTACGCTCGCCTTATCATGGCCAACCATCGTATCTGAATCATCGGTATTACTCTCATTTGTGGTTTGCGCCATTACGGGGATCTTTTTTGGATATTACCCCGCACAAAAGGCCGCAAGGTTAGATCCTATTGAGGCTTTGAGATATGAGTAAAGTGTTATAATCGCCGGCCAGAGGCCGTGAGATGTTCCACCCGGTTGAAGCCGGGCGGCGGCGCAAAAACAATAATAAAGGTCATGTTGAACCTGTTTCAACACCCCACTCGCTAAGCGAACATGCTAAGCAAATCGTCAACCTGTCCCGTGAGGTGCTGAAACAAGTTAGCATGACAATTTGATGCCCGCCGCCGCTCGCCTTTGGCGAGTGGCAACTATACCCCGGCCTCTGGCCGGTCTGCACCATGCTATCATCACCGTATTTTAACATATCCAACCACGACCAAATGTTAAATTTTGGCGATGAAATGTTAAATCTACAGTATAAAATGTTAAATCTCTTGCACAACTAACTATTTAGTTATATTTTGGCTTTCATAATCGACCTTATGAAAATCACAATTATTGGACTACTGCTATTTTTCGTGGGTGCAGCAAACTTATCAGCCCAAACCAATTACAGCATTAAAGGAACGTTAGCCGATACCGTTGCCAATTCAAAATTAGCTAACGCCAGCATCAGCGTTATTAGCGCTAAAGATTCCATCCTGCAAAAATTCACCCGTGTTAAGGATGATGGCACCTTCACCATTAACAATTTAAGCAAGGGTAAGTTTATTGTACTGGCCACCTACCCCGGTTATGCCGATTTTGTAGAGCGCTTTACTTTAGATTCGGCCCACACTACGCATAATTTTGGACGGATCAGCATGTTACTCAAGGAGCGGCTTTTACAGGAAGTTATTGTAAAGGGTAAAGCAGCTGCCATCAAAATTAAAGGGGACACTACCGAATTTAACCCGGCAGCATATAATATCCAGCCCAACTCAAAAGTTGAAGACTTGCTGAAACAATTGCCCGGTATTGAGGTAGATAAAGACGGCAAGATCACCGCACAAGGCCAAACAGTAAAGAAAGTACTGGTTGACGGTGAAGAGTTTTTTGGCGATGACCCTACGCTGGTTACCAAAAACCTGCGCGCCGATATGGTGGATAAAGTACAGCTTTACGACAAAAAGAGCGATCAGGCAGCCTTTACTGGCATTGATGATGGCGTAAAAGACAAAACCATCAACATTAAACTTAAGGAAGATAAAAAGAACGGCTACTTTGGAAAACTTGACGGCGGTATAGGTACCGATGGCTATTACCAGGGCCAGGCCTTGTTTAACCGCTTTAAAGGCAAACAGAAATTTTCACTTTACGGCACCCTCGGCAACACCGGCAAAACAGGTTTAGGCTGGGAGGATAATAACAAGTACGGCGGCGGCGGCAATATGGAGTTTGGCGACGACGGTGGCATTTATATTTTCGGGGGCGGTGACGATTTGGATAGTTTTGACGGCAGGTACAACGGAAAAGGGAAACCCGTAGCGCGTACCGGCGGCGCGCATTATGATACCAAATGGAACAGCGATAAGGAATCGTTAAACACTAATTATAAAATAGGTTCGCTAACTGTTGATGGTACGAGCAATACCCAGCAGCAAAATAACTTTCCGGGTAATATATCAAACAGCAACAGCGATCAGCGTAACCATAATTATATGTTCCGCCAAAAGCTGGATGTAAACTATCAGGTGAAGCTCGACTCGATGCAAAACCTGAAGATCACTGCCGACGGAACTTTAAAAAACAGCAATACCAGGAATAATTTCGCTACTCAAACCCGCCGCCTTGATGGAAGCCTCATCAACAGTAATGATCGTGAAAACACTGCCGATGTTGATGGCAAGGTATTTAACGCCAATGCATTTTACACCAAAAAATTCAAGAAAAAAAGCCGTACACTTTCGATAAACTTCAAAACTGCATATAACGAAAGCGACTCCAAAGGTTTCTTAAAATCTAATACACGGTTCTACGATTCGGTTGGTACCTATGTAAGCAAAGACACTATCGATCAGTACAAGATAAATAAAACCAAAAGCACTAATATCAATACCAACATAACTTATACCGAGCCATTGGCTAAGGATTTTACCCTTGCCATTAGCTATGCCTTATCGGTAAACAACGCTACTACCGACAGGCGCACGTTCAACAAAGATGCAGGCAGAGGACCTTATACCATGCTCGATAGCGTTTACAGCAGCGATTATAAGCTAAACCAGTTGTCAAACCAGGGAGGTATGGTATTTAATGTACAAAAACAAAAATATTCATTCAATTTTGGCACCAAGGTAGCCGGCGTAAGGTTTAAGCAGGTTGATGAATTTGGGCAGATTGCCGATCTGGTACGTAATTTTACCAATTGGTATCCGCAAGCATCCTTCCAGTACAAATTCACCAAACAATCAAGCTTAAGATTGAGCTACAACGGGAATACCACACAGCCCAATATCGATCAGATCCAGCCGGTACATGTAAATACCGACCCACTGAATATACAGGTAGGTAACGCAGCGCTTAAACCATCGTTTACCAACAGGTATAATATCAGCTATAACTCATACAAGGTGATCAGCAACCAGTATATCTGGATCAGCGGATCATACTCAACTACCAGTAACCCTATCGTGAGTAACGTAATGCGCGATACTACTACGGGTATCAGTACTTATCAATCGTCAAACCTTAAAAACAAATCAACCAGCAATTTCTGGATTAATGGTTATTTTGATAGAAAGATCCCCGGCCTGGATATTAACGCAGGGCTTGGATTTAATGGCAATGGCAATACATACTATAACCTGTCAAATAACGTACTTAACGAAACTAAATCATACAGCTACTCGGGCAACATCAGGTTATCTAAATATAAAGAGAAGAAATATGATGCCTGGGTTTCGGCGGGGCCTACTTATACCATTAACTCTTCATCACTTAATACTGTGCTGAACAATAACGGTCGTGGGTTTAATGCTAACGGAGGGTTCAATATTTACCTCCCCGGCAAATTCCAGATCGGCTCGGATGGTAACTATACCTATAACGCCCCGACAAAATCATTCCCGCAGGATTTCAGAAGGTTCCTGCTGAATGCCAGCATATCAAGAACATTCATGAAAGACGCCTTGAAAGCTACTGTATCAGGCAATGACCTGCTAAATCAAAATACTGGCTATAACCGGACAGGATCGGCCAATGTGCTTACCCAGGAGCGTTATACCACCATCAGGAGATATTTTATGTTCTCCCTTACCTGGGATTTTAACAAAGTTGGAGGTGGTGCACCTAAAAAATAACCTATCATGAAAAAGATTTTAAGCATAACAACCATACTGCTATTCAGCGCAAACCTTTTATTAGCGCAGGGCAACAAACACTTTGCATTTAACGGTACCATTGAGTATAACAAAACATCAAATGTATGGGCCATGTTGCAAAAAGCCATTAATAAAGATAACGAAATGTGGTACCAGCCCAGGTATGAACAATATAAGAAAACCAAACCCCAGTTTAAGGTGTTAAAAAGCACCCTGAAGTTTGGCAATAACCAAACGCTGTTTACACCTGTTGAACCGGAAACACCAGCAGCCGGTTACTGGAGTGAGCCAATGATGACAGCTCAAAACAGCACTGTATTTTCTGACTTTAATACAGGAATGAGTACCAGCCAAAAAAGTGTATTTGAAGAAACCTTTTTAGTGAAAGACACCACCCGTCATATCAAATGGAAACTTACCGGCGAAACCCGCGAAATTGCCGGCTATCCATGTCGCCGGGCAAACGGCCTGATTCTTGATTCGATTTATGTAGTAGCATTTTATACTGAAGAAATCCCTGTTTCGGGCGGTCCCGAATCATTTAATGGCTTGCCGGGTATGATATTAGGCGTAGCCCTGCCACACGAAAACGTAACCTGGTTTGCCACTAAAGTTACCGAACAGCCGATCGACGAAAAATCATTAACAGCACCTAAAAAAGGCAAAGCAGCCACGAACAAAAGCTTCATGACCGTATTGCAAAATGCCATGAAAGATTGGGGTACGGAGGGAAAAGAATATTTGAAGGGATTTTCGTTGTAGATAAGTACACAGATTTATACGACCTGTGTACTTAAGACTTACGAAGGTTTTGAAACTTCGTAAGTTTGATAAAAGTAAGTCCATACCCAGCGTCCGTGTCCCCACGGGCGCTTTTTTATATAATTTGACCGAGAGGACACTTCAATGGAGGAAGTAACTCGCTTGGTATTCCTTTACGCATTAGCCAGCGCCCTGTCCAAATGCACATAGCCGCCATCAACATAAATTAACTGACCGGTGGTATGGCTTGATACCGGCGACAATAAAAACACTACGGTATTGGCAATCTCTTCGGATGTGGTCATCCTGTTACCCAGCGGAATTTTCGCTTCGATCTCTTTCAGCTTGGCTTCCGGATCGGGCAGGGTTTTGATCCAGTTGGCGTAAAGCGGTGTCCAGCACTCGGCCACAACCAGCGCGTTTACACGGATGCCATATTTCAAAAGCTCAACAGCCCACTCGCGGGTAAGTGCGTTACGGCCACCGTTTGATGCTGCATAGCCCGAAGTATTTCCCTGGCCTGTATCGGCAGTTTTTGAAGTAATGTTAAGGATAGCGCCTTTTGATTTTTTAAGTTCGGGCAGGGCATGGTGTGCCATCAGGTAGTAATGCACCACATTTTTATGCAAAGAGGCCATGAACCCTTCGTAATCACCGCTTTCCAGGCCAACGCCATCGTTTACACCGGCGTTGTTCACCAACCCGTCAATACGGCCAAATTTGGCTACTACTTCGTTAACCGCGTTTTCGCTTGCTTTAGGATCGGTAAGTTCGGCCACTACCTGGTACGCCTTATGGCCTGCTGCTTCAACAGCCTGAACCGCTTTCATATTATCTGCTTCACCCCTGCCTATAATAACCGGAATCGCACCTTCGGCAGCTAACACTTTCACTATGCCTTCGCCTATGCCCTTGGCCCCTCCGGTAACAATAATTACCTTATCTGTAAGTTGTAAATTCATTTTATTTATTATAGATATATTAATGACTGCCGGCCATTACCAGCTTCTTAACTTTGTGATTATTGATAGCGAATATTAAAATGCCCAGGAAACAAAAGCCCGGCACTATATAAGCCATCTGGATGTTATGTGTAGCATCAGATACCCTGCCCATGATCACCGGGAATATAGCACCACCCACAATACCCATGATCACCAGTGATGAACCAAGTTTGGTTTTAGCGCCCAGGCCACGGATACTTAACGAGAAAATAGTTGGGAACATGATCGACATAAAGAACCAGGTACACATTAACGCGTAAACAGCTACTTCGCCTTTTAGCGTTACGGCCATACCGATCAGGAAAATATTGATAATTGCATAAGTAATAAGCAGTTTAACCGGGTTGAAATAACGCATGAGCAATGTACCAATAAACCTGCCTGCCATGAAACCCGCAGAAGCGATAGTGAGATAAAAAGAAGCTGGTTTTTCAGCAAATCCGGCTACTTTTTCTGAATAGCGGATAAAGAAACTGCTTATGCCAGCCTGTGCCCCTACATATAAAAACTCAGCAAAGATACCGGCCCTTAAACTTTTCACGTGCAACAGCTCGCTTATCCTTACACCAAGCGAACGGTTGTCGTTAACTGCCTCCTCACTGGTTTCTTCAACAATTGGCGGGAAGTGCGTGCGATAAATTAAGAATGCAACTACAAGCACCACTGCGCCAATTACCACAAAAGGAATTTGTACAGATGATGCTTCATGATTAAGATATTCATTCAGCTGCTCGGGCGACATTTTGCTTGATTCCGCATCTGTTAACACTTTTCCGGAGAGGATATATTTTCCACCAATTAACGGCGCGAGTGTAGCAGCGAGGCCATTAAACGATTGAGAGAAATTGATACGGCGATCAGCTCCCTCCGGATCACCTAAAACGGTGATATAAGGGTTGGCAGCTGTTTCCAAGAAAGCTGCGCCCGAAAATACGATAAACCATGCCACGAGAAAGAAAGGATAGCTCCGTACAGCCGATGCAGGATAAATAAGGAAGGCCCCTGTAGCGAAAAGCATAAGCCCCAATAATATACCGCCTTTATAACCGTACTTTTTCATAACAAGCGCGGCCGGAATAGGCAGCACAAAGTAAGCTATATAGGATGCCAAATCAACAAATGATGACTGAAGGTCACTAAGCTGACAAGCCTTTTTTAGGTGTGGTATAAGAATAGAATTAAGATTTAATGCGAATCCCCATATAAAAAACAAACAGGTAACAAGTATTACGGCGAACAGGGTATTATTTTTTTTTGACATTAGTGTTTATCGATTGGTTGTATATAATTACTTTGTTATTTAAATGTTGCCGCGATCTCATCTAACGAAATCCCCAGCGTTTTTAATGCTATTTTATTTAATGCGGCTTTGTTGCCTGTAAAATGGAATACACTGTGTTTATGCGTAAGTTTTTCGCCCGGTTTCAGGAATGCGGCCGGCGATACGCTTTCTATCTCATAAAAAGGCCCCATTTGCTTACCATCGGCCAGCGGTCCATCATTATAAGCATTTACTGCATCGCCGCTGTAAGGTGCTGTATCCGTTTTCCATTCCTGGTTTAAGTAGGAGGCTGCGCTATCTACGTCGAACATGGTTACCGTCAATACATCGTTCTCGGCATCGTAGCTACCGGCCATATTTTTTGCCCGGTTTGGCGGGATGCCCAGTTTACCACGACTTTTACCATCAGCTTTGAATAGCAGTATCCCGTTATTATAAGTGATCCTATCTTTCGGGATCTCGCCAAAATAATTGGTTGTAGCTACTTTACCGGTAGTTTTTTCATTGTATGGTACTACGATCACCACTTTTGGCGAAGGGGTAAACATATCTAAATTCCAAAGGCATGGTGCACCGGTTGTTTTATCCCAAACCTTATCACCTGCATTAATGATAGAATTTACTGTACTAAAGCCTACTGCCTTTACAGATGTGTCGGCATCAATACCAAGTACCTGTTGTATAGCATTTGGCTCCATGATCTCCACATCGCGCTCCAGCTTTATTGATAATTCAGTGCCGGCATAATTTTGCAGATGTGTGCTTTTGCTCATGGATACCTTTTTGTCCGACGACGAAATAAGGTCCCAGCTTTCGCTATCAACAGCGGCAGGCGTGTGCCAGTTGGCAAACTCCATTTTGGCGCCTGGCTTAAAAAACAATGAAAACTGTCCGCCTTCCGGCCCAAGCCACAGGCGGTCTTCACCTCCAAAAGCGTTCATATGCGGGTCGGGCTGCTTTTGGTCGAATGTTTCATACTTGATCCAGCCAAAGCTTTTGCCATTTAAACCGTCGGCAGTTGAGGTAAAAACTTTTGCCTGGTATTTGGGTGAGACGATGACCTGCCCCAAACCGCTGTTATCTTTTAAAACGATAACGCTATCCTTTGCTTTTAAAAAATCAAGATCAGATCCAAAAGTTCCTTTCATCGGTAGTTGAGGGTTGTGCATAGTACATGACGCCAAACCGGCAAGCAGCAAAACTAATGATGACTTTTTTAAAAGCTGCATATTGCCAGTTATTTATGCTTAGGGTTAAAACCAATCACATTCACCATCGTACCAATATGATCTATGCTGATTTCCACCACATCACTGGCTTGCAAAGTAAAGCTTGGCGGCGGTACCAGGCAAGTGCCCGTCATTAAAAAGCATCCGTTAGGGAAATCACATTCACTATATAAATAGCCGGTGAGCTCGGCAAAGGATCGTTTAATGCGCGATACAGTTGTTTCGTCTTCAAAAACCAACTCTCCATCGCGTTTAATGTTCATACTAATCACCGTTTCGCCGGGGATGGGCGATGATGTAACGTAAAGACAAGGCCCAAGGGCTGCGCTTTTTTCATACACCTTGGCCTGCGGCAGATAAAGTGCATTTTCGCCCTCGATACTCCGTGAGCTCATATCATTGCCAATGGTATATCCCTGGATATTACCATCGCTATTCACAAATAGCGTAAGCTCAGGCTCTGGCACGTCCCACTCCGAGTCTTTACGGATGTAAACCTCACCGTTATGCCCGGATACCCGATGAGCAAGCGCTTTGAAAAAAAGCTCCGGGCGCGGTGCGTCATAAACCTTATCATACAGGCTCGCGCCTGTTTCCGATTCTTCCATGCGGGCATCACGGCTGCGTAAATAAGTTACGCCGGCAGCCCATACTTCCTGGTTGCCTACGGGCGGTAATATCTTGCCGTTTAGATATTCATTCTCTACCTCGGCACTTAAAGCCGTGGTATCGGCAGTGATCGATTCAAGGTAGGCGGCTAAACCATCCCTGTTAATCAGTTTGTCCCAGTCATCATCAATAATATATGATGAACCGCGATGTTGTAATAGGCTGCCTTTGGCAAGTTTATATAGTTTCATTAGTTTACTTCCAGTTCGTCTTTTGAGGGAAATTTAGGGAAAGGGCCGTGTTCGCCCGTTTGGTACCAGAATACGGTTGAAGCGATATCATCCTGCAAGGGCATATACCGGCCATCATGTCGCCAGCCCAATGCTTGTATGGTAACCTTCAGACTTTTTTCAAAGCGGATGGGATCAACGATATGCCAACGGTACAGGCCGAAGCGTTGAGCAATGTTATAATGCCCATCACCGCGGATCACCTGCGGCAAACCGCTGTACGGGCTGCAAAATTCGGTATATTCGGTTCCGGGCTTCTCTTTTCCATCGGTATCTTTATGATGGGTATCAAAATCATACGATCCGCAAAAATAATCCTCGGTACCGGTTCCGTTTATTGTAGGGAATTTGGTGTCACCATCCATAAAAAACTTGATCTCACCTTCGCCCCACCAGCCATTTTTGTTGGAGCCATAAGCTATGTAAGTACCAACATATTGCCCTTTGCCTTTAATGCTATCCACCAAAACAAAATCCCTTTTATAAGGCAACGGATTTACCCTGCGAAACTGCGCGTGAAAATATCCGGCATCTTCAGGTACATCGGTCAGGGTATAATCAACCTGGTAATATAGCACCATATCCGCATCGTCGATATTTTCCATAGTGATGCGGCATTTTTTTCGGAAGGGCATAGGCCAGTAACAATTAAATGCACTGCCAGGGTTTACCGCCACAGCCAGTGAAGTGACGGGCGCATATTTACCCCAGCCCATGCAAAAGAAATCACCCACGGGCACCTCAACTGATGGTGTAGTTTCATCGTCCCAATAAAAGCGGATGATAGAATAGCGCCAGTTGCCGGTCGGCGTCATCCAGATATGCTGAATAGCGCCCGAACCATTAATTTCGGCAACGGTAAAAGTTGTATGCTTTTTGATGACAACGCTTGGGCTCACTTTCCAGGTCTGGCCCAGATCGCGCGAGGCGTTGGCACCCGTGCCGGTTGTGGCCATCCCTCCCTTACCCTTCTCACCAGTAAAATTCTCAGGACTAATAGACCGTGTTTTAGCATCAGAGGTACGGTAAAGGTTACCGAGCCCAACATCAAGACCATTAAATTTCTGCTGCGCATTAACAAACGAAGTGACAATAACACACAGGCAGATCGTTAAAAAATAATTTTTCACCATAAAACTTATCTTTAAAATCAATTAACGCAGTAATTGGTAATGCGCTCCAGGTTTATTTGTTTATGCTTCAGGCCATATTTAAAAAGCCATTCACAATCATATTGATAATTTTTCGCTATCCATACCGCTTTATAAGCATAACATGCGCATATTTTGGCATGGCATATTTGGCGGTTGATAAAGCTAATTTAAAATTTATTAAATAAATGCCCTACGCCTGTAAAAAACAGGATATATTAATTGTTCAGCCCTCGGTAATGCGCCAAATAAAAACCATTTTTGCATATGCCGCTTGATCTGATACTTAATAATCTGGAAAAACATATCCATTTAACCCGTGAAGAACAGGAAATCTTTAAAGACTTTCTGCAACCAAAAAAAGTAAAGCGTAAGCAATTTTTGCTCACTTACGGCGAGGTATGCAAGTATTCGGCTTTCGTAACAGCCGGATGTTTACGGGGATATACGGTAGATAAAAGCGGTATCGAACACGTGTTGAGCTTTGCCCCTGCAGATTGGTGGATAGCCGATATGTACAGCCTGATTTCGCAAAAGCCGGGGATCCAGAATATCGAAGCGCTGGAAGATACAGATGTGCTGCTGCTTTCAAAAGCAAACCAGGAGAAGTTGTATATGCAGATTCCTAAGTTTGAGCACTTTTTCAGGATCCTGACCGAAAACTCATTGGTAGCCAGCCAGCAACGCCTGATTGACAGTCTGAGTCTTACCGCCGAGGAGCGTTATAATAACTTTTGTAAACGTTATCCTACCCTCATCGATCATCTGCCTCAAAAACAAATAGCCTCATACATAGGCGTAACCCCCGAATTTTTCAGCCGGATGAAGGGTGAGATGGTGAGGAAAAAGTAAGTGAACGGTTGATTGAGTTGATTAGGTGAATGGTTCTAAGCTATTCAACTACTTAACCATTCACTTAATCAACCACTCTCCAATTTCTTAACCTACATCAAGTGCCGTCAAACCACGCTCCCTTAAATTTGCATTATAATTTAAAGGAAGCACACAATGGCACAAACCGTTTTACATAAAGCTAACACCCGCGGACATGCAGACCACGGATGGCTGCACAGTTACCAATCATTTAGTTTTGCAGGTTACTATAATCCGCAACGGATGAACTTTGGCGCGTTGAGGGTGCTGAACGATGATACCGTCGACCCGGGGATGGGTTTCGGCAAACATCCGCACGATAATATGGAAATCATTTCCATTCCGCTGGAAGGCGACCTGGAGCACAAGGACAGCATGAACAATGTGGCCGTAATAAAAAACGGTGATATCCAGGCGATGAGTGCCGGCACCGGAATTTTTCATAGCGAATACAACTTTGACCGTACCAGCGAAGTTAAATTTTTACAGATCTGGATTTATCCCAATAAAAGGAACGTTGAACCGCGTTATGATCAGATCTCATTAAATCTTGAAGACAGGCACAATAAATTACAGCAGGTATTATCTCCAAATCCGGATGATGCCGGCGTATGGATCCACCAGGATGCGTGGTTCCATTTGGGTAAATTCGATAAAGGTGTAAGTACCGAATATAACATCAAGAAAGAAGGCAACGGAGTTTATGCGTTTATTTTAAACGGAGAAGTAAATATCAACGGCGAAACATTGAGCAGCCGGGATGCTTTAGGTATTTGGGACACCGACAAATTCACTATTGAAGCAGGTACTGATGCCGAATTTTTACTGATAGATGTGCCGATGAAATTTTAAGATCATGGAAAAGATTCAGATATTGGTAATTGGCCGGCACCCAGAAATATTAGCCACGGTAGTGAGATTAGTGAATAATAATCCCGACTGGAACGCAACCGGCTGCCTCAGCGATGAGGAAGCCATTGCGGCGTTCTCAATGCAGGACTTTAAATTGGTACTGATGGGAGGCGGAGTTGATGAAATTTCGGAAGGTAAATTGAGAGAATATTTCTGTGCCGAAAAGCCCGGTATCAAAATAGCTCAGCATTTTGGCGGAGGTAGCGGGTTGTTAAGTGCCGAGATTTTTGAGGCGTTGGATGGATAGCCATTTTTATTAATCCCCACCGCTACAACCTGAAGATGAGCAGCCCGAACAACCACTGCCACAGCCGCTATGCCCGCCGCAACCTGAATGGCCCCCGCTATGACAGCCGCTCCCCGAATGATCCGAATGATCACTGTGATGCCCGGAATGAAAATTTCCGTCGGTACCGCAGGTTGCTGGATGGCAGCTCCCGTCGCCCTTATCATCCCTATTCCGCCCTTCCTTCTTATAGCTAAACGCAGCGATAAGTATAAAAGCCCCTAAAAAGATCAGCGCAAAGATCTCATTGTCGGATGCCTGTATAAATATAAGCCCGGTTATTACTACCGTTGATGCCATACCAATGGTTTTACTGATCCCAGGCTTACGAACAAGCCAGTACCTGTTCATATTTACCCGTTGAAAGTTGATCTCAGAAAATCGCGTTTGGTTAGTAGGCCATATATCAGTTGGCGGAGAACCTGCAAAGCTCTCTTCATATAATTTATGAGTACCTGTATAAAATCCATCATATTTCAAAGCTTCACTATTACCCCCTTTAGTCGGATTATGATGAATTTCTTTACCAAGTGTGTCGCGGCAGAGATCTATCCAGTACGACTTTGTAAAAGTTAAATGCAGGTGCCAGGCCTGGTCAACCGCATCAGAAGGGGTAACCCCAGTTTCAGCTACGCAACAAAGGAAGATAAAACGTTTATATTCTGTGATCACCCGATTGGTATAGTCCTTGCTCCAAGTATTCTCACGCCCCAGCCGTTCTGAAAATTTAAAAACAGCATCCGGATCATCTATTTGAAAGTCCAGGATCTTTTGCCAAAGTGCAGCTTGTTCGGCTGTAAGCATATGTTTAGGTATATAGCTTAAATTTAGCAAAATAATATCAAATGAGAAATTAGGACACCACTCTGGATTTTGGATCCTTATTTATGCTTGTAAGATAAAAATTGGGTTGTCATGGGGAGCTTACGAAAAGGCCGTTAACGCAAAAAGCCTTAGGGATTAGCTAAGGCTTTTGCAATGTTGCACCATTAAAGGTGATAAAGGTTGGCACCGACCTACTCTCCCACGTTTTACCGCAGTACCATCGGCTCTGGCGGGCTTGACTTCTCTGTTCGGAATGGGAAGAGGTAGACACCGCCGATATAGGCACCTGAATATTTTTAAGTTAGTGGTTGATTGGGTGAGTGGTGAGTGGTTCTTGTATGGTGTATAGCTTTTAAACTACTCACCTAATGAACCTAATCAACTATTCACCCCCATTAACATGACATATTATTGAAAGAAGTACTTGATTGAAGAGAAAACAACAGCTTTTGTTGTTTATCTGTTTGTTTTGTTTCAGATGAGTGATCGCTTTGGTTTTTTATTTGTGTAGTCTTGCAACCACTCTCCTAATCAACTTAATCAACCACTCACCTTAATCCGTCACGAAGAAAGCTTCGGGCAATTAGTATTACTCGGCTATGATGTCACCACCTTTATACCTGTAACCTATCAACGTAGTAGTCTCCTACGACCCTCAATGGAAGTCTCATCTTGTGGCTAGTTTCGCACTTAGATGCTTTCAGCGCTTATCTATTCCCAACGTAGCTACTCTGCAGTACACCTGGCGGCATAACAGATTCACCAGAGGTTAGTCCAACCCGGTCCTCTCGTACTAAGGTCAGCCCCACTCAAACTTCCTGCGCCCACAACAGATAGGGACCGAACTGTCTCGCGACGTTCTGAACCCAGCTCGCGTGCCACTTTAATGAGCGAACAGCTCAACCCTTGGGACCTTCTCCAGCCCCAGGATGTGACGAGCCGACATCGAGGTGCCAAACCTCCCCGTCGATATGAGCTCTTGGGGGAGATCAGCCTGTTATCCCCAGCGTACCTTTTATCCTTTGAGCGATGGCCCTTCCATGCAGAACCACCGGATCACTATATCCGTCTTTCGACCCAGCTCGACTTGTCTGTCTCACTGTCAAGCAAGCTTTTGCTATTGCACTCCGCGTACGGTTACCAAGCGTACTGAGCTTACCTTTGAAAGCCTCCGTTACCTTTTTGGAGGCGACCACCCCAGTCAAACTACCCGCCAAACAATGTTCTCCGCTTTGCAGAGTTAGACACCAAATACAGAAAGGGTGGTATTTCAACGTTGACTAAATGACTCCTGGCGAAGCCACATCACAGTCTCCCACCTATCCTACACATCCTGTATCCGATATCAATGTTAAGCTATAGTGAAGGTGCATGGGGTCTTTCCGTCCCGTTGCGGGTAACCGGCGTCTTCACCGATACCACAATTTCACCGAGCTCATGGCTGAGACAGCGCCCAGATCGTTACACCATTCGTGCAGGTCGGAACTTACCCGACAAGGAATTTCGCTACCTTAGGACCGTTATAGTTACGGCCGCCGTTTACTGGGGCTTCGATTCAATGCTTCGCCTTGCGACTAACATCCCCTCTTAACCTTCCAGCACCGGGCAGGTGTCAGGCCTTATACGTCATCTTGCGATTTTGCAAAGCCATGTGTTTTTGTTAAACAGTCGCCTGGGCCTTTTCACTGCGGCTGCCATTGCTGACAGCGCCCCTTCTCCCGAAGTTACAGGGCCATTTTGCCGAGTTCCTTAGCCATGATTCACTCGAGCACCTTAGGATTCTCTCCTCGACTACCTGTGTCGGTTTACGGTACGGGTTTTTATTACCTGAAGCTTAGCGGGTTTTCTTGGAAGTCTGATTACCTGAACTATCACATCCCCCGAAGGTTCTGTGTACTATCAGCTTTCAGCAAAACATGCGTACTTAACTACACGTCTTATACCTACAGCCTTTAACGAACTATTCCGTCAGTTCGCGTCAGTGTCACTACTCCGTCACCGCATCGCAGTAATAAAAAGTACTGGAATATTAACCAGTTGTCCATCGGCTACGCCTGTCGGCTTCACCTTAGGCCCCGACTAACCCTGATCCGATTAGCGTTGATCAGGAAACCTTAGTCTTTCGGTGGGCGGGTTTCTCTCCCGCCTTATCGTTACTTATGCCTACATTTGCTTTTCTATTCCCTCCACAGTCAGTTACCTTCCTGCTTCTCCGACAAATAGAATGCTCCCCTACCAGTGCATTTACATGCAATCCATAGCTTCGGTATACTGCTTGATGCCCGTTTATTATCCATGCCCGATCGCTCGACTAGTGAGCTGTTACGCACTCTTTAAATGAATGGCTGCTTCCAAGCCAACATCCTAGCTGTCTGTGCAATCGGACCTCGTTAGTTCAACTTAGCAATAATTTAGGGACCTTAGCTGATGGTCTGGGTTCTTTCCCTCTCGGCCATGGACCTTAGCACCCATAGCCTCACTCCAGCGTATATTATAAAGCATTCGGAGTTTATCTGGATTTGGTAGGATTTGACTCCCCCGCACCCAATTAGTAGCTCTACCTCTTTATAACTCAACCGCCAGGCTGTTCCTAAAAACATTTCGGGGAGTACGAGCTATTTCCCAGTTTGATTAGCCTTTCACCCCTACCCACAAGTCATCCGGAAACTTTTCAACGTTTATCGGTTCGGTCCTCCAGTACCTGTTACGGCACCTTCAACCTGCCCATGGGTAGATCACAAGGTTTCGCGTCTACCTCCCCTGACTATACGCCCTTTTCAGACTCGCTTTCGCTTCGGATCCGTGTCTTAAACACTTAACCTTGCCAGGGAAGAGTAACTCGTAGGCTCATTATGCAAAAGGCACGCCGTCACCCGTTGCCAGGCTCCGACCGCTTGTAAGTACACGGTTTCAGGTTCTATTTCACTCCCCTGTTCGGGGTTCTTTTCACCTTTCCCTCACGGTACTGGTTCACTATCGGTCTCTCAGGAGTATTTAGCCTTACCGGATGGTGCCGGCAAATTCCCACAAGGCGTCTCCGACCTCGCGGTACTCAGGATACCACTATCCTACTATTCATTACCCGTACGCAGCTCTCATGCTCTATGGCCGGGTTTCCCACCCCGTTCCGGTTCTGTTTAATATTCATGTTGTGGTCCTACAACCCCTGCTATGCCGTAACATAACAGGTTTGGGCTTCTTCCATTTCGCTCGCCACTACTCTGGAAATCACTATTGTTTTCTCTTCCTCTGCTTACTTAGATGTTTCAGTTCGGCAGGTTAGCGCATTTATGCAATTAGTCTTCAACTAATTAGGTTTCCCCATTCGGAAATCTGCGGATCAAGTCATATTTGCTGATCCCCGCAGCTTATCGCAGCTTATCACGTCCTTCTTCGCCTCTGAGAGCCAAGGCATCCCCCGTGTACCCTTTCTTACTTTCTTCTACTCATGCGCCTTTTGCGCCGCATGGTATGTCTTTATTTTAGATAATTGTTTGTTAGCGTCAAGAGATCAGGAATCAAGAACCAGGACCGAAGTCTTGTCTCTTTTTTCTTGCAATCTTGCCTCTGAGCAAACAACGTCTCTATCTGTTGTTTTCTCTTGTTTCAATTACTTCTTCCAATATGTCAAAGAACGTTTTGATCCTCCGTCATTCTTTCATTTAGTCACTACGTCATTTTTCAATGACTCAATGACCAGATGACTTAATGACTTCCGGTTCAATGTGGAGAATAACGGATTCGAACCGTTGACCCCCTGCGTGCAAGGCAGGTGCTCTAGCCAGCTGAGCTAATCCCCCCTAAGATGAATTATCGAATTATTGATTTTTTGAATTATTGATTATTTTTCACTCAATAATTCAGTAATTCTATAATTCAATCATCGCCTCTTTTGTAGTCCCGAGCAGATTTGAACTGCTGACCCCTACATTATCAGTGTAGTGCTCTAACCAAGCTGAGCTACAGGACTTTTTTGTATTTCGGATCTCCGATCTTCGATTTTAGATTTTTTTATTCTTCAAATCGTCAATCGTAATCTCTTACAATCCCGCCTCTCAGATGTTATTGCCACTGATGGCTTCATCTTCTGGGTGTTTCCTTTTGCGTGTGTGTTATCAGTATATGACTGCTCATGTTTTGTGATCTTCGCTTTTCAACTACTCACCACTTAACCTAATCAACCATTTAACTAACTTTAAGAAATATCATGCAGCGAACAGTTCTGAGCCACTCAGAGGGCCTGCTCCAGAAAGGAGGTATTCCAGCCACACCTTCCGGTACGGCTACCTTGTTACGACTTAGCCCCAGTTACCGACTTTACCCTAGGACGCTCCTTGCGGTTACGCACTTCAGGCACTTCCAGCTTCCATGGCTTGACGGGCGGTGTGTACAAGGCCCGGGAACGTATTCACCGCGTCATTGCTGATACGCGATTACTAGCGAATCCAACTTCACGGGGTCGAGTTGCAGACCCCGATCCGAACTGTGAATGGCTTTAAGAGATTGGCATCCTGTTGCCAGGTAGCTGCCCTCTGTACCATCCATTGTAGCACGTGTGTAGCCCCGGACGTAAGGGCCATGATGACTTGACGTCGTCCCCTCCTTCCTCTCTATTTGCATAGGCAGTCTGTTTAGAGTCCCCACCTTAAATGCTGGCAACTAAACATAGGGGTTGCGCTCGTTGCGGGACTTAACCCAACACCTCACGGCACGAGCTGACGACAGCCATGCAGCACCTAGTTTCGTGTTCCGAAGAACTGTGACGTCTCTGTCACATTCACTAACTTTCAAGCCCGGGTAAGGTTCCTCGCGTATCATCGAATTAAACCACATGCTCCTCCGCTTGTGCGGGCCCCCGTCAATTCCTTTGAGTTTCACCCTTGCGGGCGTACTCCCCAGGTGGAACACTTAACGCTTTCGCTTAGACGCTGACCGTATATCGCCAACATCGAGTGTTCATCGTTTAGGGCGTGGACTACCAGGGTATCTAATCCTGTTTGATCCCCACGCTTTCGTGCCTCAGCGTCAATCATACTTTAGTAAGCTGCCTTCGCAATTGGTGTTCTGTGACATATCTATGCATTTCACCGCTACTTGTCACATTCCGCCTACCTCAAGTACATTCAAGCTCTTCAGTATCAAGGGCACTGCGATAGTTGAGCTACCGTCTTTCACCCCTGACTTAAAAAGCCGCCTACGCACCCTTTAAACCCAATAAATCCGGATAACGCTTGGATCCTCCGTATTACCGCGGCTGCTGGCACGGAGTTAGCCGATCCTTATTCTCAAGGTACATTCAACTTCTTTCACGAAAGAAGGTTTATTCCCCTGCAAAAGCAGTTTACAACCCGTAGGGCCGTCTTCCTGCACGCGGCATGGCTGGTTCAGACTTCCGTCCATTGACCAATATTCCTTACTGCTGCCTCCCGTAGGAGTCTGGTCCGTGTCTCAGTACCAGTGTGGGGGGTCATCCTCTCAGATCCCCTAAACATCGTAGCCTTGGTATGCCGTTACCACACCAACTAGCTAATGTTGCGCATGCCCATCTTAGTCCTATAAATATTTGATCACAAAGCGATGCCACTTCGTGATGTTATGCGGTCTTAATCTCTCTTTCGAGAGGCTATCCCCCTGACTAAGGTAGGTTACATACGTGTTACGCACCCGTGCGCCACTCTCATCAGGTGCAAGCACCCGAATCCCGTCCGACTTGCATGTATTAGGCCTGCCGCTAGCGTTCATCCTGAGCCAGGATCAAACTCTCCATTGTAAAATGTTTTGTTTTAATCACTGACCCTATTATTAATTAATAGAATCTGTATTATTATCTCTTTATACAGGCTCTCTTTATTTTGTAACTCTTCAGCTCAGTTTAACCTTGGTTAGACTTCGCCTCCCGTTACGCTACATGATTTCCATTTCTTAAAAGAACTTTCCCGCTTCCCTATCCAGTTCAGCTATATAATCTTTCAGTTTTACCTGAGTTGATTTGTCAATTTTTTTAGTGTGGGAATCGCTCCCTTTCACCCTTGATTCCTAAGGCCTAAAACCCTCATCCTCTTTTCTTTAGAAGCTTTTAAACTTCTTCCCCGCTTGGGGCTGCAAAGGTAGAAAACCTTTTCTTCTTTCCAAAATTTTTTTACTTTTTTTATTTTCTAAAAGTTTCGGGGTGTTTATCTTTCTTCTCTTTTCCTTTTCAACACCAATCTTTCTACCCTTTGTATGAACTACCGCTCCCGTTTGAAGCGGCTGCAAAGGTGCGAATTTCATTTTGATTTAGCAAGTGAAAATTTCACTTTTTTAAATCTTTTTTATTCGCCCTTAATTTCAAAAAACAACGCCTCTTTTTCTAAAGCGGTCACAAATGTACGCAGAAAATCAGCTACCAACCAAGATATATTTTCAAATAATTAAACCTGATTTACAACTACCTGTAAATTAAGGCCAAATATATCCGCGAGTGCCCCTATAATTAAGTAAAGACAGGCATTTAGCTAATGTGTATATTTGAAATGTATATGAATGAGCATAATTTCCCTCCGCATTTCATCGCATCATTGAGCGCGGAAAACGGTTTCGACGAAGAAAATTTTGTAAAAGCGCACCAGTTTGAGGATGCTCCAACCTCGATAAGGGTTAATCCTTTTAAACCATCTGCCTTAAAAATCACACAAAATGTACCCTGGTGCGCCAACGGATATTACCTTGAAAGCCGCCCGTCGTTCACATTCGATCCTCTTTTTCATGCCGGCTGCTACTATGTACAGGAAGCGTCATCAATGTTTATTGATCATATTTTTAAAACAATCAACCAAAATAATGATGATGCGATAAAAGTACTTGACCTTTGCGCGGCCCCCGGAGGTAAAAGCACCCTGCTTAATTCGGCCCTACAGCCTGCCGATTTGTTAGTGGCAAACGAGATCATTAAAACCCGTGTACCTATATTAACAGATAATTTGAACCGGTGGGGTACTGCGAATACCATTGTCACCAATAATGATCCTAAAGATTTCAGCAGGTTGAAAAGCTTTTTTGATATCATACTCGTTGATGCCCCCTGCTCGGGCTCGGGCATGTTCCGAAAAGATCCGGATGCGATGAACGAATGGTCGGAAGGGAACGTGAACCTTTGCCATCAGCGACAGGAACGCATACTTGCCGATATTTACCCGGCCTTAAAAGAGGACGGCTACCTTATATATAGTACCTGCTCGTACTCACATCAGGAAAACGAGGACATCCTGGACTGGCTTTGCACCGAGTTTGAGCTGGAAAGCGTTCGCATAGCTATTGATAAAGACTGGGGAATTGTAGAAACACAATCGCCGGAGAAAAAAGCCTGGGGGTACCGTTTTTATCCGGGCAAAGTAAAAGGCGAGGGCTTATTTGCCTCCTGTCTGCGTAAAAAAGAAAACAGCGGCGATCTGGCATCCTTTAAAAACAACGCCCAGCAAAAACTGCCGGGTAAGGAGCTTGACCAGGTACGCTCATATATTAATAATCCCGACGATTTTTATTATTTTAAGGTAAATGACAACTGGATGGCTATTAACCGCACACATAAAGAAAGCCTTAATATATTACAGCGCCATCTTTATATTAAAAAATCGGGGGTAATTATCGGTAAGCTTGCCGGTAAGGACCTAATCCCCGATCACGAACTGGCACTAAGCCTAATTGTTAATAAAGCTGCTGTTTTGGAAACTTCATTAGATAAAGACCAGGCTATCCAATACCTGCGCCGGGATAATATAGAACTGACCACAACAGATAAGGGCTGGACACTCATGACCTATGAAGGGCATCCGCTTGGCTGGGCCAAACTATTGCCAAACCGCATCAATAATTATTATCCTAAAGAAATAAGGATCCTATCGACGCATCCTCCAAGGGAATGGTAACATATATTATAACACAGCACGAATTAAAGTTCACGCAAAGACGCTAAGCCGCAAAGTTTTGAAAACATTTCCTCTTGCGTCTCCACGTCTTTGCGTGAAAATCAAATGCTATAATAAAGAACCTTATTGCTTACTGAAATTTAAACCCTAAACCAATTTGCCAAACCTGGTTACGATAGTTAGGCAGGTCCTGATCGGCATAAGGACGGTTTTCACCAAGGTCGATATTATAACGGCCGCGAATCTCTACATTTCGGTTAATGTCAAAGCTTACGCCTACTACACCCGCTACGTAGCTATGATCGGCATCATTGTCGATATGATCAACACTGGTGCCCAAGCCACTTTCGTAAGTGTTTTTTGTTGACGTTAAAAAGGTAAGCTGCGGACCAACCAGCAGATTAAAGCCCCGTACCACCCTAAATTTAGCCAGCAAAGGCACATCGATATAATTGGTGCGCTGTGTAAATTTCCCGTCCCGGTCATTTACCTCATATCCTTTTTGCGAAAACAATACTTCGGGAGCAAATGATAGCGGGTAGATAATAGGTACATCAAAGGTTAAACCCGCATGCCACCCGGCAAGTGAACTTGAACTGTAATTGCTGTTATAAGCATCAACCGTGTTTGAAACGTTTAAACCTACTGCCAACCCAACTTTGGGGGTGTAAAAATCATCATAACGGCGTTGGGGCTGGGACCTTTCAACAACCCGGCGGGGCGGGCGGCGGTGGCGCGGACCATAATAATATCCCTGCGCGCTAACTGTACCAACGGTAAACAGGCATATCGCCAAAAAAAGTAATTTTTTCATCGTCTTTCTCTGTTTTAAATAAGTGGCAGGAAAAGCCATTGGCCAATTAATTTACCGGTTGCCGCCGGCCTTCCCCTGTATGTATGTTAATAACGTGATAGATTAATAAAAAACGCAAAGGTTTATTAACGGTTTAATTTTTGTGATAGTTGTAACATCATTTTCATCAAAAATTCAGAATAACGCTACATTTGACCTATGCAAGCTTCTAAAACCCGCATTTTTTATCCGCTAATTATCATCTTCACATTTTTTACCGCCGATGTTTTTGCACAAAAAGAGAGTTACATCCAGCTGTTAGGTAAACAAAACCGCTGGGTCGACTCGGTGTATCATAAAATGAGCCGCAAGCAGCGGATTGCACAATTACTATTTGTTCGGGCACATACCAATAAAGGGAAAGCCTATGAGGATTCGGTTGGACAGGTAATTAAAGAGCAGCAATTGGGGGGCGTTGTATTTTTTCAGGGCGGACCAGTGCGCCAGGCCAATCTTATTAATAAGTATCAAAAATTGGCCAAAGTACCTTTAATTATAACAATGGACGGTGAATGGGGTTTGGGTATGCGCCTCGACTCTACTATATCCTATCCTTATCAAATGACCCTTGGCGCCATACAGGATAATAACCTGATATACAAAATGGGACAACAGGTGGCTTATGATTTTAAGCGACTGGGCATGCAGATGAACCTTGGGCCGGATATGGATGTGAACAACAACCCTAACAATCCAGTCATCAATTACCGCTCTTTTGGCGATAACATGTATAACGTGGCCAAAAAAGGTATTGCTTATTTTAAAGGGATGCAGGATGCAGGCCTACTCACTTCGGCCAAGCATTTTCCGGGACATGGCGATACCAATGTTGATTCGCATTTTGATTTGCCGCTGCTGCCTTATAGTCGGGGCCGGTTAGACTCATTAGAGATGTACCCGTTCCGGGAGGCTATCAATGCTGGTATCAGCGGCGTAATGATCGCTCATATGAGTATTCCTTCGTTAGATAATACGCCTAAACTCCCCTCAACCCTCTCCCGCCCTATTATTACCGGTATTTTAAAAGATTCGCTGAAGTTTAAAGGCCTGGTGATTTCAGACGCCATGGAAATGAAAGGGGTAACCAAATATTTCCCCAACGGCGAGGCCGATGTAAGGGCATTTATCGCAGGCAACGATATCATTGAATTATCTGAAAACTCCGACCGGGCCATCGGCTTGATCCGTAAGGCTGTTAGGCACGGCAGCGTTAGTGCTGTTGAGTTTGAAACGCGGATCAAAAAGATTTTGGCTGCCAAATACTGGGCAGGGCTTAATCAATATAAACCAACATCGACCGTTAACTTAAGCCAGGATATTAACAGCGACGCCGCCAAAGCACTGGTACAACAACTAAGCGATGCCGCCGTTACACAATTGAGGAACAATAACGCAAAGCTTAATCCATTTTTAAAAACAGCCATAGTGAGTATAGGCGTAAGCTCACCAACGGTTTTCCAGATGGAGGTTGTAAAAAGCTTCCCGAACAGCCGCATATTTATAGTTAATAAAGATGCACCGGCCCTTGAAGTTACCAATATCCTTAACTGGCTTAAACAGTATCAGCAAATAATTGTGGGCATACATGATACCCGGCTGCGCCCCCAAAGCAAGCTTGATTACAGCAGCGATGTAAAACTGATGATTACCGACCTGGCATCGCGAAAAAACACAGCGTTCAGTGTGTTTGCCAACGCTTATACCATAGCGGGCCTGCCGGGGCTTGAAAAAGCAGGGAGCCTGATGGTTTGTTACCAGATGTCGCCCGAGTTACAACAGTCGGCAGCGAAAGTGCTTAGTGGTAGGTTAAAGCCTACGGGTAAATTGCCGGTTAGTGTGAATGCGTTTTTCCCTACAGGGACGGGGTTATAGTTAAAGATTAGAGACTGGAGGTTAGAGATTAGGTGCGTCGAGGTTACAATATTTTAACAGGCCATAACTGTTATTTAAATTGGCTTTCTGTTAATATCCGTTTACTCTTCATAACGTTAAGCAGGTATTTTGCCTCGGGCTCATAAAGATCTTCTCCAAAGCAGAAGTTTCGCATGCCATAGTCGAATGCAATAGTTCCCCTTTCTTTATTTCTGTAATAAAATATGAACCAGTGTTTCCGGTCGGATTCTGAATCCACTTCCCTGATCCTGAACTCTCTGCACTCGTTAAGGTCATAAACTTTTTCACGGGTAAACAGATCATTTTTCCGGCTGATACTGAAAGTGCCCATCCCAATTTCAATAATCTCTTCACCCCAAAATAGCCAGATAATCGTTTTTACAGTCATAATTCCGCCAAGGGTCCAACCGCTTATCCAAAAGATCATAAAACCACGACCAAAATCGCTTGAGGGATGCAAAAGTTCATCGATAGCAGACGATCCGATATACCCCCATACAGCCAGCGAAAAACATATATATACTAAAAAGAGATAATTACGTTTTGCCGGAATAGTGATTTTGAGATAGTCGAAATTATCCTCAACTACCGCCCTGCCCTGATAAGGTTTTTCCATGGTTTTTATAATTCGATTTAAAATATGCCGGAGCGTTTTAATCTGCTATAAATCCCCTATTCTTTATTATATTGAGTATATATCGTCCCTCGGCGGCGGCAATCCCACTCCCAAACTTTACATCTTTCATGCCGTAATCAAATATAATAAGCCCGGTACTGGCAGAAACCAGCGGAGCAAATAAAACCAAGGGAGTGCCAAATGGATAAGGCAGGCTCTCCTGTACCCTAAAATTAATGCATTCCTGTAAATTGTAAGTTTTGGGTTTTCTAAAAAACAGGCTTGGCCGCTCTATATAAATGGCTTCGTCACTCACTTCAATAATTTCTTTTCCTTTCAGTATTAACCAAAGCGCCCTAAAAACAAAAACGTATGGCATTAACATAATACCGAATGGCAATAATATAATGGGCTGAGTTATAATTTCGCTCATTCCAAAACAAATAACCACAATCCCTACACTCAGGTTTAACAACAAAAAGCCTATAAAAAAAAGAGTAGCGAAATTCCGCTTTACCGGAATAGTTATTTTGACTGATGCAGGCCCATCTTCAACTATCGCCCTGCCTTGATAAGGTTTTTCCATGGTTAATATTATAGCCTAAATATCTTATTTATTATCCTGTTTGCAAATGCGGCGCCAACCTTTTTTATCTTTACTAAAATATTATGCAACCTACATTCAATAAATATAACGCCAAATTCCAGGAAGCTTTAGCCGGTTTAAACCCTGAGCAGTTGGCCGCGGTTAATAAAATGGATGGCCCTGTGCTCGTTGTGGCCGGTCCCGGTACAGGCAAAACCCAGATCCTGGCTGCCCGCATAGGCAAGATCCTGACCGATACCGATGCCCTGCCAAGCGAGATCCTGTGCTTAACGTATACCGATGCCGGCGCTGTAGCCATGCGCAAACGCCTTTTTGAATTTATCGGTCCTGATGCTTACCGGATTAATATATATACGTTCCACGCTTTTTGTAACGAAATCATCCAGGAAAATCTGGAGTATTTCGGAAAACTGAACCTGGAATCGCTTTCCGACCTGGAATCGGCCATGCTGTTCCGTGAGCTGGTTGATGAGTTCCCGAACGATCACCTGCTTAAGCGCTTTACCGGCGATATTTATTACGACGTTCCCCGGCTTAAAAGCTTGTTCAGCACTATGAAGCGGGAAAACTGGAATGCCGAAATGATTGAGCAGGCCGTAAATGATTATCTCGAAGATTTACCTAATCGCGAGGAGTTTATTTATAAACGGGCTAATGCCAAAGCAGGCATCAAGATTGGTGACCCCAAGCAAAAAGATATCGACGCCGCGCACGATGTGATGAAAAAACTGCTGGCTGCTGTTGGAGAGTACCAAAACTATACAGAAAAAATGAAAGCGCGCGGCCGTTATGATTATGACGACATGATCATTTGGGTGCTGCGCGCGTTCCGCGATAATGAGGAGATCCTGCGCCGCTACCAGGAGCGTTATCAATATATTTTGGTTGATGAGTTCCAGGATACCAGCGGATCGCAAAACGAGTTACTCCGTTTCCTGCTTAATTATTGGGATACCCCGAACGTTTTTGTGGTAGGCGATGATGATCAGTCGATCTTCAAATTTCAGGGGGCCAACATGAAAAACATCCTTGATTTTGCCAATGACTATGTAGATACACTATACACCGTAGTGCTAAAACATAACTATCGCTCCAGTCAGCAGATCCTCGATATTTCAAAAGCGCTTATCGACAATAATTTTGAGCGATTGACCAGTCAGCTTAATTTAGATAAAGCTTTAAAATCGTCACATCCACGTTTTAATAACCTGTTGGTCGAGCCGGTGATCCGCGAATACGAAAACCCGGATAAAGAGCTGGTTGATGTATCGCTGCAAATAAAACAGTTAGTGTTTGATGGCGTACCTCCGGGCGAAATAGCGGTAATCTATCGCAACCACAACCAGGTTGAAGAAATGATCAAATTTCTGGATGTGCAAAAGATCCAGGTAAATAGCAAACGTAAAATTGATGTACTCACCCAACCTTTTGGCGAAAAGATCATCAACATACTGCGCTACCTTGCCATGGAGCTTGACTCGCCATACAGCGGGGATGAATTGCTGTTCGAGATCATGCACTATGATTTCTTTAACATCCCCCCTATTGAAATTGCCAAAGCAAGCGTGGCGGTATTTAAGGAAAACTTTGGCACCCTGGCCTACAATCAGCCTAAAACTTCTATCCGCCGTTACGTAAGCGAGATGAGGCCACCCAAGCAAGCAGATCTTTTTAACCCCGATCAGCAGCAGGAAATGCGGTACCTCGTTAGCAATGTTGACTACCTGCTTAAAGAAGCAGTAAGCGTTACGCTGCAGCAGCTTTTCCAAAGTGTGATAGCTAAAATGGGTATCCTGAAATACATTATGCAACAACAGGATAAAGGCAGTTACATGCAAATGCTCACCAGCTTTTTTGATTTTCTGAAAGATGAAAGTCGTAAAAAGCCTGATATCAGCCTGGATGACCTTATCTCGACTATCGAGATGATGAAGAAGCACCAGATCCGCCTGGAGCTTAACCAAAGTATTTTTTCGGAAAACGGCGTCAACTTCCTTACCGCGCACGGCTCAAAAGGGCTTGAGTTTGAATATGTGTTTTTTATTGGCTGCGACAAACGTACCTGGGACAGCAAGGGCCGGAACAGCGGTTTCAGCTATCCCGACACACTTACCCGCTCCGCCGCTGATGAAATAGCGCAGAAGGAGGAAGCCCGTCGCCTGTTTTATGTGGCAGTAACACGCGCCAAGCAGCACTTGATGATCTCATACGCCGCTAAAGACAGGAAGGACAAAGATCAGGAGGCAAGCCAGTTTATAGGCGAGATATTAGCCAGCACCAATATGCAGGTACAATACCCTAAAGTGGACGCTATGGATATGATCGAGTTCCAGGCAACCCAATTCAGCGAAGCCGAAAAACCAAAGGTAGAACTGCTGGATAAAAACTATATTAACCAGCTGCTGCAAAACTATACATTATCGGTAACCCACCTGAGCAGTTACCTGGATTGCCCGCTGCGCTTTTATTTTCAGTGTTTGATCAGGGTGCCATCGGGTAAAAGTCCGGCGGCAACTTTTGGACAGGCGGTACACTGGGCACTTAACAAAACTTACAGGCAGTTGAAGGATAATGACAATGAGTTTTTGAGTACGGAAAGTTTCATGCGCGAGTTTAGGTGGTACATGGCCCGCAATCGCGATTCTTTTACTAAAGATGAGTTTAAACTGCGCTCGGCCTATGGAGAAAAGATCCTGCCGCCATACTATGAACAAAATGTACCGCACTGGAACAAAATAGCGGTAACCGAGCGCCCTATCAAAAATATTGAAGTACACGGCGTACCCATTAAAGGCAACCTGGATAAAATTGAATTTGACGGTAAGCAAGCCACAGTTGTGGATTACAAAACGGGTAAAGTAAAAAATGCCAAAGAAAAATTGATGCGCCCAACCAATGATTTGCCCAATGGAGGTGATTACTGGCGCCAGGCAGTTTTTTACAAAATCCTTGTTGATCATGACCGCAGCAACGACTGGGAAGTTGTAAGCACCGTATTTGATTTTGTTGAACCCGTAGCCGATAACGAATATTACCGCGAAAAATTTGTGATAACACCCGATGACATGGAAACCGTAACCGGCCAGATCACCGAAACCTACGCCAAAATCATGGCACACGATTTCAGCACCGGCTGCGGCAAAAAGGAATGCAACTGGTGTCATTTTGTAAAAAGCAATTTTAAACAGGCCGATGAGATTTTAGGAATTGTTGCGGATGAGGAAGGGGAATAAGATTTTTGTGTAGAGACGCATCACATGCGTCTCCCGCAGGACAGGCAATCGGAAATAAATAGTTCGATAGACGCACGTGATGCGTCTCTACATTAAAAAAAATCACTGCCATGCCATATGAAATATATCCTCCCATTTTGCTTTGGCGGTGCGATAACACTGACCACATACAGAAACGACAGGGGTTAACAGGGTTAACACAATTTCGGATATTTCTTAACACTAACCTAATAATCAGATACTTACAAAACACACAGGGTTACACTAAAAATACCCAATGGTCGGTGTTACCGCCTTGAACGTACAAATTTAAACTCGCCATTGAACGAATCGCATCACGTGATTATTACAATGCGCTTCATTCTGCAAATTCATTAATTCCATAAATTCGGGTTTCAGACAATCACCATATGAAACACATCGTCCCATTCCTCCTCCTCATCCTAATCTTGCCGGCTACCGCCCAAACTATTATTAAACAGGACGCCGGTATTAAACAAATGGTTGATGAGGTATCGGCCAAAAACATTGAGGCTACCATTCGCAAACTGGTTAGCTTTAAAAGCAGGCATACGCTGAGTGAGACCACAAGTAAAACCACAGGCAGCGGGGCGGCGCGTAACTGGATCAAAGCCGAAATGGAGAAATATGCAGCGGAATCAAGCGGCAGGATGACTGTTCAATTTGATACGTTTACCCAGCCCAAGGGCACACGGATTGATAAACCTATCAAACTAAAAAATGTATTGGCAATATTAAAAGGTACTGATCCGAATGATACCCGGGTATACCTGGTTTCGGGCCATTACGATTCGCGGATCAATGATGTGATGGATGCCAACGGGGTTGAACCCGGCGCCAATGATGATGCCTCGGGTACCGCACTTTCAATGGAGCTGGCCAGGGTGATGGCTAAAAAATCATTCCCGGCTACTATCATTTTCATGGCTGTAGTTGGTGAAGAACAGGGTTTGTACGGATCTGCCAACGTGGCCAAACGGGCCAAAGCCGAAAACTGGAATGTGGATGCCATGCTGAATAATGATATCGTTGGCAATACCTACGGCATGGAAACCGACCTGAAGGATAACCGCAGTGTAAGGGTTTTCAGCGATGGGGTACCTACTGCCGCCACGGACAAACAGGTAGCAGCACTAAAATCATTAGGGGGAGAAAATGATAGTCCATCGAGGGGGTTGGCGCGGTATACCAAAGAAATTGGAGAGCGATACGTTGACCAACTGGATGTGAAGCTTATTTACCGGCGCGACCGATACCTGCGAGGCGGTGATCACCTGCCATTTTTGGAACAAGGCTTTACCGCTGTACGGTTTACCGAAATGAATGAAAACTTCAACCGCCAGCACCAGAACATCCGCACCGAAAACGGCATTGAATATGGCGACCTGCCCGATTTTGTCGATTTTAACTATGTGCAAAAAGTAGCGCGTATGAACCTTTCGGTATTGGCCAATCTTGCCTTGGCTCCGGCCGAACCACAAAATGTAAGCCTCATCACCAGCGATCTCACCAATAAAACCAAACTGAAATGGGAAGTACCTGCCGCGGGTAAAAAACCTGCTGGTTATTATGTGCTGATGCGTGAAACCATCAGCCCTTATTGGGAAAAGAAATTTTATGTTACCGATACTACGGCTACGCTAAATTATTCAAAAGATAATTATTTCTTCGCAGTACAGTCGGTTGACGAGCAAGGGCATGAGAGTTTACCGGTGTTTCCGAAGCCGGTAAGGTAGTTTAGAGGAAATTAGTATGCCCGAGTTCATTTTATAAATGATTGCATTGAAAAACACAATAAGCCCAAACCTGTTAAATTCATGCCCAATCTTACCGTTCAGAGCCCGAGCCGGTTATCAATTTGCCGCGTATGTATTGTTTTTTTGGATGGATAACAGATTTATTACCATCTTTAACAATAAAACGTCCTAAACTTTATGGCATTCAGCTTTACTCCTTCTTTCCACAAAGAAACTGATCTCGATGGCCTGGATCAAAAACGCTATCTCGTTATAGCACTTGAAACCGCACGGCATCTTCAATGGAAGATCATCTATACCGGCAAAAACGGTTTCATAGCGATGGCAGGAGGAGGCTTCCTAACCCCAATTCAGGAGTTTCGCCTTATTATTAAGGAGGGCGCCGCATCGATAACCAGTAAGAATGCGGATGGAAAACTCAATGACTGGGCCGAATTAAATCAAGAAAATGTAGATACTTTTATTGAAACGTTCAACCAGTTCAAAACATCTGTAACAGATGATCAGGTGGAAGAAATACTGGCCGAACTTGCTCCCATATTTGAATCGGCAGAAGATGATCTCCTAAATGCCCCTTTGCCATCAACTAAACAAAACCTTTTAAAGTTCCTTGGCTTTTTTATTCCTCAAAAAGGATATATCATAACTCCTTTGATTATTTATATCAATGCAGCCATATTCATTCTTATGATGATATGCGGAGTATCTTTTTTTGAACCCTCTATAAAAGATCTGTTGAGCTGGGGTGCCGACTACGGGCCTCTAACTTTAAACCATGAATGGTGGCGTTTAATCAGCAGTACGTTTCTTCACAACGGGATTTTTCATCTCGCCATGAATATGTATGCATTAATATACATCGGCATTTTGCTTGAGCCGGTGCTTGGAAATCTAAAATTTGCCGTTGCATACATTCTCAGTGGATTAGTTGCAAGTTTGGCAAGTGTTTCGTTCCATGGTTATGCGGTTGGTGTGGGTGCATCAGGCGCAATCTTTGGCATGTACGGGGTCTTTCTTTCTTTGCTCACTACCAATGTAATTGATAAATCTGTACGTAAGCAGCTTTTGGTAAGTATAGCGTTATTTGTAGGATTTAACCTGTTGTACGGTACCAAATCAGGCATTGATAATGCGGCACATATAGGAGGCCTGCTCAGCGGGTTTGCTATCGGCTATCTGTATTATCCAAGCATTACCCAGCCGGATAAAAAAGGGACAGAATTAATAGTTATCATGCTTATTGCTGTTGTTACGTTAGGCGGAAGCATTGTAGCTTACCGCATGATCCCTAATGTAGTTGGCATTTACGAAACCAAAATGAAAGATTTCGCTATAAAAGAATCAATGGCCTTAGAAGTAATGAGTATGCCTAAAGATACGAGCAAAGAGCTTTTACTCTCTGAGCTTAAAGACCGTGGACTATATTATTGGCAAGAAAACATCAGTCTTCTCAATGCCGTCGACTCGCTCCCGCTTCCTGATGTGTATAAAGAACGGGATGCCACATTAAAACGATACTGCGAATTGCGGATTAAAAGCTATAATCTTTATTATAAGCAGATTGAAGGAAAGCAAGCTGTTTCACAAAGCACTATTGATTCGCTTAATAAAGAGATAACTGATATTATTGACGGCCTTAACCAGAGTTCGAAATAAATGCGTAAAATACCTCCGACCTTTAATCACTAAAACTACTTTACACTCTTACGCTGTACGATAAAATATCCTGCCACAAATACTACAACTGCAATAGCCATACTTACAAATACATCTTTGGTAAAAACATCTATCTGTAACCTGTTAGAGGGATCGCCATGATTATTTTTTAACATGCTGCTGATAGCAGCCATGGGATGAGCATATGGAAATAAGTAACTATATTCCCAACCTTTTGTGGCTGCCACAACTCCGGCTATAGTACATACAAAGCCTATCCCCATCGGCTTTAAGAAATCGGCCCAAAAAAGGCTGAGTAAAAACTGGATAGAGAGAATGCCCAATGACGATAGGAACAGCTTAAAATAGATCTGTGCCAGTTCTTTCTCCATGTGGAAATCGTCGAACCGTAACTCTGGTTTTACTATGCTTAGTAAATTGCCGAAACCAATGGTAAACAGTACAAACAATGCAAGGCAAACAAATACAAGGAATACCGCATAAAAAAATTTAGCTGCATAAACCGACCAGCGCGGGATTGGCAGGTTAAACAATGTTTTCCAGGTATCAGCCCGGTGTTCGATGCTGTTTACCGAATAAGCAATAAAAATAATGTACATCGGCAATATCAGCGAGCCCATGATACCCAAAATGGCACCAGCAAACTGCAGCCAAAGCATCATTGGCGGCATTGACACCAACTTTTCGCTCTTGGTATAAAACCCCACGAACAGCAAAACACCTATAAATAAAGGCAACATGACAGAAGCCCAGAAACCAAGCGTTTTACGGCTTTTGTAAAACTCCGAACGGAATGACAGTATAAATCCTTTCATGGCTTAGGCGCTTTGGGTGATATCTAAAAATAGTTTTTCCAGGTCTTTTTGCTGTTTACTGATGCTGTAAACTGTTTGCCCGTTTTTATTGAGCAGGGCGTTGATCTCGCCCATTTGTTGTTTGGAGATGTAGGGTACCAGTAAATGTTCGTCGGTTACTTCGGTAACGTTAATATGGTTGCGGGTTAACAGGTTGGCGGCGTCAACAGTATTTTCGGCATCAACGCGCACCAGTGGTTTGCTGATGGCCTGCAGGTCGGCAACACTCCCCTGAAAAAGCATGGCGCCATTATTTATAATGCCCACATGCGTGGCCATCCGTTCAATCTCGCCAAGCAAATGGCTCGATATAAAAACAGTTTTGCCATGTTTGGCCACAAGCTTTTTCAACAGCTCGCGGATCTCGATAATACCGTTGGGGTCGAGGCCGTTGGTAGGCTCATCTAAAATCAACAATTTAGGATCGGCCAGCAGGGCCAGCGCAATGCCAAGGCGCTGCTTCATCCCTAATGAATATTGCCCGGCCTTTTTATTGGCGGCGGCGGTTAACTGTACCAGGTCAAGCATATCTTCAACGCGCCGAGCAGGCACCTGTAATAATAAGGCCCTGTTTAATAAATTTTCCCTCCCGGTTAAATGCTGATATAAAGCAGGCTGCTCAATAAGCGAACCTATTTGCGAAAGTATGTTGATGCGGTTTGTTTTAATATCCTGCTCAAAAATGTGGATGTTGCCTGCATCGGGTTTTAGCAGGTTAAGCAGGAGTTTGATGGTAGTGGTTTTCCCGGCACCATTGGGACCGAGAAAACCATATATACTTCCTTCAGGAACTTGCAGCGCCAGTGATTTAACTACCTGCTGCTTACCAAAGGTGAAGGAAAGGCCTTCGGTAGTAATTACCATATATTATTGTTTTTTGCTATTGAGCAAACGGTTTTAACCATTACAAAACCTTTGTGAAACAATGAGGTAGCATGTACTGCTGTGCGGCCAATTATTGCTGTTTCCTTTTTTTGTTCGAACTGGTAAGTAACACCCAAAATAAGGGCAAACATTACCGGGATCAATAACATGATAAAAGGATTTGAATTTTTGATAAGCGTTTTCATTGTGAGTGGTGATTTTATACAACAAAGGAATATTAAAAAAATAACCTGCTAAAATCATTTAGACCAACACACTTTGTTTATAGATGAACGCTTTTCTATACCTTTTAACCGGTTCATCGATAATAAAAGCCAGTTCATCGAAAAAAAGGGCAGCTATATATAAATAACAGGCTGATATCATTATCAAAATATTAAATTAGATGCCACACCCGTAAACATAAAAGGGATTTAGAAACAGCGAATGGAGGCTTCATTACCATTACCGAAATCCAGAACCGGCATAAAAACTGCCTGGATAATTTTTTGGCACCTGTTTTTTTGGACGGGCATTATATCCTTTTTTGTTTTTTTGGCAAGGCTAAACGATGCGCAGCTCAGTACCAAAGAGCTGCTGGTGATCTTTTTGCTTTATCCCGCTATCAACATCAGCCTGTTTTATCTTAACTACCTGGTTTATATCCCCAATTTCCTTAATAAAAAACATTACTGGGAATATGCCACCTTTGTACTGGCAAGCATTATAGTTTACGGCGTAGGCAAGTACGGGGTGGGGCTTATATTTAAGGATATTGTATTAGTACATCAAAAAGGTCATGTAACCAGTTTTGCCACCTATTTTTACAGCAGCATTTTTACCAGCTTGATATTTGTTTTCCTGAGCACGGCTTTAAAGTTCAGTACAGACTGGTTCCTGAACGAACGCATTCAGCGCGACCTGGAAAACCAGCGCCTGATTGCCGAGCTGGCTTTTCTGAAGTCGCAAATCAACCCCCATTTTTTGTTCAACTCTTTAAACAGTATTTATTCGCTGGCCTATCAACGTTCCGAAACCACGCCCGAGGCCATTTTAAAACTTTCGGAAATTATGCGTTACATGCTGTATGAGTGTAACGATAATAAAGTCGACCTGGATAAAGAGCTCCAGTACCTGCAAAACTATATCGACCTTCAAAAGATCCGCTTTGGTAGTAAAGCCTTTATTGATTTTAAGGTAGATGGCAATATCACCGATCAAAAAATAGAGCCGTTATTACTGATCGCTTTTATCGAAAACGCTTTTAAGCATGGCGTTGCTAATGATATCAACTCGCCTATTAAGTTACTTATTAACGTAGCGGATGGCAAACTGCATTTTTACATCCAAAACAAAAAACATAACAATAACCGGGATGCTGTGGGCGGCATTGGTTTGATCAATGTACAGCGCCGGCTTGATCTCCTTTATCCCAATAGGTACTCTTTAAAAATAAGGGACGAAGAATATACCTATACCTGCGAATTATCAATAGATTTATAGTTATAACCCATTATAACCATGCCCTGTTTGAAAAAATTGCTCCCAGCCCTGTTTTTTGCAGCATCGGCCATTACAGCATCTGCGCAAACTGATCCTAAAGCAACCGAAGTTTGGGACCCTGAACCTGAAGTGGTTTTACCTGGCGCCGGCAACAAACCGCCATCTGATGCTATTATTTTGTTTGATGGCAAAAACCTGGATAAATGGACAAATCAAAAAGGCAACAAACCGGGTTGGATAGTAAAGGATGGTATGGTAACCGTTAAGCCGGGCAGCGGCTCCATCATCACGAAACAAAACTTTGCCGATTGCCAGTTGCATATTGAATGGCGTACCCCGGCCATTGTTAAAGGTGAAGGCCAGGAGCGCGGTAATAGCGGCGTAATTATGCAGAGCCGCTACGAACTGCAGATCCTCGACAGTTATAAAAACCGCACCTACTCAAACGGCCAGGCAGGTTCTATATATAAACAATATGTACCGCAGGTAAACGCCTCGCTTAAACCGGGCCAGTGGCAAAAGTATGATATCATCTACACAGCCCCACGTTTTAATATCGACAGCTCTGTTAAAACACCGGCTTACATTACCGTATTACACAATGGCATACTGGTACAAAACCATGTAGCTATAAAAGGAACAGTGGCGCATGTTGGTCAACCCAAATATCAAAAACATGCCTTCGCCTTACCTTTATTGCTACAAGAGCATGAGTTCCCGGTATCGTTCCGCAATATCTGGATCAGGGAGATTGGGGTTCAAAAATTATTAAACGGCAAGGATAAAAAGGGTTGGTATACTTACCTGGATACTTTGGGCAAGGATAACGATGTGCATAATAACTTCTCCATTGAAAATGGGATGGTGCATGTAATGGGTAAATACTTTGGCTACATGGCTACCCAAAAATCGTACGATAACTATTATCTCAAGGTGGTATTTAAATGGGGAACAAAACAATATCATCCGCGCGAAAAGGGCGTACGCGATGCGGGTATCTTATATCATTTTGGCGAGGCTGATAAAGATATTGTTTGGCCAAGATCGATAGAATGTCAGATCCAGGAGGGTGATTGCGGCGATATTTGGTGTGTACAGCATACCAATGTTGTTACACCCAATAAATCGGCCATTGAGTGGGACCAGCAGCGTGTTTACCGCACCGCCAATTTTGAAAACCCGCGCGGCGAGTGGAACACCATCGAAATTATTTGCAACGGCAGCCAGATTGAACATTATGTTAACGGGCATTTGGTAAACTGGGGAATAGCCTCATTATCGCATGGCCGCATTCTGTTACAATCGGAAGGAGCCGAAATCTGGTATAAATCTGTTGAATTGACGCCGTTATAACAAAACAGCACATTAAAAAATTTAAGATAACCATTATTACATTATTTTTACGCTATGATAAGATGTTTGGTAGTTGACGATGAGCCTTTGGCGCTGCATATTTTGGAAGACTATATTTCCAAGATGCCTTTTTTGCAATTGGTTAAAGCGACAACCAACCCCATCGAGGCGCTTACCATGGTACAGGCGGCCGAAGCCGACCTGGTGTTTTTAGATGTTCAGATGCCCGAGCTTACCGGCATCCAGTTCCTGAAAATTGCCAACGGAAAAGCTAAGGTTATTTTAACCACAGCCTACCCGCAGTACGCGCTTGAAGGTTATGAGCTTGATGTAGTTGATTACCTGTTAAAGCCTATCGCATTTGATCGTTTTTTTAAATCGGTACAAAAAGCACAAAGTATTATCCAGCCGGTTGCAGCCAAACCACAGGTAGTGATGCAGGCTGAACCCGTGCAGCAGGATGATTTTTCAACCGATTTTATCTTTGTAAAAACCGAACATAAGATCCAGAAGGTATACCTGCATGACATCATGTTTATTGAGGGCTTGAAGGATTATATCAGCATTTTTACCTCTGCCGAGCGGATCATTACCCTGCAGGGCATGAAAAAGATGGAAGATGCACTCCCCGAAAAACATTTTGTTCGGGTACACAAATCATACATTGTAGCCCTTAACAAAATTGACAGCATTGAACGCAGCCGCATCCAGATAGGCGACAAGATCATCCCTGTAGGGGATACTTACCGCGATGAGTTTTTCAGGATGATTGAAAATAAAAATATTTAGGTTTAAGGACTTACAACTCATTCTGCTTTTATTGGAGACACGCATAAGATAAATCTACCTACAAAATAAAAGCATCATGCTGAGTTATTAAACCCGGCGGCCTCTGAAGGTAGCATGACATCTCTCCGTCGTCATGCCGAACTTGTTTCGGCACCTCACAAGAAAGGTAGACGGCTTGATTTGCAAGCCGCTTAGCAAATGGGATGTTGAAACAAGTTCAACATGACCGTAATTTTTATTATGTCATGGGTAACTTGTTTCAGCACCTCACAAGCTAAGTTACCATCATGCAAAGCAATTGCTGAACATGTCCTGTGGGATGCCGAAATAAATTCGGCATGACGGAGGGTATTTAAACACACAACAAAGGCGATGTCAAATATCGCCTTTGTTGTTTTAATAAAATATACTTTTAATCCAGCGCGTCTACCGTATCCTTCTCCCCTATCTGTTGCCTCCACATAGCATAATATAAACCTTTTTGGGAAATAAGATCAGCATGCTTACCCGATTCAATAATACGGCCTTTCTCCAATACGTAAATGCTGTCGGCATGCATAATGGTTGATAAGCGGTGAGCGATCAGGATCGTGATATGATTTTCCTTTTCGGATACATTACGGATGGTTTCGGTGATCTCCTCCTCGGTGATGGAATCAAGCGAAGAGGTTGCCTCGTCAAATACCAGGATATCCGGCCTGCGTAATAAAGCACGGGCTATAGAAAGGCGTTGTTTTTCGCCACCTGACACTTTTACACCGCCCTCGCCAATTACGGTGCTTAAACCTTTATCGGCACGGGCAAGCAGGGTTTGGCAGGCTGCACGCTGTAGCACATCCATACATTCCTCGTCGGTAGCCCCCGGGCGCACAAACTGCAGGTTTTCGCGGATAGTACCCGAAAACAGTTGCGTATCCTGGGTTACAAAGCCTATTTTTTCACGCAGCTGATCAAGATCAATCTCTTTGCTTAAGATACCATTGTATAAAATATCGCCCTGCAAGGGCTGATATAAACCAACCAATAATTTAACGAGCGTAGTTTTACCCGAGCCCGAAGGGCCAACAAAAGCGATTGTTTCTCCGGAATTGGTTTCAAAACTAATATGGTTGAGCGCGTTACGATTTGCGGTTAAATGTTTAAAGCTAACATCATTAAACGTTAAGGTATTCACTTTTTCAAGCAATACAGGTTTTTCGGGCTTTTTATCAATAGGGATACTCAATATCCGGTTAAAGTTGCCAAGGGAAACCTCAGCCTCGCGCCAGGAAAGGATTACGTTGCCTAACTCCTGCAAAGGGTTAAATAAAAAGAATGAGTAAAATAAAAAGCTGAAATATTGTCCGGGAGATATTGTTTCCTTAAAGATAAGCATCAGTAATACCACAACCATCACACTTCTTACCAAGTTCACCGTAGTGCCCTGTACAAAGCTCATGCTGCGTACATACTTTACTTTTTTCAGTTCCAGGTCAAGGATTTTGTAGGTTGTATTATTTAACCTTTCAATTTCCTGCTTGGCCAAACCCAAACTTTTTACCAGCTCAATGTTTCTTAACGATTCGGTAGTTGAACCTGCAAGCGCGGTAGTTTCGGCCACAATTTTCTTCTGGATGGTTTTGATACGGCGGCTCATAGCCATACTCACAAAAGTGATGATCGGTATCGCTGCAAAATATACCAACGTAACTTTATAGCTTACACTTACCGAATATACAATTACAAACACCATCCCGATCAGGGATACAAAAAGGATCCCGATAAAAGAAGTGATAAATTTTTCGCAATCTAAACGTACTTTTTGCAATATGCCCAAAGTTTCGCCGCTCCGCTGGTCTTCAAATACCTGGTAAGGCAGCTCAAGCGAGTGCTTTAAACCATCGGCATACATTTCGGCACCAACTTTTTGGGTAATTATATTGGTAAAATAATCCTGAAAGTTTTTAGCTATACGCGATACCATGGCAACACCGATGGCTGCACCAACCAGCATCAGCACCTGGTTCAGGTATGCGTCATATTTCAGCTTACTGCGTTGTTCAATAACACGGTCAACAATGCGGCCGGTTATCCATGGGTCGAGCAGTGAAAAGCCTATATTCATTGCCGCCAGGAAAAGTGCAAATACAACTATCCCGCGGTGTTTTTTTAAGTAAGAGATTAATACATTCATGTTTCGGCAGCAAACATAAAAAAAGGGAATGGCTAAGTAGCTCATTCCCTTTTAATTTGACACAAGGTTAATATTAAACCGTCATGATATCTTTTTCTTTAGCTTCTGAAAGCTGGTCGACTTTAGCGATGTAAACATCAGTAAGTTTTTGTACTTCAGCTTCGCCTGTTTTTATTTCATCTTCAGAAACACCTTCCGATTTTAATTTTTTGATCTTTTCGTTGGCATCCTTACGAATGTTACGGATAGCTATTTTACCGGTTTCAGCTTCACCTTTGGCTTTTTTAACCAGGTCACGGCGGCGTTCTTCGGTAAGCGGCGGTACGTTAATACGGATAAT
This sequence comes from Mucilaginibacter sp. cycad4, assembly GCF_034263275.1. Taxonomy (NCBI): domain Bacteria; kingdom Pseudomonadati; phylum Bacteroidota; class Sphingobacteriia; order Sphingobacteriales; family Sphingobacteriaceae; genus Mucilaginibacter; species Mucilaginibacter sp. cycad4. The sequence continues at coordinate 6,526,645 of NZ_CP139559.1, read as the reverse complement.
GATACCGTCGTTTTGTGGGTTAAGCCCTAAATTTGCTTCCTTGATGGCTTTTTCAATTGCGCCCAGTAATGATTTTTCCCATGGCTGAACAACGATAGTACGGGCATCAGGAGTATTTACACTGCCGATCTGGCTAAGAGGTGTTGGTGTACCGTAGTAATCAACTTTAACGTCATCCAATAATGATGGGCTTGCTTTACCTGCACGTATTTTATTTAGTTCGCTGTCCGCATGCTCAATGGCCTTATCCATATTGGCCTTTGCATCGTTTACTTGTTTTTTAATGAGTTCGCTCATCGGTTTTTAAATTTTCAACAAAAGTAATAAAATCTATCATTTTACGGCTTGGGTATTTGGGTTCAATTAAAAAGCATTTAACAATAAATAACATTATTTAACATTTAAATATTATTGAATGATAGGTATATTAGTATAAAATATTATCGCCATGAAAAAAGCCTTACTCTTTGTTGCTATTTTAGCCTGTGCAAGTCGGCTTAAAGCACAAAATTTAAATAAAGCTCCCGGTAACAATAATGCTGTCGATAAGCTATTTAACCTGAAACCATTCAAGGCCGATACCAACCTGTCAAAATTAATCCCGGTACTTCCGCAAAACGGACTATTAAACAATAATGGCACACGGTTAAACACACGCGAGCTTATTGCAGATGAAACCGTTTACAGCCGCATGCCGGTTATTAAAACCTATCCACGCGATAATATGCCGGTTGTTAAAACAGATGAACCGGGGACGAAATATCACATGCTGATTAAAAAGATAGATGTTGTTAATCCGGATGTTGTTGAGGTTAAAAAAGATAAGGTTACTCCTTGAAATATACATTAACTGGGGTGTCACAAGTCATCCCTGCACTATCCTTCACACAAGACTTGCGCCAGTTGACGAACAAGCTTTTTCATTATGAGCCTGACCTTTAAAAATCTTTATTCAAAACCTTTTCCAATTCAGCAAAACTGATATTCATTTTAATCCGGCCCTGCTTGGCGTAAGAGATTTCACCGGTTTCTTCAGATACAATGATCGCCGTTGCTTCATTAGCTTCCGTTACACCAATGCCTGCCCTGTGGCGCAGACCAAACTGTGCCGGCAGGTCTGTTTTTTCGGTAAGTGGTAAAATACAACTTGCCGATTTTATCTTATTCTCCGAAATCACCACCGCACCATCATGCAGCGGACTGGTTTTCTGAAAAATACTCTCGAGCAAACGTTTTGAAATTTTGGCCTCCACCACCTCGCAGCTATTTTGATAAAACTGTTCGTCATAATACTTAGCAAAAACGATAAGCGCCCCTGTGCGGGTTTGCTTCAGGCTTTTGCAGGCATCAATAATAGGTTTTATACGGGCGTAGTTATTTTTTTCCACTTCAGATTTTCCGAAGAAATACTGCCACCAGGCTTTATTACGCTGTAAGGATGCATTTTTCCCTACCAGCAATAAAAACCGCCTTACTTCCTGCTGAAATACCACGATAATGGCAATGATCCCAACATCAACAAACTTGCCCAGGATAATGGTAAGCAGCTTCATGTCTAAAGCCTTTACCACAAAATTAAGGGCAAAGATCACTGCGAAACCAATGAAGATATTAGCCGCAATGGTTCCCCTGATGAGGTTATACAACTGGTAAATGATCAAAGCCACCAGCAATACATCAAGGATAGAGAAAAAACCTATTTTGGGAAAAAGGGATTGTATGGACTGCATTTACGAAGTTAATAAGTTTACCCGAACATAAACGCCGGAAGGATGGTAATTATGATGTGCCGACCCGGTACACCGGTCATTTTACATGCCCGTGTTATTATTCAGGGAATGTATGGTCCGCCCGGTACACCCCAGCCCCATTTCGGCATAGGTGTATCGGCGCTTTCAGTTGTATTATCCGTTTGGGAGTTCAACACCGCTATCCGCGTGCCCCACTCCAGGTAGGCCATAAAAGCCGAACGAAATTCAGGGTCATCTGGCAGCGATAGTTCATCGGCGGTTTGCAGCAACAGTTCAATCCAGCGCTTACGGTGTGCTTCGTTTAAATACCTTTGCAAATGCTTATTGATCATGGCATAATGGCTGCCTTCAGTTTCACTATAGGTTTTGGGCCCGCCGAATACTTCGCTTACAAAATGCGCCACATGCATTCGGTGCTGGGGCGACATGTGCTTAAATACAGGCTCCAGCAATTCATCGGCTAAAACTTTATCATAAAAATTATTGAAAAGCTGTTCAAAAGCAGGTGTGCCGCCCGCCCATTCAAACAGAGTGGGAATTGTAGCTGTCATAATTGTAAAAACCGGTTATGATAAAGATAAGCAGTGCATCTTTAAAAAGCCAGTTATTTATATACAGCAATAAAATTGATTTATTTGTCCCTTTCGGTAGTAAACCTAACCAGTTGCTCCAGTCCGCGGTGCGAGTCGCTGTCGGGGAATGTGTTCAGGATCTCAAAAGCCTCCTCCTGGTACTTTTTCATCTGGGTTTCGGCGTATTGCAGGCCCCCGGTATCCTTTACGAATTTGATGATCTCAGCAATTTTTTTAGGCTCTTCATTATGGTTCTTCACCAGGTTGATCACTCTCTTTTTTTCTGAGCTGCTGCAATTGGCCAGCGCGTAAATCAGCGGCAGGGTAACTTTTTTCTCTTTAATATCAATACCTAATGGCTTACCCACATCATCGGTACCAAAATCAAACATATCGTCCTTGATCTGGAAGGCGATACCTATCTTTTCGCCAAAGAGGCGCATTTTTTCAACTACTTCATCACTGGCCCCCGCCGATGCAGCGCCGCATGCACAGCATGATGCAATAAGCGAAGCGGTTTTCTGCCTGATCACTTCGTAATAAACAGGTTCGCCAATATCCATACGGCGTACCTTTTCAATCTGCATCAGTTCGCCCTCGCTCATTTGCTTAACAGCATCGGATACGATACGCAGCAGTTGAAAATCGTTGTTATCGATAGAAAGCAATAAACCTTTTGATAGCAGGTAATCGCCCACCAAAACGGCTATCTTATTTTTCCATAAAGCATTGATAGAGAAAAAGCCGCGGCGCTGGTAGGAGTTATCAACCACATCGTCGTGCACAAGTGATGCCGTATGTAACAGCTCAACCAATGCCGCTCCGCGGTGCGTTGCCTCATTGATGCCTCCGCAAATGCTGGCCGAAAAGAACACGAACATGGGGCGGATCTGCTTGCCTTTACGCTTTACGATATAATGCGTGATACGGTCAAGCAGAGGAACGGAACTTTTCATTGAGTTCCTGAATTTCTCCTCAAACGCATCAATATCGGCAGCAATAGGTTTTTTAATGTCGTTGATGCTCAGCATTGCAACCAAAACAGTATTTTACGTTAACCACCGCCATGTGACAGTGCGGAGCAAACATAAGCTAAAATTATGTATCTGCATTACGGCCTAATATTTTTTACTCAAATTAAACCAAAGCACACAATAACCGTCATACTTATGCTAGTGCAATTTTTATAAGTAGAGTTAAGTTTTTGTGAAAGCGAAGCCAGTTAAAACTGGCTTCGCTTTTTTATTGATAGTAAGGGCAAATATTTTACCTTTGCAATCCACATTTACACGGAGAGGTGTCTGAGTGGTCGAAAGAGCACGCCTGGAAAGTGTGTATACTCCAAAAGGGTATCGAGGGTTCGAATCCCTCCCTCTCCGCTGATTTTCATACCAAAATAACTAAAAGCCTGGATATTCCGAAGCCGTTGATCAATGCGTTCCGGCGAAGAGTTCAGAGCGTTCTGTTACACTATAACCATGTTATCTTCCTGAATTACATATTTGAAATTTGATATTCCTCACACAACTCGCTGGTCTAATGGGAACGAAACAGCATGGTTAAGCATGCCGGAATTTCCAATTGCACCAGTATTCCCCATCTTTTTGCTGATGCCATAAACAGTGGTGGGCTCAGCGCGGGCATGCTGACGTGATGCACCTATTGCCGGATGACATCAACCATGTAAAGAAAATGCTCCAGTTTCTTTATGATCACGGACGGATATATAGAAGTACTACAAATTGAGCTATTTTTTGTTTCCGATGCCCTTAAAGCGGCGATAAAATACAAAATTCACTCAATCGTTACAGGTTAATACTTTTTTAATGTTTTATTAAGCCGGGGCAATTTATTTGTACTATCAATCAACCAATAAGCCAGCCCGGACGGCGTCACAAAGTATCATTTTAAGCGGTTTAAAACAAGGGGCACAGGCGAGGCTGAACGCTCCGCTTTCTTCAGGCGGCCTTAAAGCTTTGCCGGTATTGCAAACCGTTGTGTTGAAAGTACAGGGCGAGAGCATTCGCCGGTCAACGCCGGCGGCGGTTTGCTCGCCGGTCGATAAATACACATATTATATAATCATTATAACAATCTACAATATATTTCATAATGAACAACAATCTTTTAAAGTACGCCTGCCTCACTTTTTTAGCCTTAAGCATAACCAAAACCGAAGCCCAAATCGTGGCGGCTGTTACAGATTCCCTACTCGATAATTATAACGTCACCTGGGATGTGCCCGGGCCAACTTCGTCGCAGTCAATGCCGTTGGGTAATGGGGACATAGGCCTCAATGTGTGGGTGGAAAAAAAAGGCGACCTGGTTTTCTACATCAGTAAAACCGATGCCTGGGGCGGCGAATTGGATGCCCAGAAAGACCCCTGGATGCAACAGGGTGGCGTACTCATGAAATTGGGTGCCATTCATATTTCGGTAAGTCCCAGCCCGCTGGCCAAAAGCGCAGCCTTTAAACAGATATTAAAATTACGCGGTGGCGAAATATTAGTGCAGGAAGGCGAAGGCAGATCAGCAGTTAAGCTGAGGGTTTGGGTTGATGCCAATAACCCGGTAATAAGGGTAGAGGCACAGAGCCATATTCCTGTTTCGGTAAACGTAAAGCTTGATAATTGGCGCGCCGGCCAAACAGACACCGTGCTGAACAACGAGAAAAACCGCATTGTCTGGTATCATCATAATTCGGCAACTGCCGATCCGCATTTGGCTAACCTTACTTTTGGGGCTGTTGTAAAGGGTAAAGGATTAGTGAGTAAAGATGCATCGACACTGCAATCGGGCAATGTAAACACACAGCTCGTTTCCATTTATCCTTTAACAGCGGTTGCGGGCACCGGTAAGAAGTGGCTTGCTCAGCTGGACAAACAAGAGACAGCAATGGGGAACCTAAATGTGGAACAAACCCGGCTGGCACATCAAAAATGGTGGCAACAATTCTGGAACCGCAGCCACATATTTTTAAAAGGTGATGACTTAGCCACACAGGTTACACAGGGTTATATATTGCAGCGCTTTGTTACTGCCTGCGCGGGGAGAGGAACCGGGCCTATAAAGTTCAATGGGTCGATATTTGTTGTGGATAACCCCGGCTGGAAACATGATGGCAAACCCGACCCCCAAAATGCTGATTTCAGAGCTTGGGGCGGGCAATATTGGTTTCAAAACACACGAGCAATGTACTGGCCCAGGCTCATGGCCGGCGACTTCGACATGATGATGCCCCTGTTCAATATGTACGCTAAGATACTAACGGCCAATAAAGCACAGGTAAAACAGTTTTACAATCATGACGGCGCTTACTTTGCCGAAACCGCGCCTTTTTGGGGCGGACTGCAGTTTATGGGACCCAATGTAAAAGCCAATTACACTAATCATTATTTTACGCCGATACTGGAACTGAGCATGATGATGCTTGATTATTACGAATACACGAGCGACACCCGGTTTGTTGAACAAACACTGCTGCCGGTTGCAACTGCCGGGATAGAATTTTTCGACAAGCATTTTGGTCGCGATAGTACCGGTAAGCTATTACTCGATCCTGACAACTCTATTGAGATGTTTTGGAAGGTGCATAACCCCGCGCCTGATATTGCCGCCCTACGCGCGGTAATCAGTCGCATGATAACATTATCAAATACTTTAGTTGATGATAAAACCCGGCAGCAATGGCAAAAACTATACAACGAACTACCTCCATTACCGATGGCCGAAGTAAATGGTAAAAACGTGTTACTACCTTATACCGGCCCGCAAACTGCCAAATCGTTCAACAGCGAAAACCCGGAGCTATATGCAGTATATCCATTCAGGCTGTACGGTATAGGCAAGCCCGATCTGGAGTTGGCACTAAATACTTTTAATACCCGTAAACAACGAGCCAAAGGCTGTTGGGTACAGGATCCCATACAGGCGGCCATGTTAGGCCAGGCTGATGTGGCAAAGGATTATGTGAGCTTTGCCTTCACCCGCAAATCGCCCGATTTGAAGTTCCCGGCTTTTTGGGCCAGTGGTAACGATTATCATCCAGACGAAGATAATGGCGGTAACGGCGAAAACGGGTTACAGCAAATGCTGATGCAGGCCGATGGTAAAAAGATAATCCTGCTGCCCGCCTGGCCGGCAGGCTGGGATGCCGATTTTAAACTGAATGCCCCTTACAACACCAGGGTGCAGGGTAAGGTAGTAAATGGTAAACTACAAAACCTGAAAGTGACCCCCGCCAACCGCATGGCCGATGTCGTGGATATGACTAAAAAACGCCATGGACCCCGATTTTAAACACCATCTGCATAGTTTGCTTAACCCCGCCCCTATTGTTGAATTATTTTAAAAGCTACAGGATATTAATTATCCCGCTGTTTAAAGCCCTTGCTCCGATAAAAACAGAAACAGGGTTAAAAAAGTATCACAACACCTTTTCAAAGCCGTTTAATATAATTTTCTGCGGTTTTGTTTCGGGGTCGGTTATTCCTTATATAATCTTTGATTGTAAGCTGTTTTGTTGTAATTTAGCCAATGCCGTCAGCTAAATATGGTAATATTTTTTTGACCTAAATTATAAATACAACACGGGTACTTAAGTTGTAATACTTAATGTGTACTGATCAACATGAGATTTTTTTTATCGGGATTAATTGCGGTTGTTTTTTCAAATATACTATTGGTACAACCTGTTCGTGCTCAATCATACGGACTCGGTTTTTATAGTCATGAGGTAGTACAGGATAAGCGCACCACATTAGATCTCGGCCTGAATAATGTTGCCCCCAAAGATAATCTCGATGTTTCCTTTGATCTGGCCTTTATCCCCAACCGGCAAATATATTTTGGCTATATACTACGACTGGTGGGCGACGACAAGCAGAATATTGATCTCGTTTATGACAACCAGGCCAATACCAGACACTTTAAAATCATTATAGGTGAAAAGCTTTCCAAAATTTCATTTAATATTGATGAAAAGATATTGTTTAATAACTGGAGCCGGCTCCGGATACTGATTGATTTTAAGAACAACAAGCTTACCGTTTTTGCCGGCAAAGAAGCCTTCAGCGAAGCAGGTACGCATTTAAAACAAAGCACCAGTTATAAATTGCTTTTTGGGGCAAACGCTTACCGGCAGTATCAAACTACCGATTTACCTCCGTTTAAACTACGCGATGTAAAGGTGGCACAAAACGATAAGCTGCTGGCATGGTGGCCGCTGAGCGAGTGGCAAGGGGATATGGTGCAGGAAAAGGTGAACCAGAACAATGGCAAAGTCATTAATGCGCTGTGGATAAAATCACGCCACCGTAACTGGCAAGCAGAACAGGAGCTCACCGTTGGCGGAACCGCCAGCCTGGCCTTTGACCCCCTTACGGAAACAGTGTACATTATTACTGCCGATTCATTGCTGTCATACTCGGTAAACAGCAATACACCTTTAAAAAGTATGGCGTACAGAACAGGCCGCCAGCAACTGATACCCGGCGATCAGGCCCTCTTCAACAATAACAAACTATATTATCTATATATAGATCAGAAAGTTATTGCTACCTATAACATCAATGACGATGCGTGGGATAGGAGCTTTAAAAACATGCCCATTGAAACTAATAACGGGCATTTAAATAAGTTTTTTTGCCAAACAGATACTTCCATTTATACCATTGGAGGGTATGGTCAACTGGTATATAAAGATAGTGTAAAACAATACCGGGTAAATACCTCAACCTGGCAAAACATCAAAATTAAAGGCGATACATTTACCCCCCGCTACCTGGCAGGCCTGGGTATCAATGCCACCGGCGATACCGCATACGTAATTGGCGGTTATGGCAGCGCATCGGGTCAGCAAATTGTGAACCCACGTAATTTGTATGATATGATGCGTTTTGATGTGAAAACTAAAACGTTTAAGAAACTTTTTAATATTGAAGTTAAAAACGAAGATTTTGTGTTTGCCAATTCCCTCATTATTAACTCAAAATCGCATATCTATTACGGCCTTATTTTTCCGCAGCATAAGTTCAACTCCAATTTGCAGCTTATACAGGGTTCGCTTGACAAGCCCGCTTATAAATTAGTGGGTGATACAATCCCCTATCTGTTTCATGATGTGAACGCCTATGCCGATATTTATTACTGCCCGCGAAGCAATAAGTTTTTAACGGTAACACTTTTTAAACAGAACGAACAAACCCGGGTTAAAATATACTCGCTGCTAAGTCCGCCGGAACCATTGGAAACCCCGGTGCTCAGCTACGGTGTTAATTATATCTGGTGGATAAGCGGTCTGCTGATAATTAGTTTGGGTATAGCGGCAGGTGTAACCATCAGCAAAAAAAAGAACAAAAGTGAAGCCGTCCACCCCCCTCCGGCACCTGTGGGTGTGGAGGTTGTTAAACATATCCCCGAACAAAAAGAACTACCCACTGAAGCCGACCATGACAATAAGCTCAACAGCAACAAAAACGCTATATTTTTATTTGGCGATCTGCAGCTTTTTACCGCCGGGGGTCAGGAAATCACCAAATATTTTACACCTCTGTTAAAAGAATTGTTCCTGGTTATTGTACTTTACTCCATAAAGCTGGGCCGTGGGGTAAGCTCCGAAAAGCTGAACGAGATATTGTGGTTTGATAAATCAGAAAAGAGCGCCCGTAACAACCGCTCAGTAAATATTGCCAAGCTTAAATCGCTGCTCGACAAAATGGGGCATTGCCATTTATCAAAAGATACCGGCTACTGGAAAATCGAGATAGATTATAACGAGATCATGGTTGATTACCATACCTATCTCAACATCGTATCAAACAAAAGCAAGCTCAATAAACAAAAAATCATACAGCTTACCCATATTACACAAAGGGGTAATTTTTTATCGAACATTGAATACGAATGGCTGGATACCTTTAAATCAGAAGTATCGAACGAAATCATTGATTCTTATATCCAGTTTGCAAACACCATTGCCATTGCTGATGACGCGGAGTTCCTGATAAAGCTGGCCAATGATATTTTCTACTTCGACCCTGTGAATGAAGATGCAATGATACTGAAATGCAAAGCCCTATCCTACCTGGGTAAGCATTCGCTGGCTAAAAATACCTTTGAAAGCTTTAGTAAAGAGTATAAGGTAATTTATGGCGAAAGCTTTGAGCGCGATTTTCATTCTATTTTAGAATAATAAAAACGCCCGGAGGAAAATAATTAATAAATTTTTAAGAATTAATTAAGGCTCCGGCACAAATTTGGGTTTATAACCATTTATAATAAACCTAATGTCCAAAAAACATTTATTTAGCCTGTTATTACTGTTTATAACCGCATCGGGTTACAGTCAGTCGCCTAAACATAGTAAAACATCGGCCTTTACCAGCTATAAGGGCCTCGTAATGGCCGGTTACCAGGGTTGGTTCAACGCGCCGGATGATGGCGGCGGCCGCGGCTGGAATCACTACAACTCCCATGGCAAATTTGAACCCGGAAGCACCAATATTGATGTATGGCCCGACGTAAGCGAATATGAAAAAACCTACCAAACTTCCTTTAAACATTCCGATGGCAGCTACGCTTATGTCTATAGCTCGCACGATGCCTCATCAACCGAAACACATTTTAAATGGATGCAGCAATACGGTGTTGACGGGGTGTTTGTGCAGCGTTTTATAGCTGATGTGCAAAGAGGCCGTGGCCGCGCGCATAATGATGTTGTTTTGAGTAATGTGTTAACATCATCACGAAAACACCACAAGGCGATAGCGCTCATGTACGACCTGTCGGGCATGCGCGAGGGGGGCGACTCGATAGTGATTAAAGACTGGAAACATCTGGTAGACAGTTTAAAACTAACCAACCGGGGTAATAAACAAACTTACTTATACCACAACGGTAAACCATTAGTAGCTGTTTGGGGCATAGGGTTTAACGATAACCGCAGGTACGGCCTTGCCGAAGCTGAAAGAATTATAGATTTTTTAAAGAACGATCCCGTTTATGGCGGTTGCGCCGTGTTACTGGGCGTACCCACCTACTGGCGGGATTTTGGAAACGATACCGAAAAGGACCCGCACCTGCACGCCGTACTGCGCAAGGCCGATATTATTCATCCCTGGTTTGTGGGCCGGTATAATGAAGACTCGTATCCCCAATTTCAAAGCCGTATTGCCGATGACATTGCCTGGTGTAAAACTAATAAGCTCGACTATGTACCGGTTGTTTTTCCTGGCTTTAGCTGGCATAACATGAACCCGCGCAGCCTGCAAAATCAAATTCCGCGCAACAGGGGGCATTTTTTCTGGAAACAGATCTACGGAGCCATCAGCAGTGGTGCCGAAATGCTGTATGTAGCCATGTTTGATGAAGTTGATGAAGGTACAGCTATATTAAAAGCTTCTAAAAATCCGCCTGTCGGGTTAAGCACTTTTGTAAAATATGAAGATGATATCCCTAACGATTATTACCTGTATTTAACCGGTTACGCGGGTAAAATGCTCCGGAAACAAATACCGCTGCAAAAAGATGTGCCATTGCCTGTTGGTATAAACAAGAAATAAAAAGTTTGTTGTCTTATGCATTGATAACGCCCTGCCCAATGTTTGCAACTTTTAAGGTTGATAAAGAAAGATTCTCAAAGAAGCATGTAAGCAAATATGTAGTTCATTTATTATTAATTGTTTTATCTATAATATTATGCAGACAATTCATTGCTCAGTTATTTACAGTTTCAAGGTATATCAAAATAAAGCATGGTCATTTATACTGTATTTAGTGATTGCCATATTTATATCGGTGCATATAAAAATCAACCTTTAGCGCTAACCTCTGATAACAAAGCACTTTTTTATAAAAAACAGGGATATCAAATAGTAGCAGTTTACGCTTGATAAAACGATTTCAATAAAATTGAGCAACTTATCATCATAATACATAGCTGTTAATGTTTTATTAATATGTTATTATTTGCCGGGTATAGTTTCGTCTTTAACATCAAATCACTGATGTGAAATTTAAAAACCTAACAAATACTGTAATTTTATGAAGAAAAAGTATGCCGGCGCGCTGGCTATTTTAATAGCCACCTTTTGCTCTTTTGAAACTCCCCGGAAGCCGGTTAAATATCCTTATCAAAACGCCGCTTCTTCTATTGAAAAAAGGGTTGCCGACCTGCTAAGCCGGATGACGGTTAGCGAAAAAATAAGACAACTGGATATGTATTATGGCCACGAGGTGGCCAATATGAAAGGCCACGAAGCAGAATCATACTCAGACAGTGCTAAAATAAGTATAGGTACAGAGGGTATTGGTTCGGTGCATGACCTTTACCCCCTAACGGCAGATATTACCAACCAAATACAGCGTTATGCGGTTGAACACACCCGGTTGGGCATTCCCGTGCTATTTATTGAAGAGGGCCTGCATGGCTATTCGGGATTGGGCAGCACCAGCTTTCCTGTGCCTATGGCCCTGGCCGGTACATGGGATACTACACTGGTGCATCAAACCGGACGTATTATCGCTACCGAAATGCGGGCGCATGGCGTGGCTATGGTGCTTGGCCCGGTGCTTTGCCTTCCGCGCGATCCGCGTTGGGGCCGGGTAGAGGAAACTTATGGCGAAGACCCGTATCTGGCAGCCGCTAATGGTGTGGCAATGGTTAAAGGCTTACAGGGCCGCAAACTGAGCGATTATGATGCCGTACTGGCCGAACCAAAACATTTTGCAGTACATGGCATCCCCGAAGCGGGCAGCAATACCGCTCCCGTAAATATGGGTGAACGTGAAGCAAGGTCGTCTTTTTTATATGTGTTTGAAAAGGCTGTTAAAGAAGCGCATGCCATGGGTATTATGGCTGCTTACAGTGAGCTCGATGGTATACCTTGTGTAGATAATAAATGGCTGCTGAAAGATGTGCTGCGCAAAGAATGGGGTTTTAATGGTTTTGTATTGTCAGATCTCGGGGCTATCCGCATGTCGTTAAATAATCACCAAATTGCCGCCAATCCTGCCGATGCTATCGCCCAAACGCTTACGGCTGGCCTCGATATGCAATTTTATGATTTTCCACATAGGGAGTTTTTGAGCGCGATAAAAAAAGCCGTGGCTACCAAACAGCTCAGCATGGCCGAACTTGACCGGGCCGTGAGCGATGTGCTGCGTGTTAAATTTATGCTGGGCTTGTTTGATCATCCTTATGTTGATGAATCGCTCATAAAAAAAGTATATCATACCGAAGCCAGCCGCGCTGTGGCCCTGAAGGCTGCACAGGAGGGTATAAGTTTGCTCAAAAATGATGGTAATATATTACCACTCGGGTCAAATGTACATTCGGTGGCAGTGGTAGGTCCGCTGGCAGAAAGTACTTATTTGGGCGGTTATGCCAATGAGAACAGTAAGGGTATAGCCATACTTGATGCCCTGAAACAAAAGGCCGGTGCTGATATGAAAATTACGTTCGAACCGGGTTATGATCCTAAAGATACTTCGGCCGCAGCTCAAACGGCGCATATTGAAAAGGCTGCCGATCTGGTGAATAAATCGGATATGGCAGTAGTAGTTTTAGGCGAAGATATCGGTGAAGTAGGTGAAGGAAAAGATAGGGCAAACCTTGACCTTAACAACCGGCAAACCCGCCTCATAGATGCTATACAGAAAACAGGAAAACCCATTGCAGTTGTAATGTTTAACGGCCGGCCGTTAAGCATAAACGGGCTGGCTAAGAACGTCCCGGCCATTGTAGAATCATGGTTTTTGGGTGAAACCGGAGGCCTGGCTATCGCCGATGTATTATTGGGCAAAATTAACCCATCGGGCAAATTACCGATGACCTTTCCGCGCTCCACCGGGCAAATACCCTATTATTATAATCATAAACCAACTTCCGGACATATTTATGTTGATGAAAAAAATACGCCGCTGTTTCCGTTCGGACACGGATTAAGTTATACAACCTTTGCTTATAGCGATTTAAAAATCAGCCCGGCAAGCATTCCGGTTAACGGCTTGGTTAACATTAGCGTTACTGTAAAGAACACGGGTAAGGTTGAAGGTACAGAGGTGGTGCAGTTATATATACGCGATGTTATTGCCAGCGTTACTACCCCTGTAAAAGCTTTAAAAGGCTTTAACCGCATCGGCCTGAAACCGGGCGAGAGCGGCACTGTTCAGTTTAAATTAAGCACTGATGAACTAAAGCTCTGGAACCGGCAAATGAAACAGGTTGTTGAGCCAGGTGAATTTAAAGTTATGGTAGGTAGTTCCTCTGATGATATCAGGCAAAAAGGGAGTTTTTGGGTGAAATAGATCTACGTGCAGACTCAGATGAGCAGAAAGGTATTCCGGAATACCCCGGGGTTTAGTTGACGTTACCTGGTATAACAGGTAAACAGGTGTGTTTGGGGTGAGAGCCAGGCACACTTTATTTTTGCATGGTTGTGCAGCAGGTAGAGACACTCGTAAAAAGCCTGAACTTTATGAGTTCAGGCTTTTTACGAGTGTAAGATTGATGCGGGGACGGTGTTATAGCTTAGGGACGGTAGGCCTCGTTGGTGTCAGCGGAATAAGTCCCTTAAACATCTTAGCGCCATCACCTGTAAGCCTCAGGTAATAGTCGGCCGAGCAGGCGGTACCGTCTTCATCAAGGGTTACAAATGATGAGCCTGCCGGTACAAAATCCTGGCTTTCGGCGGTTTTCGCTATTTGGTTCCCTTCATTATATTCATCAAACATCGAGATGTAAAGGCCCTGCGCACCAACACTTTTCATGTTGAAGAACTGACGCCACATAAAATCACCATGCGCCCGTTGATGCTCCTGTAAATCGCCGGGGAGAATACAAGGCTGATAATCGATACCATGGGCTTTGCAATAAGCAACATCGGGGCGGTTAACTGTACCATAAAAATTATCCGACTCGCTCTTGTTACCGATCCGGCCAACCATCCATGGCGATATCATATCCAGTGCGCTATATGCCGAAAGGAATGCAGGCTGTGAATCGCTATCCTCAGTGCGCCAATGGGTAGGCACACCACCGATAACATAACAGCCTTTGCTTTTAAACCATTTGATCACATCAAGACACTGGGCTGCCGTGAATTGGTGATTTTCATCGCTGAAGCCAAAGCCCCAGATACATACTACCGGTTTGCCATTTTGCCTGGCATAGGCAGGGGATGAGGTATAAACCGACATTTTGTTTGTCCAGTCGGTTTTTAGTTCCGATTGCATATTTTTCCATCCGCTTACATCGTACATAATGTAAAACTTAACGCCGTTTGCTTCGGCTGCTATTTTGGTTTTTGCCGCCATGGCATCACGTACAGGGCCCTCAAGTCCGCTTGGGTTAAAGCGTTGAAGGGCGGCTCCGTCTATACCGTACTGCTTCATCCATTTAAACTGAACATCAATAGTTTGGTCGGAAAATGAAGAAAATACGTTAGCTGGCTGGCCATTGTTCAGGTTAGCATACCTGGTTGGGAAGGTTTGGGTATAATCCCGTACATCAGGCCACGATTTAATAGCTGTATTGGTTGGTGATGGCTGCTGTTCCCAGGTTTGCGCCCAATGCCAGTACCTGTCAATCGGTGAGCCATCTCCAATTGCTGCAAACCAGCCCTGGTAACCTACAATTACTTTACCCACAACATCGCCAACAGGCGAGGGGGTAAGGTCTATCGTATCTTTTGGTTTGTCTGGCGGTGTAACATCGCCGCCTCCGCTACTTTTCTTTGAGCAGCTTAATGCCAGCACCACCATCGCGGCAATGCAAAAGGTTGCTGAGTTTTTACTTCTGATATTTTTCATCGATCATTGATTTAAGGGGTTCGATTGGTTATTTTGAAGCTGTAGGTTCAACCATTTTGATGGAACCATCGGCATTGTAATAGAGCTTATCCACGCAGATGGATCTTAGCCAGTCCTCATGTGATAATGCGCTGGTATGGTAAAATGAATACCACTGGCCTTTGTATTGAACAATGGAGCCGTGATTAGTATAACTATCAGTTGGGTCCATGTAAATGCCGCCGTAGGTCCATGGGCCCAAAGGGCTTTTACTGGTGGCATAGTTCATGCGGTTATGCTTTCCGTTAACATCATGGTTATCTGAATACGAGAGGTAATAAATGCCATTGCGTTTATGCACCCAGCTTGCTTCATGGAAATCCTTAAGGCCTTCCATCGCTTTCATTTCGCCGTCAATTTCTGTCATATTATCCTTTAGCCTGCCGCCTTTGCAGGTACCGCCGCCACCGTAATAAAAATAGGCCTGCCCGTCGTCGTCAATAAAAACGCAGGGGTCAATCATCGATTCAAGGCCTTTGATATAACCCTGAACGGTGAACCCGCTTGCCGGGCTTTTGCTGGTTGCTACCCCAATTTTCCAGCTGTCGTTCCATTTGGTATCGCTTGGATGCGGGAAATAGAAATAATAGGTTCCGTTTTTATAAGCGCAATCCGGGGCCCACATGAAGCCGCCTTCTTTACGGCCCCAGGGCACCTGCGCGGCGCGGAGGATCTCGCCATGATCTTTCCAATGCACCATATCATCCGTTGAGAAAACATGGTACTGATCCATCAGATCGCAACCTCTTGCCGGGTAAATATCGTGCGAGGCATAAACATACAAACGGCCATCCGCCCAAACGTGTGCAGATGGGTCGGCGGTGTACATGCTCCTGATAAATGGATTACCGGAGGTATCGGTTGTAGTTTTTTCCTGCTGTTTTGTTTTTTCCTGGGCTTTGGTGCAGCTGTTTCCCGCAAGCACAAATGTTACAGCCAGCGTTGCAGGCAAAGCTTTTATTGCCAGGGGCTTGAATAAAGTAGTTAAATTCATTACGATCTCTTCGTGTTATTGAAGCCGGCCGCAGTTTAGACTCTGCAGCCGGCTCGCTATTAATTATGATTGGGGATTAATTATTTGGATATGAACTTCAGGTCATCAACACCGGTCACCAAATCGCCGTGATCTTTGGTTTGGGTAAAGAAGAAGATCCTGAAGTGGTTAATAGCAGTGTAGTCGGCACCACCATCCCCGGTTTTTATAGACTTGTCAAAATCAAGCGTGATCTGGTTCCAGCCGTTTTTAAGCGTTGGTATTAAAGGGGCTACATCCCAGGCCGATTCATGATCATCTGATTTGCCCGAACTGGTGATCTCGATAGAACCATCAGCTTTCAGCAAGGATACGTCAGAAACATACCACCAAAAGGTGAACCTGCCATCAGCAGCGCTGAATGAACTGTTAACCGGTGTGATAACATCTTTAATAAACTGCATAAAATCGCTGCCATTGGCAATGGTATTCTTTAAATAACCTGTGCCTTCTTTTTGGCCGGTAGTTGCTATGGTTGGTGTGCCTACAGTTTGCCATCCGTCAGCTTTGTCAACATTGTCAAATACTACCGGAGGTGGGGCTGGAGCGGCCCTGAATACAAAGTCATCAACGCCGGTGACTAAATCGCCGTGGTCTTTACCAGTTGTGAAAAAGAAGATCCTGAAGTGGTTGATGGCTGAATAATCGGCTCCGCCATCGTTTGTTTTAATCGCCTTGCTAAAATTAAGGGAGATCTCATTCCAGCCGTTTTTTAGGGTGGGGATCAATGGCGCTACATCCCAGGCCGATTCGTGATCGTCGGATTTACCGGAACTGGTGATCTCGATAGAACCATCGGCTTTCAGCAAGGATACATCCGAAACATACCACCAGAATTTGAACTGGCCGTTATTGCCGGTGAGTTTGGTATCAAGTGGGGTAGACAGGTCTTTGATAAACTGCATAAAATCGCTGCCGTTGGCAATGGTATTTTTCAGATAGCCTGCGCCTTCCTTTTGGCCTGTTGTGGCTATTGCGGGAGTACCAACTGTTTGCCAGCCGTCAGCTTTATCTGCATTGTCAAACACAACAAGCGTAGGATCCACTGCCGGCGGCGCAGTGGTATCAGGCGGCGGCGGTTTCAGGTACGAAGTATCCCGTGAAATATATTTTTCTTTTTTGCAGCCTGCAGCAATCAAGCCTATCATGAGGATGGAGCAAGCCATCATTGTTTTAATGAATTTCATTTCCTTTTGGTTTTAGATTAACTTATTTAGGAATATCTACCTGTACTATTTCCGAAAAATTTGAGCTGTTGAAACTATCGCTCAGACGAACGCCCACCCGCACAAAAAAGGTACGGCCCGGAATAAGGTTGGGTACAGTAAGTGTTATCGATTTTTCGGCGGCGCTCATATCAATAAATGCCTTATTGATGGTTTTGGCGTTCACGTCCGAAAAATCACGGATAGAAGCACCTGTACCTACCAGTTTGGTAGTATTTACATAGGGCTGCACATCTTTAATGGTTGGTAAACCGGCAATAACAGGCGCGTCGATGTCAAACGTGAGCGTAAGCGTGGTACCCGTTAACGTATGTGTGAAGTTTTTGATCACGATATACGGTGTAACCATAAAGTCATGTTTGGTGCCTTTATCAATGTTAACCGTTACAGTATCAAGAACCGGCCAGAAAGCGCCGCCTGTAGGCACAATTTTATACCCGCCTTTAAACAATTTTGAATCCTCATATGTACCATCAAATTTGCTTGGAATGGTTTGCGGGGTAGTCCAGCCTATTTGCTGCAGTTTGATAGTGGTGCTGCCGCCCGAGGTAAGGAGGTTGCCGCCTTCGGATGATAGTATATTGCCCTGCAATGAAGCGTTGGGGCCATCGTAGTTATCTGTTTTTGTACATGCAGAACTTGCCAGTATAGCTATGCCCACCAAAATTCTACCGATCAGATTTTTCATATCTTTAACTTTTAAATTCTTAATAATTAGGGTTGTTAGGAAGCAGGTTAGGGTTTTTGCCAATTTCCCCGCCAGGGATAGGCTCATAATAAAACTGCTTTTGGAAACTGTACTCCCTGTTAAACAGCTCTGGCTCGGAAAGGAAAATGTATTTGTTTTCATTCAATACATAGTACGGCATCAGGCCTTTAAAATGGGCGCGGTCAAGTACCACATCGGCAATGCGCCATCTTTTCAGGTCCCAGTAATATTGATTTTCAAAGGCAAGCTCCATACGGCGCTCTTTACGCACTTTATCAAGGTCGATAGAACCATAAGGTGTTGCACCGGCGCGGCTCCGGAGCAGGTTGATAGAGGTTAATGCGTCTCCATTATTGCCTAATTCTATGGCAGCCTCAGCACGGTTCAGCAGGATTTCGCCATAACGCAGGTCAATCCATGGTTGTTCGCTGCGGTTCAGATCTACCGATGCCTGCGGTTTATTATAATCAACATATTTGCGAACATAGAAACCGGTACGGGTAAGCTCGTCACCGCCGGTCCATGGGCCGGTAAAACCTATCACCTGCCTGCCCTGGTAAAGGGTTTTGGTATCACCGGCAAGGATATATGAGCGTGAGTTTGGCTGTTTAGCCACTTCGGCAGCAGCAGTACCGCTGAATGAAGGGTAAATGCCGCGTTGCATATCAAAGGTTAAGCCCCTTAAGGTAGCGCCCGGGAAATAAATGGTTGCTACTAAACGTGGCTCAAGGCCCTGCATTAATTCAGCACGGTCATTGAAGCGTTTAGGGGTACCATCATCATTGGTTACGTTTAATGCACCCCAAAGCTGTACCAGGTCTAAAGTTGGATATGAACGTGACAGCGCGTTTGCGGTAAAGTAACGCGGCGACATAGTGTCATCCCAGCTATGCGCCGTATGGTTGGCAATAGAATATTGTTTGATGAAAATATTCTCAGGGCTGCCACTTTTCAGGAACAGGTCTACATAGTTCTGTACCTTATCCGAATTGGCATTATAAAGTGAATAATGGCCTTCCAATAATTTTGCAGCATCATAAGCAGCCTGGAAATAGGTATTGGCTTTGCTTCCCGGAATGCCTACCAAACCCTGGGCACGTGCAGGCCCGTCTACAAAATTGGTCGATCCGTATTTGGCAATACATGCTGCATATAACATCACCCTTGATTTTAATGCAGCAGCAGCATATTTATTCGCTCTGCCTGCATCACTGGTTTCAGGCATCATCTGGTAGCCGAGATCAAGCTCTGCACCGATAAAATCCCAGGTAGCTTCTTCTTTATCACGATGAACCTGTAATTCAGATAAAGGCGCGGCCGGATCCTGGGGCTCTTTAATGATAGGTACGCCGCCATAGCGTTTGGCCAAACCAAAGTAATAGTAAGCCCTTAAAAAGTGAGCTTCGCCTAACAATGCGTTTACCGTGTTTTGAGTTAAAGCAGCTGTGTGTTTAGGAAGTTCCGCAATCAGTGTATTTACGTTCCTGATATCGCCGTATGGCCAGTAACCGAAACCACCGCCTATATCCATACCACCAAACGGGCCAACTTCTTCGCCGGTAACCGAAGCTGAGTTATAAAAGTTTTCCCAGTCGTTGCTGCCTGTTTTAAATCCCTGGTCGGGCCGGTATTTAAAATCTTCGATGGGCAAATTGGTATAAATAGTTGCTAAAAATGATTTAACGCCAGATTCGCTGTCATAAATGATGTTAGGCGTAAAAATATTAGTTGGCGGGATGTCTAATTTTTGGCAGGAGGTTACCGAAGTACCCACACCGACAGAAATTGCTATGATGAGTTTATGTATTTTTTTCATGTGTTAAATGATTTAAAATGAAACGTTAGCACCCAGGTTAAAGGTCCTGTTCATTGGGTAGGTGTATCCGCCAAGGGCCTTGCCGAAATCATTGTTATCTCTCGGATTAGGCCCCTGGTGTTCCGGATCGTAGTTTTTTAATCCGGTGAATGTTAATAGATTATAACTATTTACATAAACACGAAATTTCCTAACCCCGATGGCTTTTAAAACAGCCGGCGACACCGAGTAACCAAATTCAAGCGTTTTTATGCGGAGGTAGCTGGCGTTTTGAATAGCCTTTGTACCCTGGGCATCCGGCGACCCCATAGCGGGATAATAGCCCGGAACCCATTGAGTATTTGGATCAAACACGTTTGCAGAAGGATCAGCAGTGTGCCAGCTGTCGAGGAAGCGGGTCAATGCACTTCGGCCGTACATCAGCGGAGAAGCAAACTGCTCACCATATTGCACATACACACCGGCTGCGCCTTGTAAAAGCATGTTCATATCAAAGCCTTTGTAGCTTACGCCAATGGTAAGGCCGTAGTTATAAAGCGGGATATCAGTAGTGGCAATAGGGTGGCTGTCTTTATCGTCAATTACACCATCATTGTTCCAGTCCTTGTAGTAATAATCGCCGGGGATAGTATTGTTATTGCCGCCGCCGGTATTTACGCCATAATTATAGATTTGGTTGTATGAGGTAAACTGGCCCGCATATTCCGGGCCCCACCAAACGTTTTGGTACCTGTTAGTTTGATTTTCTTTCCAGTTCAAGTATTCGTTACCCGATTGGCCGCGCAGTACTTTTAGGGCTTTTAAGCGGGTTGTACCAATGTTACCGGTAACGTTTAAGCCAACCTGACCAAAGGTGTTTCGGTACGACATATTGAAATCCAAACCCTGTACACGATCACTGTTGTAGTTAATCTGTGGCACTGCCGCGCCTACTGTGCCCGGTAATGCCACCGAAGGCTGGGCGGGCAAACCAGTCCTGTCGTTCCTGAAAATCTCAATGGTACCGTCAATTTTACCACCAAACAGGCCGAAATCAACCGCGATGTTCTTGATGGTATTCACCGACCAGGTTAGGCCGGCGTTGCCCAGCTTTGGCGCAGAACCGTTAACGGCGCTTGAACCGAAGATATAACTGTTTACGGGGTAGGTGTAACCGTTTACGTAGTTAAATGCGGGGGCGTTTGCTTCGTCACCGGTTTGGCCATATGAAGCCCTGATTTTTAAGTTTGAAAGGATATTTTCAGATACCAGGCTACGGAAAAAATTTTCCCTGGTTAAAACCCAGCCAATTGATCCGCCGGGGAAAAAGCCCCACTGGTCTGAACCAGGTTTGTAAAGGTTGTTACCATCACGACGGAAGCTAAACTCTGCAAGATATTTTCCCTTATAATCATAATTAAAACGGCCAATATAGCTTCTGTGTGCACGGTCTTGTAAAGCACCGGCATCCATACCACCTGACATATTGGAGTTTTGCAAGCCACCAAACAAATAATCAACCGGGATTTCAATATCGCGGTAAGCGTTAAAGTTATCGGCGGTTTCGTGGCTTTGTTCATAGGTAACCATGGCGGTTATGTTATGATCTTTCAGGAAGGTATGTGCATAGTTTAAGGTTACCTGACTAAGCGTGTTTAAGTGCGTATAATATGCGCGGGTAATACCGGCAGGCGAGTTTACTAAACTTGGTATATATGTATCATTATCAGCCTTGTAAGTATATAATGAAAATGATCTTCTTATGGTATTGTTATCGGCAGTACCATAATCAATATTGAATAAAGCTTTGGCGGTCAGTCCGCTTACGCCGGGGATATCATAAGTTAAGTTTAACTGGCTGGTAATGCTCTTGTTCCTGTACCGCTTGCTACCTACTTTATTGGCATCAGTAATGATAGAAGGGTTCATATTATCATCAATTACCGCGGGGTAAAGGGGATTGTCATTAGCGTAGATCTGGTGAGTTGGGATCTGGTTCCACGTATATTTATAAATGGTCCACTCATCGGTATAAGGGAGGTTTTTTTCATCCATCCAGGCTGATGTTAATACCTGTGCCTTTAAACCTTTGGTAATAGTTGCGGTAACGTTTGAGCGAAAATTGTATTTATTATAATTCAGGCTGCCGGTTTTAAAAACACCATCCTGCTTTTGATAGCCAAAATTGAAGAAATAGCTGATTTTATCATTACCGCCGTCAATATTCAAATTATGCTGAATTTGGTTGGCTGTTTTTTTGAAAACCATGCCTATCCAGTCGGCTGATTTATAAGTACCGTCAAGCCATGGTTTGATATCGGCATAGGAAAACTGCGGTGTAACGTTATGCACAAAGTTATTGGCGAAATCGCGCTTGATTTTTTCGTTGGTCAGCAACATATAGTCAACCGCGCCAACACCTTCGGGCATACCCAAAAAGGTTTGTATCGCGTCATTGACTGAATAGTTAATGTTGATCTTGCCGTTTTTTCCACCCTTTTTGGTGGTGATTATAATGGCACCACCAGCTGCGCGCATACCATAAATTGAAGCAGCAGCGTCTTTTAATACTGAAATGCTTTCAATTTCGTTTGGGTCCATACGGCCTACGGTTGACTGGTCGCCGCCAATTACACCATCAATTACAATTAATGGAGCGCCCTGATATCCCCTGATGTTTAAATTATTAGCGTAAGACCCTGGTTCGGCAGTCGTTTGTACTATACGTACGCCCGGTATTTTACCGGTTAACATGTTCACTACGCTTTCGTTTTTTGTAGTGGTGATCTCTTTGCTTTGCAGTGTGGCTATTGAGCCGGTTATGGTTGCTCTTTTTTGTACACCGTAACCAACAACAACGACTTCTTCAAGACTTTTGTTAGTGGTTTTTAAAGCAACCGTACCATCTTTAATGTCTTTAACAACAATTTCCTGGGTTACATAACCGATGTATGAGAGTTGTAAAATGGTATTGGGCCCCGGTACACTAAGTTTGAACTTTCCCTCAGCATCGGTTATGGCACCGATAGTGGTTCCCTTAATTTTTACACTTACCCCCGGAAGTGTAGCCCCATCGGTTAAGTCTATAACTTTTCCGCCGATGGTGGTTTGCTGTGCGAGCAAACTGAGCGGGAAAAGAAAGAAAATGATAAGTAAGTATCTAAGTTTTTTCATATTGTTTCTCGTTAATGATTAAGTTTTATTGGTTTTAGTTACCTTTTTCAGGTAAATGGCAGTGTATTACAGCATACCTATGGCGGGTAAGGGTGATAGCGATACATGATTTGTTGGTTTATAAGATACACCAGCCGGCTGCCAAATGCGGCGGAAACAGATAGTGTTTCGAGTTTATAATTCTATACAAATCAAGAACTGGCGATTAATAAAAAATAAATAATTGATTAATTTTCGTGATTAATGAACTTTTTTTCGCAATCGATTGCGAAGTTTTTATGCCGGATTGAAGCGCTTTCGGCTCTGCGGGTGACATGTTGCTGATACCGCTTTGATCGGCGGTTCAGATGATCTTTCGCTGGTCATTCCCAAAATGGGCTCGAACCGGAATCTCTGATGCAATTAGTAAATAACCATGCATAGAATACAACTTGAAATTCTATTAATTCTCTTTGTATCTTTACTCATGATTTACGTCAGATGGCAAGAAAAAACTGGTGAGTCATGCGGTGAGTCAATTTTGAAAAAACCTATAATTGACAGAAGATCAAAAGCGTACAGAGGCAGGTTCTGAACCCTCCCCCTCCGCTGAGAAAAGTTGAGTAGTACTTTAAATTACTCAACTTTTTATAAAGGCTGTTTTAATTCAAGACGGCCTTTAAGATTAGATCGTTTTCAGTAAATGGTGTTTGTTCAGATGGATTTTTAAACCATGAGAGTACCATAGTTCAAAACCGGCGAGAAGCTGCCGTTATTACCCGTTCTGCGATCGAATATTGATATAAAGATTATGATATGGCATCAACTTCAATAATGTTCCTTCCCGGCAAAAAAGAGGAATAGGCTTTTATTGAAAAAATGTAAAAAAAGAAGGGTTTAATCTCAAAACTAATGAGAATTTATTAGTTGATAAACGGATTCTGCACACTGATTTTGAGTTGCCTATGCGCGAAGAGTACAATAAATTCACACATGATCTTTTAGAGAAATATGAAACTACTGTATAAATAGTATTAAATAGCACACTTTCAAAACTCAACTGATTTCAATACACAGTACTGCACCGGCCTTCCGTTCCGCGATCTGCAATAAAAAAGCCGCCCACAATTGTGGGCAGCTTCTCAATCAACTATTATCTGGTTTCTCATTTTACATCCCAGAAGATCTTTGTTGTACGTGTATCTTTTGCTTTTACATCATTATAATGAGTGTTAAAGCCGGTTTCTACACTTGGATATACTAAGCGGGTTGGCGGCGTAGTATAATTGGCCAATTTACCTGTGCTTGGGAACGTAAGTTTAGGGTACTTTGTACGCCTGTACTCGCTCCAGGCCTGGGTACCTTGCATAAAGCCAAAATGTACCCATTTCTGTATCCATATTTTTGCCAGTTTTTCAGTCTGTGAACCTGTATATAGCACTGTTGGCCCGCCCTGAACTGTAGTGGTGTTGTTCAAAAGAAATACATTTATATCTGCTGCGCTCAACGTTGGCTTAACGCCGGTACCTAAACTATTCAGATAAAAATAGAAATAAACAGACTGGCTTACTGCTGTTTCATAAGCCACTTTCGGATCGCCGCCGCCCCAACGCTCAAAGGCTTCAGCTTTCAGGAAGTTAACTTCGGGCGCGGTCATCACTATACCAGGAAGTTTATTGTTGGTTAAGAATGTGGTTGGGTTAACAACTGAATATTGAGTAAACGTTCTTGAGCCTTCTTCACTTGGCATTGTTACTACCTGTGCCTTATAATCTTTGTTCGGTTTCGGGTTGTTAGGATCTGTCAGGTCTACACCCTTATCAAATATTACAGGTATCCTTGGGTCATTAGCTGGCAACATTACAGTATTTAACATATAATCAGGCGCACCATTGCTATTTCCCTCGGTAAGCGCGTTTTGCAATGATCCGGTGTAGTTGGTTAACGGTGTCAGTAAAGCATCAGTTGCCGCAGGGTTGTAATTGGCAGAATTTCCGCCATCCATTAACGGATATGATGTTGGGTCTGCCAGCATTTTAGCCACTTCGGCCTTCGATCCTGCTTCATCATAAAAAGACATACGCATTAGTAACCGCAAGCGGACAGAGTTAGTATACCTTCTCCATTTATCCACACTACCACCTAATAAAATATCCTGATTGGTAAACGCCTTACTTGACTGGTCTGATAAGGTAGCTGTTTTAAAATAAGTAGAAGCAGCATCCAAACCAGCAATGAAGCTTTTGTACAAAGCTATCTGATCGTCAAATTTCGGATTTTTAACCGTTGCACTTGTTTCAAGGCTACCTGCCTCACTAAACGGAATATCACCCCAGCAATCAACCATTTGTGATGTCTGATCGTATAAAGTTACCCGGGCAGCATTCATGATCACATCATTAGTTGCCTTATCCGTAGCCGACATTTGGTTATAAGTAACCTCCATGGTGCGGTACAAAGCCATTACGCCATTGGCCGAACCATTTGGATGGTAAAAATCCTCCCAGCGGTTACCCATATAGCCATCATTCGGCTGATATACCGTGTTAGTATTTGGTAAATAAGAGGTTTGTCCAAAATAACTCGTAGCCGTTAATACAAAGGTTCTGTAATGCCAGTACTCGGCCCTTACCCTTGTATTATTTAACATCCCGGTAAACATGTACGGAATAGTCACCGTCGCCGTTTTTTCGGGGTTATTAAATTTTTCATCGATGCTTTTTTTGCAGCTGCCTAATGATAAAGCAAGCAAAAACGCAAATCCTATATTTCTAAAATTCTTTTTCATAATTAATGACTTGTGCTATTAAAAATTCGCGTTTAATGAGAATCCAAAACTCCTGGTGGCAGGTGATGAACCTTCATCCACACCTTGCCTGTACCATTTGTCGCCAATAGGAGCTTCCGGGTCAAGATTTTTAAGTGTGCGGTATACATACAATAGGTTTCTTCCTACTAAAGAGAACCTTAAATTGTTCAGGTGCAACGCTTTGCTTACGCTTGCCGGCAACCTGTATCCAAGTACTACTTCACGCAATTTCACGTAGTTGTTTTTAAATACAGCGTTTTCGTTTACAGAGTTTTCGCCCCAATCATAAGTATTCAGGTAGTAAGAAGCCGCATCAACAATAGTGCTGTTTTTCTGTCCGCTTTCATTTACGCCTTCCAATATAACACCATCGTTGTAGGTTTTTCCTCCGCTTGGTGCAGTTCCTAAATGCTTGCCGCCACTGCCATCAATATAATAAGCTAAGCCACCATGAGCTGCATCACGATACTGTAAAGTGCTTTCGTACATACCTGCGGCGGTACCATACTTTAATGGGTTTGATACCATTTTACCGCCAAAACGGTAATCAACCAATACATCAAGAGAGAAGCCTTTGTAGTTGAAAGTATTGGCAATACCACCTACAATTTTAGGTTGTATATTACCCGCGTTCACATATTTTGATTTATCAATAGTGTATAAACCATCGCTGTTTACAATCTTGTTGCCATTAGCGTCTTTAGCTATTGGGTAAACCAATATATTACCTATAGGCTGGTTAGGCTGGGCCACAACCAATAATGCAGATTGATCGCCGGTGTAGAAAGTAAGCCTGTCAAAACCTGGCGCCAGGTTGTTTACTCTTGAATGGTTAACAGCAAAATTTAAACGCACATCCCAGTTAAATTTACCAACAATTGGCTTGCCGTTGAAACCAACCTCTAAACCATTGCTGTGTAAAGTAGCGGCATTAGCAAGTAAGCTGCCGCCACCCGTTGATGGTGCAACATTCAAGGCCATAATTACGTTTTTAACCTGGTTGTTATAGTAAGTGAAATCGAAACCTATACGGTCTTTCAGAAAACGGGCCTCCAGGCCGTATTCCTGCTCATATTTCATTTCGGGCTTTAACTGCAGATTGCCATAGGTAGCATCAAAAGTAAGCTGAGTAACAGAGCCATTTTGTGTTTGTAACGACGATTGGTTGTACAATACGTTAGGAACATATCTTGGTGCTTTATTACCAACCACACCGTATGATGCCCTTAATTTTCCATAGCTGATAAATTCAGGCATTTGAAATGCATCTGTAAACACAAAACCCGCATTTACTGATGGATAAAAATAGGTATTGTTTTGCGTAGGAAGCGTTGAAGCCGATTCATTACGTGCAGTACCTTCTAAAAATAAATAGTTTTTGTAGTTAAAGTTCAAGATTCCGAAAACGGCCTGGCTTTTCAGGAAACCACGGGTAGCGCTTGTATTTGCCACACCGTATGAGTTAGATATAGAAAAGAAATTTTCGGTAACCAAACCACCATTAGTACCTGATGATTGATCGCGGTAAGTTTCGCTGCGTGAAGTATAACCACCGCTAACAGACATACTCAGATCTTTGGTCAATTTTGGCGAATAGGTTAACAATAAGTCACCGTAAGTAACAGAATACTGTCCTTTGGTAACACCATAATAACCTGTGCTTGACGGGGCGTTAAAAGCTATAGGATATTCGTTGTACTGTTGTGACTCGGTATTGCGGCCGGTATAATCACTGCCGATACGTCCACGGAACTTTACATTTTTAAGTACATCCCAGTTTAAAGTAGCGCTGGTGATCAATCGGTTTTCGTTTTCATCTTCGCTGTTCTTTAATTGAGTCCAGAAAAAGTCCATAATATCCGCACCGCTCATGTTGTATTTGAAAGCCTCGGCTGGGTTCCTGACCGCATTGGCAAGCGTTACGTATTTATAACCTGCTGATGTTTGATAATTATCAAGCAATACATCTGCTTTTTCCGAACGATTTAAGAAGCCACCAAAGTTGGCTAAAACACGACCAAGCTGATACGGACGGTTATGGGTTAAGGTATTTACGTAGCTCGCAACGATATCCGCGCTGATTTTGTTGCTTAACTTAACAGTGGTATTTAAGTTAAAAGAGTTTTTTTGTTGTTTTTGACCGCGCTGAATACCTGTATAATCCAAACGGGTTGCAGACAAACGGTAGTTAACATTATCCGTTTGGTTTGATATAGCGATGTTGGCGTTTGAGCTATAACCTGTTTGAAACAAGTCCTTGTAATTATTAGGCTGTGGGCTGTAATCCCTGATCTCGCCATCCCACCACCTGATTTTCTGACCTTCCATTTTAGGGCCGAATTGTGCATATGAGCTAAAACGCGGCCTGTAACCTGTAGGCGAATTAGTATCAGCTAACCAGCCATCTTCGGTAAAACCACCTGCAAGATTGGTAGCACGGTCATAACCAGGACCGTAAACGTTTTGAAAATTTGGTGTAAAGGCAACCTGCTCGGCAGTACCTACATAGTTGAAATCAACACCGAGCCCTCTTGATTTTGAGCCTTTTTTGGTGGTGATAACAATAGCACCGCTCATAGCGTCAGATCCGTAAAGAGCTGTTGCACTTGCACCTTTTAACACCGTAAGCGTTTCGATATCCTGTGGGTTGATATCCAGGATCCCGTTACCTCTGATCCGCTGATCAGACCAGTACCCATCGTTGTTTGAACCACCGGCACCAGCTTCACTATTATTACGGATAATAACACCGTCTACAACATACAGGGGTTGAGTGTTGTAGTTAAGCGAGTTGATACCGCGGATCTGTACGTTTACCGCACTGCTTGAACCACCCGGAGCAGTAGTAATTTTAACACCAGGAGCTTTACCGTACAATGCCGAAGCAAAGTTGGTATTACCAGCCTCGGTTAACTGCTTTGCCGTAATTGTAGTAGTGGCATAACCCAGGGATTTTTCCTGGCGTTTGATACCGAATGAGGTAACTACTACTTCATTTAATTCGCCTTTGCCCGCAGCCAGTGTTACGTTGATCACAGCATTGTCGCCAACGGTAACTTCTTTTGGGGTGTAGCCTACAGATGAAAATTTAAGCACTGCACCTTTAGCCACTTTAATGCTGTATGCACCATTAATATTGGTTTGTACACCGGTTGTTGTGCCCACAACTAACACGGTTACACCCGGTAATGGACCGGCGTCATCGCGCACCACTCCCGTAACATTGGTTTGGGCAAATAAATTTGCCGAGATAAAAAGGGGCAGTAGCAGGACCACCCACCTTTTCAAGTTTAGATAAAATTGTTGCATGAAAATTAATTAATTGAGTTAAAAAAAGCTCTTTAATGTGTTTATGCAGGCTCGGAAATATTGCCCTGCGGACTAAGTTTATATAGATTTTCAATCACCGTGGTTACGCCTCCTAATAATTGCGCGTTGTTACCGAGGTTTGAAACTGCTAATTGGGTGTAAGTTGTTAAGCGGGGTATGCAATGCTCATTCATGGCCTGCTGGATAGGACTAAGCCATAATTTACCGATAACGCTCCCCTTCCCGCTTAAAATGATGCTTTCGGGATTCATTAAATGCAGCAATATGGCCAGGCCCTGACCAATAAAATAAGCTGCCTCGGCAATGATTTTTATTGCAAAGGCATCACCTTTAAGCGCTTCGGCAATGATATTATCTGCCGATACATTATCATATTTTACCAGGCTGCTAACTTCCCCCTGTTTCAGGCCTTCAGCAGCTTTAGCTTCAATAGCCAGCAAAGAAGCTTCTGTTTCCAGGCAGCCCTGCTTACCGCATGAGCATAGTTTTCCATTTTTATGAAGAGGCAAATGGCTAAACTCTCCCGCAAAACCGCTGTGCCCTTTAAATATCTCTTTATTGATGATCATCCCCAAACCAACGCCCCAACCCAGGTTAATGATCATGGAGTTATTGCGGGCAATGGGAAGCCCAAATTTTTGCTCGGCCAGCGCTATAGCCGTCGAATCGTTTTCAATAAATACCGGTAATTTTGCCTGTTTGGTAATGTAGGTTACCAATGTTTCTTCCGGGGCCTTAAGAAAACTCAGGTTATTCCCTAAAAACGCGTCAATAAACCCGGGCATGGTAATCCCTATAGCTAAAAATTTATCTTGCGGTAATCCTGAATTAACAACTACGGCTTTAATACAGGCTATTAATGAATGGATTGCATCCTTGTTATCGCCCAGTTTTAACTCAAACTCCTGCACTTCTCCCACAAAATCATTATTCATATTGACAATTACAATCCTTGTCAGAAACTGGTTCATAGCTACCGAAATGATAAAGCCGGTATCAGCTATCAATGAATAAGTTGCGGGTTTTCTGCCGCCGCTTGAGGCCCTTATACCTACTTCCTTCACAATATCTAACTTCATCAATTCGGCTATCCCTTTGGTCACATAAGGAATGCTTCGGCCTGTATAAATACTCAGGTCGTTAAGGGAAGCTGTTTTACTGTAATACAGCCCTTTAATGAGGTCAATATGTTTAAGAAACATGAAGCAGGGGTTTATATCTGCATATTTAAATAAATTAATTTAATAAAGAAAGAAAACTTTTTATTTTTTTTAAAAAGTATGAGATGGATTTATAAAAGCAATAGCTACTTTTGAAAATGAGAAGAAATCTATCACACCTTTTCCTGGTATTTTTTACCATGTTATACACTGGTTACGCACAGGCGCAACACCGTGTAAATCCTGACGAGATCAAAGAAAAAATGCAATGGTTTGCCGATACCAAGCTGGGCATATTTATTCATTACGGCATTTATTCTGTAAAAGGGATAGATGAAAGCTGGAGTTTTCATAATAAAAAGATCAGCTATCCGGA
Source organism: Mucilaginibacter sp. cycad4 (assembly GCF_034263275.1). Classification (NCBI taxonomy): domain Bacteria; kingdom Pseudomonadati; phylum Bacteroidota; class Sphingobacteriia; order Sphingobacteriales; family Sphingobacteriaceae; genus Mucilaginibacter; species Mucilaginibacter sp. cycad4. Next base: position 6,495,882 of record NZ_CP139559.1, on the reverse strand, counting down.
TTATATGAGCCAGCTAAAAGGCTTTACGGCAAATCAATATAAACCAGATGAACTGGCAGAACTGATTAAAGAAAGCGGTGCCCGCTATGCGGTGATGACTACCAAACACCATGATGGTGTGGCTTTATGGAACAGCAAATACGGTCCGCTGAATGTAGTACAAAAAACTCCTGCCAAAAAAGACCTGCTAAAACCATTGTATGACGCGTTGCGCATACGCGGTATAAAAGTAGGGGCATACTTTTCGCTGATAGATTGGAGCCATGCCGATTATCCGGGCTTTTTGAAAGATAGCAGCCGGTACCAGGTTAACTCCCAACCAGCAAAATGGGCTAAATATTTAACCTTTATGAACGGTCAGCTGGATGAGCTTGCAAAACAATACAACCCCGATCTCTGGTGGTTTGACGGCGACTGGGAACACAATGCCGAGGAATGGAAAGCATCGGCTGTACGGCAAAAACTGTTAAGCTATAATCCCAACGTCATCATCAACGGACGCTTGCAGGGTTTTGGCGATTACGACACGCCCGAGCAAAACTTCCCGGTATCGAGGCCTAATTATAAATGGTGGGAGCTTTGCATGACCATCAACGATAACTGGGGATATCAGCCACAGGACACCAATTTTAAAACCCCTTATGAGATCATCAGCATTTTTATCGATGCCGTAAGCTACGGTGGAAATTTACTATTGGATATTGGGCCCAAAGGAGATGGCAGCATTCCGCAGCAAGAGGTGAACATGCTTAAAGAATTGGGTGCATGGAACAAAAAAAACAGCGAGGGGGTTTTTAATACCATAGCAGGCATGCCACAGGGACATTATTATGGCGCAAGCACCCTGTCGAAAGATTCAACCACGGTATACCTGTTTGTTCCGGCTAAAACAAGCGCTCCGGTATTGGTGAAAGGCTTAAAAAACAATATCAAAAAAATCAGTGTTCTTGGGAGCAACACACCACTAACCTATAAAATCGTCGGCAAAATTTCCTGGAGTGCCGTACCGGGATTGTTGTATATTTCCGTTCCTGAAAACCAGCAGGATAAATACATGTCTGTAATAAAAATTGACCTTAACGGAAAACTTGACCTCTACCATGGTAAAGGAGGGTTTCTTACCAATGAGTAGCATAATAACGTGAATTAAATACGGAAATATAAATGCTGAATGAATTCTCCAAAAGCCTGTAATAAACCAATTGCGGGCTTTTGTCTTTATATTAGTCTTTGAAAGCTACACCCAACCAAGCCTTATCTCCCTTTTATTACGCGGATAAACCGTATCAGGCAAAAAAAATTAAATTTTTTTTGCCATTAAAACAACCTCTTTTACCGCGAAGTACTATTGTGGGTCAAGCGTATCGATATATTTACATCTTGCTTTTAATCAATAGTTTACAATAATTTTGTTTCATCAAACCAATTATTCGGCACCTTTTTAAACAACAGTAAAACCTAATGCCGGGCAAATAGCGCACCTCGGTAGTCCTAAGCTGTTTGTTTTAAAGTTATGCCGATCATACCAGTTGTAAACTAAAAACCAATTTATGAACAGCAAACCAAAAACTACCTTTGCAACCCTATTGGGCCTCGCCCTTTTTGTGGCCTTATTTTTTTCTTATTGCACAAAAAAACAAGTCTCGCCGGCGGCGGCAAGCAATGATGCCGCCTCACCGGCATTAAAAACCCAGGCTACCGGCTTTATCCATCCCGGGATCCTCAACACGCAGCAAACGCTTGACTATGTGGGCCAACAGGCTAATTCAAATGATGCTAACCGACTGGCAGCCTATCAGTTTGTACTCAACTATTGTAACAATCATAGTCCCAGCGGTGCCTACAAGGCCACTGTGCAGGTAGCCGGCGGCGTTACAACACCCGACGAAATTGCTTTTAAAGGCGATGCCCTGCTGAGCTATGCCCTGGCACTGCGCTGGGCTAAAACCGGCACCGCATCATATGCAACTACCGTAAAACAAATTCTTGACGGCTGGGCCAGTCATTTTCAAAACTTCAGCGTAACCGGCTCTCAGCCCAACCAGGCTTCGCTTGAGGCTTCATGGGCCGCCCCTACTTTTGCCGCAGCTGCCGAAATTATCAAATACTACATACCGGCCAGCGGTGTTGGCGGCGGCTGGACGACTGCCGAAAATACCCAGTTTGTAAACTTTCTGAACAATATGAAAGACAATTACATCAACAACGTACCCAATTTCAACAACAACTGGAACGTATCTGCGGGCTACGCTAAAATGGCTATCGGTGTATTTGAAGACAGTCAAACTGTATACCAAAACGGCATTACTGCTGTAAAAACTGTGTTGCCTAATGTAATTGCATCAGACGGCTCAATGAACGGCGAGATCTGCGGTTCGCATAATGACTATGTGCATTATCAGTACTCCCTTACCGGTTTGAGTTATGCCGCTAATATTGCCGGTATCCAGGGGGATCTGTCTATCTACTCGGCAAGCAGCAGCCGCTTATTAACCGGATTTAATTACCAGTACAAGTTAATGCACGGCACCGTATCTCCGCCTTGCTCTCCCAATGGTAATGTTAACAACCCTATCTGGCCGGGTATTGAAGTGGCCAACCGTCATTACGGGACTACCGAAACCAGCTACATAGCCAGCAATTATGTGTGCGACAGTAATGGTTTGCCCAATGGCGATATCGGTTTCCTCTGCTGGACAAACTATACCCATAACAACGTGCCTACCACTTTTTAACCAAGCGTTCGCTTAATAAATCTTTTACAAGCCGCTCTGCTTTTATGACTGACCTCATTTAACGGAGCGGCTTTTATCGTTATACAAATTAGCGGCTCCATTAGCGTATATCCTGCATTTAATGTACAAAATGCGGCTTCTTACTTTTTCCAATATTCATTAATACTACCGCAAACAGGATAAGGATAACACCTGCCCACTGCAAAAAACTTACAGATTCTTTTAACAGGATGCTTGCCATGATTATAGAAACCGGTATTTCGGTAGATGCGATAATTGCTCCAAGCCCCATGCCCGTTAGCGGCATCCCCCTTGTAAACAGCAGCGGAGGAATTATCGTTCCGAACAAGGAAAGCAGGAGGCCCCAGCGCAGAAATATCCCATATGAAAACTCACTATTTAACGATGAATGAAAAACACAAACAATTATAAATAAGCCCCCCATAATCATATACAAGCTTCGTTTTAACGGGGGGAAACCAAGTTCAATGTTATTTGACGAGTACATACTTGCCGTGTATGAAATAGCTGCCATCATGCCCCAGCCAAACCCTTTCCAGTTTATATTGCCTGATTGTTTAAGCATATCTGTGGCCAGGATCGTTCCTCCCAGGATAATAAAAACCGATATGATCTTATGCAAGCCGGGCAGCTTTTTATGCAGCGCCATCTCCAGGATCACGCTGATCCACACGGTTTGCATTAATAACACAATGCCAATACTCACCGGGATATACTGAACTGCCTGGTAAAAGAACACACTGGTTAAACCCAACGAGATCCCTGCTATAATTAATTTCAATATACCTTTTGTGCCCGATGTTTTTATTACAGGCACATGCTTCTGTTTACGGAAGAGGCTTAAAACAAACAACCCGATAAAACCCATGCCGAATTGCGAAACGGTGACTTCTGCCAGACTGTAGCCTTCATGATAAGCCATTTTTACAAAGGTTGCCAGCATTCCATAGCTGCAGGCCCCAAGCGCAATAAAAACGCTTCCTTTTAGCACACTGTTTTTCATACAACCTCAATTTCCATATCTATCAGATCTTTTAGTTCCTGATACGATGTTTCTGTGGTAGTTTTAAGTTTCTCCGGCGCGTAAGATACCCCGTTAACTGAAACACCATGGATATTGCTCACCCCAATAATATTAAATACTGTTTTTAAATATGTGCTCTGGAAGTCGAGGTGTTCATTATGATCCCCCTTTTCATATCCCTGCGCCCCTCTTGAAAGCAAAAGAAATACAGTCTTATCTTGAAGTAACCCTATATACGGATTATCCATATCGGCCTTATTAAACTCAAATGTTTTATTCACCCTTACAACCTGATCTATATAAGCTTTGAGCACACTTGGCACCGACCAGTTATACATTGGCGAAGCAAGTACAATAATATCGGCCTCCAGTAATTCTGAAATATAAACATCACTTATTTTTAAGGCGTCCTTTCCCACTTCTGATCTTTCTGTCTCGGGCTTAAAAGCCGCGGCAATCCAGTTTTCATTAATGTGAGGCACGTCCTCAGCTCCCAATTCACGATACTTGATCAAGGGGTTGGCATGGATGCCTTTCCAATGATTAACAAACGCCTCAGACAGCTTTCTGCTTTGAGATTTAGCTGTTCTTGCACTTGCATTAATAACCAATACTTTTTTCATTTTACTAATTTTATACAAAAGTACCGGGCACCTGGATTATATTTGTATACCAGTTTAGATAAAAACTACAGCCCAGGTGTTACCCTATAAATCATTGATCCAGGTTGACCGGAACGCTTCCGTATCCTTACATATCCAGGTGTGCAATATGTTTATATCATTGATTACCAGTGGTACGCTACAGCCTGCCGATATCCTGCCGGGATCCCGCGTACTTGCACAATTGATTGGTATTAACAGGAACACGGTAAAACTGGCTTACGAAGAGCTGGTTAGCCAGGGTTGGGCCGAATCAGTTGAGCGCAAAGGCGTATTCGTGCTTTCAAAGTTACCAGTACTTTCCAGGCCTGCCGTTCCTGAGCCAGGTAAAAACAACCCTCACCATGAAGCTTTTACCTGGACTAATAAATTTGAAAATGCATGGATCACTAAAGGTCCCGAAAAGGAAATGCTCACCATTGATGGCGGCTTTCCGGATGTGCGCTTAACGCCGGTTGATCTGTTAATGCGTGAATACCGGAGCCTTTCCAGGAGATTATACGGAAAGAACTATTTGAAATATGGAAGCTCCAAAGGTTCGGAAAACCTTCGTACTGCTATTTGCAGCTACCTTTCACACACCAGGGGATTGAGTGTTCCTGTCGAAAATATAGTGATCACCAAAGGTAGCCAAATGGGGATCTATTTAGCTACCCAACTGCTGATTAATCCCGGTGATAGCGTAGCCGTTGGTCTTTCAAATTATGTTTTGGCTGATGATACTTTCAGATACGCAGGTGCTAACCTTGTGAGGATTCCGGTTGATACTTATGGAATGGATATTGATCATCTTGAAACGATTTTACAATATAGAAGTATCAAAGCAGTATACATCATACCGCATCATCACTACCCAACAACGGTAACCATGAGTACGGAGCGGAGGTTAAAATTGTTAAAGCTTGCAACAGAATACCGCTTTGCTATTATAGAAGACGATTACGACTTTGATTTTCATTATAACAACAAACCTTACCTGCCACTGGCAAGTATTGACCATAATCAAAACGTAATTTATATAGGCTCTGTTACTAAAACATTTGCTCCCGCTCTACGCATTGGCTTTATGACCGGGCCTTCGGCATTTGTTAACGCAGCAGCAGCGTTAAGAGAGCTGATAGACAAGCAAGGAGACACAGTGCTGGAAGAGGCATTTGCCGTACTGTTTAATAACGGCGAGATGGAAAGGTACTTCAGAAAATCGTTAAAAATTTACAGGCAGCGCAGAAATTTGCTTTGCCAGATCCTCCAATCGGATTTCAGCAACGATATAACTTTCAACGTTCCCGAAGGCGGCCTTGCTGTTTGGGCAAATTTTAATGAGCAGATTGATTTAGTAAAACTGGCCGAAGATGCCGCGAAGAAGAGACTTCAGATAGACGACGGGAGTTTTTACAAAAACGAATCTTATGCTGTTAACGGAATCAGAATGGGCTTTGCCTCTCTCGATGAAAATGAGACGATCAAAGCACTTGAGCTCCTGAAAAAGGTACTGCATTAACATGGCTGGGCCACCCTTTATTTCAAAGCTGGTATAATTAGTACCAATATCAGCGCTCTAACTTTGTATCAAAATAATTTTTTAAAATGGAAACACGAATTAAAATTGACAAAGTAGAGCCCGCCGGATACAAAGCTATCCTTGGACTTGAAGGATTTATTGAAAGTACACCGCTCACAAGAAAACATAAAGACCTGATCAAAATCAGGGCCTCGCAAATAAATGGATGCGCTTTTTGTATTGACATGCACACTAAAGAAGCCCGCAAAGCAGGCGAAACGGAACAGCGCATTTATGCCCTTAACGCATGGCGTGACACACCGTTTTTTTCAGAAGAAGAACGGGCGATACTGGCATTGACAGAAGAAGTTACTTTAATCAGTAACCATGTAAAAGATGAAACATATCAACAGGCAGCCAAAGTGCTGGAAAAAACTTACCTGGCGCAAGTAATCTTAGCCATTATCACTATCAATGCATGGAACAGGATAGGCATTACAACCAACTTGATTCCGGCGTAGCTTAATAGAAGGTGGAAAATGTTTAAAAGGCATTTTCCACTTTTAAGTATTGCCCGAAATCACCTATAATTATAAAGCTTAATACGCTGGATCCCATATTCGCCCACCGGAATCCTCAAATGTCTTCCCTGGTGGTCTTCATCACCATTTAAACGGCGTCCCGGCCGCCATTTTCCGTTAATAAATACGCCTTCGTCTACCTGCAAGATGCCTGCACGTACTCCAGCTTTAACCGGCTTAAAGCTGATCACCAGGCCGGTACCGCCTACATAAAACTCATCGTTGGGCAAGGCAATAATAATACCACCGGTTAGCAGCCAGTTTGCATCCTTTGCTTTTGGCGACCAGCCCAGCGTTAAATCATGCGAAACCGTCAGGATATAGTCCCCCATTTGCAACCGCACTGTATCCGCATCCTTACTTAACAGTACGCCCTCCATAGTTCCCTTGCGCTTTGCCTTGCTGATCTCCCCCGACAACTGCTGAATAATATTATACGATTGGCTAAGTGGTTCGCCCGCCGTTTTGTTAGCTGTTTCAATAGAAAAAGGTGAAAAACCCAGCGCCTTATAATGCCCAATGGCATAAAAAGCTTTAGCATCTACACCATCCTCAAACCGGTGCTCGGGGATAAACAATGCATTATCCGGCCGGGCGTAACGATCATTCCAGTAGCTGAAATTAGGATTATAAAAATCGGGCGACAGCAGGTCAATATCGGGCGCACCCGCTTTCCATATGTCAATTAAATGCGGCAACGGGCCTGCAGAAGGGTATTGCCCCGGCTTTTTGCCCGGCGCGTTAAGGGCGGCATTCACGTACATCGGCAGCGGGTAAACGACTTTGCCTGCTTTAGCTACAGCGTTGGCATATTCAGCAAAGTACCAAGCCATAAACAATTCGTCGGTAGCCGGGCTTTTGCCAAAAACCGATTCCCAGTTACCTGAAGTTTTATATCCTCCCTCCTGCCATATCTTTTGCATTTCCGGCACAAGCTTTTCCTTGTGCGAATTTAACCAGGTAATTAGCTTTTCCGGAACGGGCTGATTGAAAGCCTCATTGGCTAACGTTGAATGATCACGAGCGTCTGGCAACATACCAATCTCGTTTTCAACCTGTACCATCAGTACTGTGTGTAACTTACTATCGGTTTGCTTAATATGCCGCATTAACACGCTAAAAGCTTTAATATCTGCCTGCAAAGCATCTTTGGAGAATGGTGAAATGATTTCTTCGGGACCACCCATACTATTTACTACGCGCGGAAAACGCTTTTCGTTGGTTTTAACCCAACCTGGCGCATAACAGCTCATGCTATTTTTCCAGGTGCCAAACCAAAGCAGCACCAGTTTCATGTGATACAGCCGGGCACTTTTGATCAAATCATCAACCAGCGTAAAATTAAACTTGCCCTCTTGTGGCTCCAATAGTTCCCAATAAACCGGGGCTATTACCGTGTTGAGATGCATCTTTTGCAGCTTAGGCCAAATCGGGGCCATATAAGCAGTGCTTGAAGTGCTTGAGTTTCCAAGCTCGCCTCCTGTCATTAAATACGGTGCTCCATCTACCAATAATTCGGCACTACCGCCGTAATATTGTATATGCGGTATTGCTTGAATAGTATTTTGTGCCTTAAGTATACAGACTACCAAACAGCACAAAACAAATATCAATATGTGAGCCTTCATAACTCTTTTGATTACGCTGATGTAAAGAAAAAACAACCTTATCTGTTACTTACGTGCATACCCCCACGCCAGAGCTTTAAGCATGGTAACCGGCTTACCAGATAAGTGTGTAACATCATCAATAATAATATGCTTAAAAACAAGGTTTTCATAATGCCGGTTCTCTAATAACGCCGCCAGCCGCTTGTTTGGTTCAACCTGACCCCGTGTTTCCAATCCGCCCACTTCCATAAATACATTTACGGGCAAGCTTTTATATTTGGAGGCATATTTCTTTTCAATTTCAAATATAGCTCCATTACCATAGCCCAATGCAGGGCTACCTATCAGAATATTTTTGAACAGCGTTGGCTTTGTAAACAAGGTGTAAGTTGCAAACAAGCCCCCCATCGAATATCCGTACAGCGTACGATTTGCGGGATCGGTTTTTAATCCGGCATCTACCGATGGGATCAATTCCTTTTCAATAAAATCAAGAAATACCGGCGCCCCCCCGCTTTCGGCAGCATTTGGGACTGAAACCGGTGTAAAATCCCGGTTGCGTTTGTTACCGGGCGTACCAATCAGGCCACCATCGCCAATAGCCACCAATATGGGTTCGGGGATATGATATTCGGCCATCAATAGTCCTAAATACTCCAGCGATGGTGAAAAGTCGTTATCACCATCAACCACGTACAATACCGGAAATTTCTGTTTAGAAGTATCATAGCCAGCCGGGTAATGAATATAAATATCATAATCATTACCTGCCAGTTTAGAGTGCATTTGCCGGTGTTCGGAGTTAGGGATAATAACCGGCTTAACCTGCTGCGCAAAACCACGCGCCCCCAACAAATCAAGCAATGGCAGTATCAGGGTTAATGCTTTAAGGATTTTCATATCAGTTGAGATTTACAAAAACGGATCGATCAGCTTAATAGATCCATCGGCGTTATGCTGTAACTCGGTTACTTTCACATTGCGCAGGTGTGTTTTGCCCGATAATTGGGTATCATGATAAAATATGTACCATTTACCTTTTATTTCAATGATGGAGTGATGGGTTGTCCAACCCTGCACCGGTTTCATAAACACGCCTTTATAGGTGAATGGCCCAAGCGGACTGTCGCCTATCGCATAGCAAAGTAAATGCGTATCACCGGTTGAATAGGTGAAGTAATATTTTCCGTTGTATTTGTGCATCCATGAGCCCTCAAAAAAGCGGCGGTCATGATCTTTGGTTAACAGCGGTTTGCCAACACTATCTAAAATAACAGCATCTTTTACAGCGCCGTCAAAGGTTTTCATATCGGGTTTTAGCAAAGCTACTTTACAGCTTATAGCCGGGGCATCTTCCTGTTTTGAGTCGGTTTTTGAACCGTCAGCTTCATATTTTCCTGTCATCCAGCGCTGAAGCTGCCCACCCCAGATACCCCCGAAATACATATATGTTTTGCCATCGGTATCCGTAAACACAGCCGGATCAATACTGTAGCTTCCTGCAATTGGCTCAGGCTCGGCCTTAAACGGGCCTACCGGACTGGCAGAAGTTGCTACGCCGATATGGAATACATCTTTTTTATCCTTCACCGGGAAGTACAGGTAATAGGTACCGTTTTTATAAGCGGCATCAGGGGCCCAAAGCTGCCGGCCTGCCCAGGGGATATCCTTAATATCAAGCGCAACACCATTATCTGTAACCTTACCGCCAACACTATCCATCGACAGGATGTGGTAATCCTTCATGGCAAAATGGTCGCCGTTATCATTTTCGGGGATGCCTGCATTGATATCATGCGATGGATAGATATAAATTTTACCGTTAAATACATGAGCCGAAGGATCAGCAGTGTAAATGGAACTGATGAGCGGCTGGGAAAGGTATTTTACTTTTTTGCCTGTATCTGCTTTTGCGCTATCGGCTGTATCAGCTGTTTTTTTTGTTGATGAATCACATGCACTCAAAATGCACAGTGGTGCAAAAAGTGCGAGGATTAATTTTGCGGCGGTAAATTGCTTACTCATTGGCGTTTGGTTTATGGTGGTGATTAATTGGTCATGTAATTGTTCCCTCCTATGCCCGGCACGTAGTAAAATTTCATCTTTTTATAATAGTCAAGCGGGTGCCGCGGCTTTGCATAGGTGGCTCCGATGGGCATTTTTGAAAACGTTTGAAAATATAAAACACAGGCATCGCGCCAGGTTGTGGCCTCGTTTAACTGAACCTGCATCAGTTGCCGCACTTCGGAAAAACGTTCGGCGTCTATCTTACCCTGCATTTTATCCCAGGTGAGCCCCATCTGCTTAACGGAATCGGCTCCGTTATAATAGTGGCGAACCAGCTCATCCCACAATGATCTGCCCGAGTGCATTTTGTAAGTCCAGCTTAAATGGTGAAACCAAAGCAGGTATTCGTCGGGGCAGGTTTGCAGGTTTTCCCAGCGCGTTTTAACCTGCGGTGCATATTGCGAGAGCGCATTACTGCCCGTGCCGGTACGGTCAAAGCCTATCCCTGCCGAATCTGCCTTATGATAATAAGTGGCATTCCAATCCGGGCGACCGGCATTATCAACCCATGGGCCAGGGCCATAATGCGTTGATACCCCCATGATGTGGTGCAGGCCAAGCGGGGTCATATAATTAACCGTATTTTCTCTTGATTGCAGCATGAAGTTTTTTACAGGCGAGATAAAGCTCTCGTCATTGGTAAAGGTCATTTTGAGCCAGTCGGCGGCAATTACCGCCGGTGGTTGCTCCGGGTTCCAGGCCATGCGGCCGAAGGCATACCAGTTGGCCTGTGCAAAAGGGTGGCCGCACCAGTTTAAATCAGTGCCGATATTGGCCACCCCGGCCATCCCGGTTATCAGTTTTTTGTTAAAATCACCTTTCAATATACGTGATACTGTTGAACCTTTACCACGCGTGTATGTATCCGATTGCAGGCATTCGGCAAATAACGGCGCTTCATAAACCAGGTGTGTTGAAAAGCCAAGGTATTCCTGCGTTAACTGGAACTCCATCATCAGCGGCGTATTGGGCATAGCCCCAAACAGGGGATGAAATGGTTCCCGCGGCTGAAAATCTATCGGGCCGTTTTTTACCTGGATGATCACATTATCCTTAAACTTGCCATCAAAAGGCTTAAACTCGTTATAGGCTTGTTTAAAACGGTCGTCCGGAACTTTATTATCATAAACAAAGGCACGCCACATCACTATACCATGATGCGGGGCCAAAGCATCGGCCAGCATATTTGCTCCGTCGGCATGTGTACGGCCATAGCTTTGCGGACCGGGTTGCCCCTCCGAATTAGCCTTCACCAAAAAACCGCCGAAATCAGGAATGTAGCGGTAAATTTCATCAGCCTTATCAGCCCACCATTTTTTTACTGCGGGATCAAGCGGATCGGCAGTTTTTAAGCCCCCCAGCTCAACCGGGCTGCTGAATTTTACCGACAGATAAATCCTGATGCCGTATGTTCTGAATACACTGGCCAAAGCCTGCACTTTTAACAAATATTGAGGCGAAAGGATCAGCGCATCGGCATTTACATTGTTTACAACCGAACCATTAATCCCTATCGAGGCATTAGCCCGCGCATAATCAATATAACGCTGATCAACCACTCCTGGCAGCTTGTGCCAGTTCCAGATGGATGAGCCCGCATAGCCCCGCTCTACCGTACGGTTCAGGTTATCCCAGTGATCCAGTACCCGGTACATCATCCTCGGATGATCTGAAAGATCCAGTTTATTAATAGATTGATAGGTTTGGATCAGCTTTAAAAAATTGAAAACACCATACATAACGCCGGCATCGGTGTTAGCAATTATGATGATACATTTCTTTTGCCTGACAAGGGCAGTTTTGATAAGATACCCCTCGCTGCCGATGCTATCGGGGGCAGTTATCGAAAAAGCCTTTAGTGACTGCGGCGTACCTATTATAATAGTTTGCCCATTAGTTATGCTTTTAGTATCTCGTGGCTTTAGGGCCAGCATTCCATCAAGGCCCGTTAAGAGCTCGGCCTTCGCAGCCTTAAGCTGGTCTGATTGTGCCGGGAAGATCATGTATTGCAGCTGTTGCCTGTAAGCAACGGCCAATTGCCGGTTGGTTACCTTATTATATTCAAGCCATAACTTATAACCATTATCCGCATAAGCTTTATTTATCGCCGCCATGAAAAGCAGCGCCAACAAACACATGTTCTTTATTGAATATTTGGCCATGGCATTATTAATTCAGCTTATAAACCATTAAGGTGATTTATAAAAACACAATTGATCTGTTAAAAAAATTCATGAATGAAACAGGCTAAAGCCATGCCTCATTTAATACGGTTTATAAAATTTTTAATTTTATGCAATCGATTGCAAGATATAAACTTTTATTACATTTAGCAATAGGAATTTAATTATTGACGCCTTAACTAAGTAGCTATTTAGAGCTGGAAAACCGCTTTAAAGCTACCTTACTTATTACAGCTATTGCTCGTCGTACAGGATGCGTTTAATCCCCATCTCCAATCCGCGCAACTCGGCCAGGCCCTTTAACCTGCCAATTACCGAATAACCCGGATAGGTATTATAATTAAAGTCATCAAGTAGTTTATGTCCGTGATCAGGCCGCATGGGGATAGCTATATCGCTCCGGCCTGCATTTTCACGGGCTATCTGTTCATTGATAATAGCTTTCATCACGGCATACATATCAACGCTGCCTGTTAAATGATCGGCTTCATAAAAGCTGCCATCCGGCTGCCGGGCAACGTTGCGCAGATGTAAAAAGTGGATCTTATCACCCAGGCGGCTTATAATTTCAGGGATATCATTTTTGCCCGAGGCACCTAACGATCCGGTACAAAGCGTGATACCATTGGCAATTGAAGGGTAACTATTTACAATATCAGTCAAATCATCCAGGGATGAAGCTACACGGGGCAGCCCCAGGATAGGAAACGGGGGATCATCAGGGTGGATACACATTCTGATGCCCAGTTTTTCGGCATATGGGATTATCGCCCTTAAAAAATAAAACAGATTTTCCTTTAACGCATTAGCATCTACCTCACTATATTTATTAAGATGTTCTTTAAATTCGGCAATAGAGAAAACCTCATCTGTACCGGGCAGGCCGGCCAATATCGTATTGGTTAACAGCGTTCTGTCTTCATCACTAAGCCCATCGAGGTAATGTTTTGCAGCTGTCTGTTGTTCGGTGGTAAATTCGGTAAAGGCATGTTCCCGCTCTAAAATATACAAGTCAAAGGCTGCTAAAGCCGGAGCGTTGTAAAGCAATGCCGATGCACCGTTTGCTAAGTGATGATCGAGATGCGTGCGGGTCCAGTCCAATACGGGCATAAAGTTGTAACACACAGTAAAAATCCCCTCGTCTGCTAAGTTTTGCAGTGTTTGGATATAATTATCGATGTACCTGTCACGCCCCGCACTACCAATTTTGATACTTTCGTGAATATTTACGCTCTCCACAACCGCCCAGTTAAAGCCTGCGCTTTCAATTACCGCCTTCCTCTGCCTGATCTCATCCCGGCTCCAAACATCCCCACAGGGTACGTGATGAAGCGCGGTAACTATTCCGCTTGCGCCTGTTTGTTTTATTGCATTTAAAGTTACCGGGTCGCCGGGGCCAAACCATCTGAAGGTTTGTTCTAAATCTGGTACCATATTATTTAAAAACCGATTACTATCAGCGCGATAAATTTATGCAACCGATTGCATAAATCGCAATACTTTGTTAATATTTTTATACTTTTATCCATTAAACAATTTCGCAGCAGTTATTATCAAGCCTGCAACATCGTTTAAGCAATCAAATTAATTATATGCCGGGCAGCGAAAAAGAGATAACCATATATGACATTGCCGAAAAATTAAAGGTTTCGGCAGCTACGGTTAGCCGTGCGCTCAAAGATCATCCGCGGGTTAATAAAAACACCAAAAAGAAGATTATTAAGGCAGCCGAAGAAATGGGTTACCGCTCCAATTCATTCGCCAGCAATTTACGCCGTAAAAACAGCAACATCATCGGCGTTATTGTGCCGCGGCTCAACAGCAGTTTCATGTCGGATGTTATTGCAGGCATCGAAAAAGTGGTGAACGACAATAACTACAACCTCATCATCAGCCAGTCGTTAGAGACGATGAAGAAAGAGATCAGCAACGCCAGGGCTATGCTGAATAACCGGGTTGACGGGCTGCTGGTTTCATTGGCTTATGATACCACCTGCATTGAGCATTTCGAACCTTTTATTAAGCGCAAGATCCCGGTGCTGTTCTTCGACAGGATCATTGAACATGCACATTATCCGCAAATCTATATTGATAACTTCAAAGCCGCTTACGAAGTAACCAACCACCTGCTTGAACAGGGCTGCAAAAGAATAGTACATATTACCGGCAACCAATTGCGCAATGTTTACGCCGAGCGTCTTCGCGGATACAAAAAAGCGCTCGAAGCACACCAAATTGATTTTGATGAGCAACTGGTGATCATCAACGACCTAAGTGCTAAAGAAGCTGCAGCTGCTACCGAAATTATTTTACAAATGGATCCCCTCCCCGATGGCATATTTACAGTTAATGATGTGAGTGCTGTAAGCTGTATACAAGTGCTGAAAAAAGCAGGCATCAAAATTCCCGAACAAATAGCCATAGCCGGTTTTAACAATGACCCGGCAGCGTGCGTGATTGAGCCCAATCTCACTACCGTAAATTATAAAGGATATGAAATGGGCGAAGTTGCCGCCAACATGCTTATCAATCATTTAACAAACCGGCAGGACCTGCAGCAAACGCATAGCCTCATCCTCAGATCGGAATTGATAGTACGCGAATCGTCATCCAGAAGAAAATAACATTTTTTTAAATCTCCATGAACTTAAAAACCAAACTTGCTATTGTAACCGGGGGAGCCTCGGGCCTTGGACTTGCCACCACCAAAAAATTTATAGAACAAGGCATCAAAACCATCATCATCGGCAGGGACGAAGCAAAATTGATTACGGCAGCACAGCAGTTTGGTAAGCTTTGCAGTTATAAACAATACGACCTGAGTGACACAAACGGTGTCCCGCAATTAATAGCGGAAATTGAGGCTGAATTTGGGGCGCCTGATATTTTGGTTAATAATGCCGGCATCAACCACAAAAAAGCTTTTGCCGAAGTAACTGACGAAGAGTTTTCAAAGGTGATCCAAACCAATCTTACTTCGGTATTTGCTATAAGCCGCGAGGTAGTAAAAACCATGTTAAAAGCAGGCGGCGGGAACATAGTTAATATCAGTTCAATGG
This sequence comes from Mucilaginibacter sp. cycad4, assembly GCF_034263275.1. Taxonomy (NCBI): domain Bacteria; kingdom Pseudomonadati; phylum Bacteroidota; class Sphingobacteriia; order Sphingobacteriales; family Sphingobacteriaceae; genus Mucilaginibacter; species Mucilaginibacter sp. cycad4. Next base: position 6,480,439 of record NZ_CP139559.1, on the reverse strand, counting down.
CTGCACAATATGGCATCCCGTATGTTATTGCCTATACCGCATCTAAAACTGCTATCGAAGGCATGACAAGGGCCATGGCCACCGAGCTTTCACCGCAGGGGATCAGGGTTAATTGCGTTGCACCTGGTTTTATAGCTACAGATATGTCGGCAAAGGCGCTGGACAATGATCCTGCCCGCAAGCAAAAGGTAATGGGCCGTACCCCGATGGGTAAATTAGGAGAACCCGCAGATGTAGCCGAAGCCGTTTATTATTTAGCTACCGACAGCGCCAAATATGTAACTGGGGTTATTTTACAGGTTGATGGGGGTAATTCGATAGGGTTTTAATATCCTCTTATGGTCATGCCGAATTTATTTCGGCACCCCACAGGAAAAGCCTGCATTAAAATCATCAACAATAATCTGTTAATTAATTTTAATGCAAGTCTAATGGAACTTGTTTCAACACCCCACTTGCTAAGCAACCACGCTTAGCAAACCGGTTACTTGTCCTGTGGGGTGCCGAAACAAGTTCGGCATGACGGCGTGGAGATGTCATTTCTCTTTCAGAGTCCAACGGATTTATACAATCTGGTAAATCACTTTCCTCCTTCTTTACCATAATGCATCAGCTTATTAGCCCAGGCAATAAAGTATTTTACATTGGGTGCATCGGTATGGCCGCCATCATGCTGGCGCCAGGCAAGCTCACCATCAAGCAAGCCGGTGTTAACAGGCGGCTTTTTTTCAGTTTTGTAATCATTTGATACTCCAATATCTTTTGCACCAAGCAGCTTAAATACAGAGCCGGCCGCCACCGTTGCCATATAGCTTCCCTGCTGATCGAGCCATTTGGCATCACCTTGTTCCGGAACACCGTAGCTAATAAAAGTAAACCTGGGTGCGCATAAGGCAATCAGCTCATGTGCATCTACCGGAAGGTCTTTAGCGGTTTTGGTACCAAAAACAGCATCCGATGCACCATATTTCATAAAGTTACCGGCCATCCAATAATATCCGCCGCCGGTAAGGCTTTCCACTGCTTCTCCAAAGTTTCGGCGGTGCAGCTTGGCCCCTCCCTCACCCGACGAACCGATCAGCCCCATGGCAAACCGCTGCTCAAAAGCCAGTGTTACCAGCGCTGCTTTTCCATAACGGGATACGCCTTCAATACCTACATGTTTGGTATCGACAGCCGGTTCAGTTTCCAGGTAATCCAATGCACGTGCCGCTCCCCACGACCAGGCACGCAAAGCGCCCCAATCCTCCGGCTTACGTGGCTGGCCTTTATTTACGAGGCCGATAATCCCTTTGGTTAAACCTTCGCCATTATCAGCCTGTATCGATGAAGGGTCTATCAGCACATAACCCCAGCCATTGGCTATCAGCTGCGTGGCAGTCGGCGGGTCGCCCTTCATTACCGGTAAACCGCCCGGGCCAAAAGGAGATTGTTCGGCAATAGGGTTATAGGCGGGATATTGCTCAAAAATGGTTTTAAACTCAGGGTGCTCTTTTAAAAGAAGTTCTTTCAATGCAGCGTTGATCTTTTCTACATCTGCAGGCGAAGGCTGGGCCGGCGCGGGCAAAGTGCTCCGGCCAAACATCATCAGTACAGGTACCGGTCCTTTGGCATTTGCTGGAACTACTAAGGTCATTTCAATATTTACGTTGATAAGCGGGTAAGCCGTATTATCAACATGACCGATAAGCTGTTTGGCAATTACCGGATAAAAGCCAACCCGCTCTTTGTCGGTTACCTTAACTGCCCAGGTTACTTTGGGAACGTTAGCGGGGATGCGGCCATAAACTTCGCGCTCCAGGTCTTCCACAATTTCGGGGCGGCGCTGTTTCCACCACATTTCGGCAGTAGTGACTTTTTTGCCATTCTTTAGCGTAAGGGCATCCGGTAAATCCGGGTACGGGTTAGCCAGCGCCTCATCATAATTAGCATGATTGGGGGCCGATTCATCACCGCTTGGCCCGTTACGCAAGGTTTTAATGCCCAACTGCTTCATCATGTTCTGATGGTCCTGATCGGCGGTAAAATTTACCGGGGCGGCATTTTGCGCTTTCGCCCCTACAGCGCATGTGAGTAAAAAAAAGAAGGCAGTACTTTTCATTGCTCCTGGTTTTAATTGGTTTATGGTTATTGCAGCTTATCGGTTTGGAAAGGTGATGCTGGCAAGCCCTCCTTATTATACAGGTTCGCCCCATCAGGATTATCGGCCCAGGCATACCTAACATGCAGCGGCGCGGGGATTTTATCGCTCCAAACCACCACTTTATTTCCTTTAATAATAGCTTTTGCCCAAACAAACTTTTTATCGGCCCCTGCTATTGCAAATTGCGACAGTTCTTCACTATCCCCAGCAATAAGCCCCGCACCTGTATTTTTAAAAGTAATCTCAACCTTATTCCCCTCAATTTTAGCCGATTGGTAAATCGGTCCGGATGGTACTACGTCTACATCGCCATAGGCCACATTTTCGGCAGCCCGGGCAAGCCGCTCCCCTACAGTTTTTTTATTGAGGGGGTGGATATCATTCCATTCGCCGGCATCGATGGTTACTGCCATACCTGTATTGGGGACTTCAAGGGCATTAAGCTGCCCATCGCGCAATTGGGCCCAACTGCTTTCGGTCGGTAAGTATTGTGCCTCGTTAAAGTTGGGAAGTTGGGCATAAATAAAAGGGATATTACCCTCCTGCCACCTGCTGCGCCAGTCGGCAATAAGGGCTTTCAGCAATTTACCATATTCTGATGCGCGGCTGGAATTACTTTCGCCCTGGTACCAAACCATCCCTTTAATGGTATAATTGATAACAGGTGCTACCATGGTATTGTAAAGCCCCGTTGGCTCATTCTGGGCCGAAAATTCAGGTTTTATCCAAACCGGTTCAAACACCTGCCCAACCTTGTATTGCCAATCGCCGCGAAGGTCGGTAGTATCTCCTGCTATTGCCAGATAGTATGGTTTATCAGGCACAAAACCTCCTTTGCCCGCTGTATTGATAACACGTACCACAATAATATTTTTACCCGGCCTTAATAAACCGGCGGGTACCGCGTAACGCCTTGGGGGGTACTGATAAGTAATGTTCCCTACCTTGCTGCCGTTAACATAGGTTTGATCGGCATCTACTATTCTGCCTAAAAAGAGTTTAGCAGCTTTACCCTGTACCGATGCCGGCAGGTTAATTTCTTTCCTGAACCATACCACCCCATTCAGGCCTTTTATACCCTGATCGGCCCAATAGCCCGGCAGCCAGAAATGATGCCAGTTATGCGGCCGATAAGTGGTATCATACCATGGTTGGGGCTCATTTAAGCCTTTATCTGTATCAGGCTGCTCTACAGGTTGCGGGTGTTTTTTCAATACGCTATCCATAAAAGCAGTACTACTAAATTGGGCAACCCTATTATGATATGATTGAATGTTTTTTAAACCCTCGCTGCCGATCCAGGCCTCAATAGGTGTACCGCCCACGCTTGAATTGATGATACCTATGGGCACATGGTATTTTTGATAAAGTTGCTTTGCAAAAAACCAGGACGCGGCGCCAAAACCTAAAACAGTTACAGAATCGGCTTTAGCCCATTTGCCGGGCAGCAGGTCCTGATGTTGTTTGGTTACATCAGCTTCTGTTTTTACAAAAAAATTCCTGATCTGCGGATAATTGGCTTTTGCAATTTCATCAGGATATTTTTCCTTAACCCGCTCCATGGGCAAAACCATGTTGGACTGGCCCGAGCAAAACCATACATCGCCAATTAAAATATCGCGGATAGTGACATGGTTACTACCGGTGATTTCCATAGTATATGGCCCCCCGGCTTTCATTGGCTGAAGGGCAATTTTCCAGGAACCGCTTTGGTCGGTAACTGTACGGTATGTTTTATGCTGAAAATTAACGGCGACCTTTTCACCTGCATCGGCCCATCCCCAGATTTTTACTTTCGCGTCGCGTTGTAACACCATGCCGTCCGCAACCAATTGCGGCAGGCGCACTATTCCATAGCACGGTAATATCAAACAAGCGAACAGCGCGACAAGTAATAGCTTCACTGACCTCATAACTCCGAAATATTTATTGATGGTTTATTTGACTAAGTAACAAATAAAAAAAGATTTGTGCAATCGATTGCACAAATCTTTTTTTATTTAATTTTTATTTGGTCAATAAATGATCATAAATGCAACCGCAGGCCTGCAACACGGTTGTAATGAACATTTTTTTGTTTAAAATCGCATTTATCAAAACCGGCAGATGGCTAAAACAAGAAATATCAAACCAGAGCAAAAGATTTCGTTCAGAGAGCGCCTGTCTGCATTGAGCAATCTCCCGGAATTTTTCAGGCTGGTATGGCAAAGCAGTCCGGGTAAAACAACGGCAAGCTTTTTATTACGCATAGCGCGCTCAGCCATGCCGGTTGCCTTGTTGTATGTAGGCAAGCTGATCATCGACCAGGTGGTATTGCTCAACCGCCACGGCGGAAGCCAGCATGACTTATGGAAACTTGTTATTATCGAATTTTTGCTCGCTGTGGCAACCGATGGCCTAAACCGGATGATCAGCCTGATGGACAACTTGCTGGGTGATCTTTTTGCTAACTACACCTCAATGCGCATCATGCGCCATGCGGCTACACTGGACCTGGAACAATTTGAAGATTCTGTTTTTTATGATAAACTGGAGCGGGCAAGGCAGCAAACTGTTGGCCGTACCGTGCTTTTGTCGCAGGTAATGAGCCAAATCCAGGATTTCATATCCATGACATTCCTGCTTACCGGTTTACTGACTTTAAACCCCTGGCTGATCCTGTTGCTGCTCATATCGATCATTCCTTCATTTATGGGGGAATCTTATTTCAACAGCCAAAATTACGCACTCACCAGGAGCCAGACACCCGAAAGAAGAGAGCTGGATTACGTACGCTACCTGGGTGCCAGTGATGAAACGGCTAAAGAAGTTAAGATCTTTGGTTTGGCTGATTTTATTATTAACCGCTTCAAAACATTATCAGATAAATTTTATGCCGATAACAGCAAACTGGCCGTGCGGCGTTCGGCCTGGGGCACCTTCTTTTCTGTTTTAGGCAGTATTGGCTACTATGCCGCATACGGATTTATTATTTATCAAACAGTTACCGGCAGGTCTTCTGTAGGTACACTTACCTTCCTGGCGGGTTCATTCCGGCAATTGAGCAGCCTGATGGAAAATTCGCTGAACCGCTTTACATCAGTTTCACAGGGAGCTATCTACCTGAATGATTTCCATGAGTTTTTTGAGATCAGGCCAAAGATCAAAGCTGCGGCATCTCCTTTACCATTTCCAAACCCGATAAGGCAAGGCTTTACATTTGAGGATGTGGGTTTTAAATATAACAATGCCGATTCATGGGCCAACAGGCACCTGAACTTTACCCTGCACCCCGGCGAAAAAATTGCCCTTGTTGGCGAAAACGGCGCAGGCAAAACTACGCTTGTTAAGCTGCTGGCCCGCTTATATGACCCAACAGAAGGCCGTATCCTGCTGGATGGTGCAGATTTGAGGGATTATGACATTACCGATCTCAGGTTAAACCTGGGCATTATTTTCCAGGATTATATCCGTTACCAGATGAGTTTTTCGCAGAACATAGCCGTGGGTAACATTGATGAACAGGACAATACCGAACTGATCCGTAAAGCTGCCCGGGAGAGCCTTGCAGATGCGCTTGCCGCCAAACTTCCGCTGGGGTATGAACAATGGCTGGGCAGACGGTTTAACGAAGGGGTTGAATTATCGGGCGGAGAATGGCAGAAAGTTGCGTTGGCCAGGGCCTATATGAAAGATGCGCAGGTGCTGATCCTTGACGAGCCCACTGCTGCGCTTGATGCCCGGGCAGAATACGAGGTTTTCCAGCGTTTTTCGTCTTTAACCCAGGGTAAATCGGCCGTGCTTATTTCACACCGGTTTTCAACGGCGCGACTGGCTGACCGGATCATCGTATTAGAAAAAGGCAAGATCCTTGAGGCCGGCACACACCAGGAGCTCATGGCTAACAACGGCCGTTATGCCGAATTATTTAGTTTGCAGGCGGCAGGGTATCAGTAAAAATGCGGTTTAAGCAAAGTATCCGTTAGGCTTTGAAAATAAAATGACACATCTCCACCACGTCATTGCGAGGCACGAAGCAATCGCGAACTGTACAGAGAGATTTGCAAAGCTGCTCTGCTAATAGGGGATTGCTTCTTACATTATAATGACGTGATCGTAAATTGTTGATTATTAAGATATTTTTTCGATGCGTTTTATGATATGGGCGTTGCCGTTAGCTAACGGGCCGGTCCGCCAGCTGGCGGATGCAAGTCCTCGCCTTGCCTGCCCCCGCAAACCCAACCCGCGCTGTGGGCTTTACGCTGCTATCCCTAACGCGCCCCCGCCCAACATCCCTAAAGTATAGCTTGTACGTCATTACATTTTTTTTCAGGATTTTTCTGATGGTTACTCGCAATGACGATCTTCCTATTCGTTTTTAACCGAACTTCGGGGTTCAGAGCAAAAAAACTCTACCACCAGGAGCCTTTATCTATTACTTCCTTTCCCGTTTAGCTTAGCAACAACAAGGTTACCAACCTTGTTCCCCTGCACAATACCATTATCAATAGCATCCATAAAATGAATGCCTCCCCAAAATCTCGAAATAGCTGCTTCTTTGGCGGCCTGTGTAAACGAGTTGAAATGCCTTGGCGGGATACCATAACTCACTTCAACATCATCGGTATATTTAAAATTATCGCCCAGGTAATGCGTGAGTATAACCGCGGCCGTTGTTGAAACCACCGAATGCCCGCTGATGTACTCGGGGAATGGCGGGGTTTGCAGCAGAGGTTTCCAATGCGGGTCTATATACCTGCGGATGGCAGTTTCGGGGCGGATGCGGTTGGTGCGGTATTTATCTTCCCAGCAGCAAATAAAACCATCCAGCAGGCCTATGGCTACGGCGGTATTGATCTGCACCGTTTTGGAAAAACCGGTTTTGGCCTGCTTACAGGCAATAGCCGTTATCCCCATCCAATGTGCCCCCGGCGAGATTTTTTTAAGGCCGATGAGCATGTGCCCGTCATTTTGAACGGCAAAAGGGTTACAATCCCAAAAATTGGCGATATCCTTTTCTTCCTGCTTTAAAGCATTGCCGCTTTTGGCGTAGCTCATCTGCAAAAACTTATAAAAAAGCGAGTTTTTATCGGTTGAAAAAGGGATAGGCGCATCGGGCACAAATTGCGCGGCCGAATCAAGCATCATGGGCCGGATGGTGTTAAAATATGGTTCAACCGGTAACATATATGCAGGCGGCGTAAGGTCCCAGCTGCCTGGTGTTTGCTTAAGCTTATAACGCGGATAGTTGTTTATTTTCCGGTAGCCATCGGCCTTGGCGTAAGCCAGGATTTGTTTACTGATTGTTTTGGCATAGCTTTTTGAACTGTCGATAACTTCGCTGCTGAAGCCGATATTTTTGCACGAATCAATAAAGGAAGATTCATACCCCAGCATCAAAGCCCCCGAGGGCAGCAGTTTGGCAGATGTTTCAAACATAGCCAGTACCGTGCTTAACTGATAATTATAACCTGTATTTTGTTTGGAGTGTTTGATATCCGGATATTGATTCAATACCCCGCGCATACTGCCGATCTGTTTGTCGTTTTCGGCAACTACCTCGTACCCGGCAAGGCAGGTATAAGCAAAAAAACGGGCGGCCAATGGCGGGTTGGTAACATCATGGATCATTACGCTGGTCATATGGCCAACAACCTTGCTCACATCCTGGTTGGTTAATTCGGGTTGCTTTTTCGGGCTGCAGCTTATCATCGCGAATAAGCCACAGGCAGGTATTAGCATCAACAATTTTTTCATTGCTTTTTATTATTGCTTATATGCCTTTAGTTTGCCTTTATCAAGGGCAAATAGTAAAACATTATTTAATTGAAGTACGCTCCTAACATCTCCCCTGATGTTGAAGCCCGATTGCTGCTGGTTTATATATTGATAGTTGCCCTTACCATCTCCCTTAAGCAATACGCCGTAATTGGCATCATATTTACCAAAGCGTATCCGGGCCTTGTTGATGTTGCCGCAAAGCAAAAGATCATCCTTGCCATCATGATCATAGTCAAATGAAGCAATGGTAAAAACCGGCGAATACTGGGCCTGTAAGGGTAATCCCGCCTGCTTTAATTTTCCTTGTGCATTACTGATAAAGCATGCTGTAGCCAGTTCATTAGCTGTCAGTTTTTTTACATCTTTCATTTCTTCGGCAGTAAAAATCGTGTCCATTGTGGCATCAGCATAACTTTTATAATCGGGGAACCGGCCCCGCATAACACTCAACTGATCAAGCAATTCATCGCGGCTTACAAAGGGATAACTTTTATGCTGAATGTAAAAACAAAGCATCGGGTCAACAGAGCCGTTATCATCAAAATCCTTGTAAAACATTTCCGCAGGTTCGGCATCGCTTGCTTTACATTGCGTATTTAAACCAATATTTCCGGCTATAATATCGGGATGACCGTCATGGTTGATATCGCTTACCTGTAAACAATTCCACCAGCCGGCATATTTTTTATCAAAATATTTTGTTGTGGCATCGGTTAGTTTGGCGCCGCTATTTTCAAAAACCGTAATCGGCATCCATTCGCCGGCCAGCACCAGGTCGGGCCTTTTATCGCCGTTCATATCAACCCAGGCGGCATCGGTCACCATACCTATATTTTTTATTACGGGATTATATTTTGCGGTTTCATCGGTAAAATGCCCCTTACCATCGTTAATCAAAATATAGCTTTCAGGCGCCTCGGGATATTGCCCGGGTATTACCCTGCCGCCAACAAACAGATCGGGGAAACCATCCCCATTAATATCGGCTGCTCTCACACAGCTTTTACTGCTGGTCATTTTGGGCAAAGCGCCATTAGCTTTGCTGAAGTTGCCTTTACCATCGTTGAGGTACAGCCTGTCCTGCAGCAGCACATCATCTGGTTTATAATCGGCATAACCGCCGGAGCATGCATACAGGTCGGGTTTACCATCGCCGTTGGCATCAAAAAATAAAGCTGCAGCATCGGTACTATTCTTGTCGGCCTCAAATGCGGGGACAGCTTTGCTTATAAACTTCCCATCTTTTTGCTGCAGGTATAAAACACCCGCTTTGCCGTCATGAGCACCGGCATAAATATCCTCCAGCCCATCGCTATTTGCATCGCCTTTGGTAAGGATGGAACCCGAAAAGGATATGGAGTTTACCATTAGCGGCTGCCGTTTAAAATCATTGGTGGTATTATCGCTTTCGCTTGATGCTATAGGGGCAGGTACCTCATTAAATACCGGATTGATTTGCTTTTGCGCCGGACTGGTACCCGACGCGTCCTTTTCATTTAAAACAAGCTGCTTATCTGCTTTTACTTTTTGAAGCACCTGCGACTTGCCGCTTTGCCAGGTGATCCTTAATGAATCTACCTGTTTATCTTTTCCCAATCCAAAATGAAGTACAGCCGACACGGTTGACTGGTAACCCCGGTTTGGCATTTGTTCCAGGTACTGCGTTTTAGTGCCCGAATAAATGCTAATCTTAGCACCTATCCCCTCCGTATTGCCCCCGCTGCCATTTAATTTTATAGATAAATAATGGTTGTCATTTTGCTTAGCCGCCTGGTTTTCATAAACAAAAGCAGGTTGATTGATATTGTTTACCACCAGGTCAAGGTCACCGTCGTTATCCAGATCGGCGTAGGCAGCACCATTGCTGTTTGATGGCAACGTTATGCCCCATTGCTCGCTTGTATTGGTAAATGTGGTATTACCATTATTTTTAAACAGGTAACTTTTCATTTGCGATGACGGCATCTGGTTTACAATATCCAGCAGGTCCTGCCGCATTACGCGCCTGTCTTTAAGGTTATCGCCCATAAACTTCAGGAAATCCATATTGGTATAGTCGCGGGTATAGCCGTTGCTTACAAACAGGTCTTTCCAGCCATCATTGTCATAATCGGCAAACAGGGGCGACCAACTCCAGTCGGTATTGGAAACCCCGGCCAACTGTCCTACTTCGCTGAACGAGTTATTGCCATTGTTGATCTGCAACATGTTACGCATATACTGGTAATAAAAGCCCACCCGCAGGTTCAGGTCGAAGGCTTCATAATTATCAACGCCGAACAGTAATTTTTGCCGTTTGTTATCTTCAGGAAGCATATCCAGGGTGTAGATATCGGGTTTGCCATCATTGTTAATATCGGCTACATCATTCCCCATGGAGTAAAACGAACTATGACCGATCTGTTTCTGAAGCTCATCGGTAAAACTGCCCTTCCCATTATTAATGTACAACCTGTCGGGAATGCTGTAATCATTTGATACGTAAATATCCGGCCAGCCATCGCCATTAATATCGGCAATACCGGCAGCAAGGCCATATGACAGCGATGTGTTGATAATGCCTGCAGCACCGGTAACATCAGTAAAATGATTATTGTCATTCCGCAGCAGCCTGATCCCCGATTCGTTATCTTTTTTGGCCGACATCTCTTTAACAAATGCATCATCAAGAATGCTGATCCGTGCGGGGTTGTGGTTAACTAACAACAGGTCGAGATCGCCGTCCCGGTCATAATCAAAAAAGTATGCCTGTGTACTAAATGATGGAAAATCGAGGCCAAAATCAGCAGTCAGATCTTTAAACATGGGTACCCCGGCGGCATCGTTGCCCTGGTTTATAAACAGTTGGTTCACCCGCTTTTCGGCCCTTATTTTACCCGAATAACATATATATATGTCCAGCTTACCATCGCCGTTAACATCGGCTATGGTAACGCCCGTTTTCCAGGGACCGGGCCTGCCTGCTACACCGGCATCGGCAGTAATATCCTTAAACTGCATATTACCCTGGTTCAGGTACAATTTATTATCGGTCATGTTGCCGGTAAAATAAAGGTCCTGCATACCATCGCCGTTTAAATCGCCAACTGCCACACCGCCTCCGTTATAGAAATACTCATACATCAGCACGTTGGTGTTTAAACCCTCGGTTAAGGTATTGGCAAAATCAATATGGGTTTGCCCTTGCTGCAATAGTTTAAATAGTGGTTGCTGGGAATTGGCGGAGGGTTCGTGATTACATCCCGCGGATAGCATCAGGGCACATACAACAGGGAACATCAAAAACGATCGTTCTTTTCGCTTTTTAAGCGGGAGGGGGCACCGGAATATCTTCATTTTGGTTTATTGTGGCTACGATAAATAGGCATCGCAAATTTGATGTCAATATAACAATTATTCTGAATGGAAAATATCTTTAGAAAAATAGCTTTTAAGCGACTGTGCGGAGCAGATTGATACCCTTATGAATAAGGGGGATACCGGTACAGTTAATCATAGCCTTGTAAAGGTTGTCGAAATTAACCTACATCAACAAAATTCCCCCGCACATTATTTAATTTCATATCGTAAAAGGAATTGCCATAAATGGCTCCAAATGCAATTATTATGGATTTCACAGCATATCAGCAGCTATTTTTCGATATTTTGAATAGCCCTAATCCGCCGGCCCCTTATGACAACCCGGATTATTTAAATTATACAAAGTTAAATTGGTCGCGCCAGCAGCGATGGTTAAAGGTTGGGGTCCTAAACCCGGATCTGACAAATGCCATCGAAAGGATCAGCAAACCACAATTATGGACGGTTATTACCGAGGCCTGGTGCGGCGATGCTTCGCATACCATACCATTCCTGCATCGCCTTTCGGAGCTAAATCCGCTCATAAAAGTTGATTATCAGTTAAGGGATTCGCCGCCGTTTTTGATCGAGAGTTACCTTACCAATGGCACCCGGTCAATCCCCAAGATCATTATTGCAGGCGAAAATAATCAAGCCCCTGGTACCTGGGGGCCCCGGCCGGCCGAATGCCAGCGATTATACCTTCAAATGGTTAAAGACCATGTTGAAATGGGCGAAAAAAAGATAGCATTGCAGAAATGGTATAATGAGGATAAAGGCGAAAGCTTTCAGCTGGAGTTTTTAGATATTATAAATCAGCTACAATGATTTTGGCAAAAACCAACTTTCATCCAAAGGCTACTGTATGTGTACCCATTTAAAAAAAAGTCATTACGATAGGGCCGGATGGGCGTGAACGATGGGCGAAAGAGAAATCTTCTACATCGGGCTAAGCAACTATGCCTGTAAAAGCAGGGCGTAGAAGATTTCTCCTCGCCTCCAACGCACAAATCCCACCCTGGGTCGTCGAAATGACATTTTTTATATAATAGTACAATAAAAAAGATATGGGCACATAGGAGTTTTTTTATACCGTTATTTTACCTTAAGCTCTTTACCGGCTATATCTTCCCAGCGGTAATAGTGAAAAGTTTTATCGGTGCTCATTACCACAAAAATGCCATGTTTAAAAGTGTCGTTTAAAGGTGTCGCAGTTACATCACTGCCGTCACTTTGCCTTGCGGCTACGTTAGCTATCTTCAAAAGCTTATGCTCAAAAGGATTTGCTTTGGTGCCTTCCCTGCTGAAGATCTGAAAGCGGTTTGCCCCCTGGTCAGATACCAGGATGTAGCCTGTAGTATCGGTTAATTTATAAATTGAGATCCCTTCATGATCGGCATTAAAGCCTGTAGTACCGAATATAGCCAGTTCCTGATCGCCCTTTTCCGGGTCGGCATAATACTGGCGTACGCCTACTTGTTCGTCTGAGTAGTAGATATATCCCAGCTCATTATCAACAGCAATGGATTCAATTTCCTTTTTACCGCTGTATTTGCCAAACTTACGAACCAGCGTGGCTTTAACGTTGCCGGTACCATCATCCTCAAGCAAATATTGCCAGATATACCCACCCGTTTGCGGCCCACTTTTACGGCCGGCTATAGCGTACATTTTTCCATCTTTTGCAGTATAGATGGAGATGCCCATCAAATCGCGGTATTCAAAACCGGTTTCGCCAACAAATGCGTCAATGCCGCCATTATCTACGGGTTTCATATCAGGCAATGAATAGATCCGGAGTTTGTGGGTCATGCGTTCGGTAGTAATAGCAATATCAGTGGGTTTGCCGCCGAGCATTAAACCATAGGCCAGGTCAACGTTGTTTGGCCGCTTTAAGCCACGCACAACCTTATCCTTAATAATTTTACCCTGCAAGTCGAATACATAAAGCGCGCCGTCGCTGTTTTTATCGGTGCCTATGATCAGGCTTTGAGCAGGATCGGCAGGGTTGATCCATATGGCCGGATCATCGGTATCGTATAACACAGGTTCGGTAATAACCACCGGTTTTATTTCGGGTGCTGTACTGCCCGGGATGGTAAGCCCTTTACTGTGGCGTATCTGGCTTTGGCCGCAAGCGGTATTACCTATAGCTACAACAAATAATATATATGTTAATTTGCTTAATTTATTCATTGATCATTATTAAAAATGATCCTGCAGGGGAGTGCAGGATCATTGCCATGAGTTAATTATTTTGTTCCGAAAGCGCCGATGTAATTAGCCGGATCAGGAGATACATAAGTTATCCCGTTTACGGTAATCCCAGCAGCATGGTGACGGGTAAAGTTGGTTATACCATGGTTTAAGGCAGGCGAACCGCTTTGCAAATGAAAATCCCAATTGGTATCAAAAACTGCGTTCAATACGGGGGTAGATTCAGGATAGTTCACAAATTTAGGATCGTTATCGCCGGCTTTTGTACCGATAATATCGTTAACACCACCAACAATATTTGTTGACGGCTGAAACTGATCTACCGTAGTTTGATCATAACCGTAATAAAGGTTATTGCTGATAATGGTACGTTTATCTTCGGTAGATTTGGTGTCGCGTTTGATACCAAAACGGGTATTTGCAAACAGGTTGTTGTAAATATCGGCATGTACGTTATTTTCCAGCCAGATAGAACCGCCCTTTGCCGATGGCCTGCGCCAGCCGGTATTTATCATGGTGTTATTATAACAGATGATGTAAGCCTGCGGCGTACGGTCGCCCGAGTTTGATAGCTTTAAAGCATTGGTATTGGCACTGTATACCAGGTTAAAGCCAACATCAGCTAAACAACCCGATTTAAAGTTCATAGCCTCGCCACCGGTAACACCTGTGGTATAAAATGTATTGTTAGCAAAAATGATGTTACCACCTTCAATATAAGTACAATCCTCCTGAAAGTTACGTACGGTTGAATTTACAACGATAAGCTTACCGTTAACATTCGAAAACCACAGGGCCGGTAAGTTTTCGCCGGCTACGGCTTTGTAAAGCCCTTGTTTTACTGATGTTGAAGCATCAGACGTTGTATTACCGCCATACTCTAAAATGGTGTGGTCAAGCACCAGTTCGGCGCAGGTTTTAGCTGCCAGGATACCGCCCCACATTTTACCAAATTTTTTGGCGTCGGTACGGTATTCCGGGTTCACTGTTATCCTTACAGGGTTTTCGGCAGTACCTAACGAGTAAAGGTTACCTTTTACTATAAACTCCGGCTTGGCAAGGGTATCCATCAATACAGTTACACCCTCTTCAATAGTAAGTGATTTACCTTCGGGAATAATAATATCACCTTTGATGATCTGCGTACTGCCTTTGGCCCAAACGCCGGATACTTCACCACTCGCCGAACCATCGTTTGAGCTTGTATCAACATCAAGGTTAGCTTTTCTGCAACTGCTAAAGGCTATGGCCGATAGCAGCACTGCCGCGAATATTTGTTTTAGTTTCATTGTAATGCCTTTTATTTATGGTTGATAAATTTTTTTTAAAGTTTGTAGCGAACACCTATCAGGTAGGTTTGCTTATAGTAATCGCTGCGGATCAATGTTTGTCCGTTTGCTACGATGTTATCATCTTTCAGGGTAGCGTTTTCAGGGTTGGTACCTTTCAGGAACAATTTAGCCGGTGTGTTAAGCAAGTTGCCCGCTTTAATGAATACACTCAGGTTATTTTTGAAACGTTTTTCGGCCGATGCGTCCATCTGGATAAAACCGCGCTGCCAAAGGTCATTATTCAGGAACTGTGATACCGTGTTGATGCGCGGCCCGGTATAGGCTCCGGCAATTTGTGCATCCCACCCTTTTTTAGTGTCTTTATACAAAAATGACAGGTTGGCGATATGTTCTGACTGACCGTACAATGGCCTTGTTTGATTTACTGTAGTCAGGTGAGTATCACCATTGGCATCAGCGATATAAGTATCTTTGATGGTAGTGATGCGCGAATGGGTATAAGTATAATTAGCTTTTACGCCAAACTTGTTAAAAAACTTAACCAAATCAAGCTCTAATCCATAGTTTTTAGCTGTACCAAAATTGCCCGGAACATAATAAGTATCCTGACCACGGGTTGCATCCGCCTGGAAACTATACTCTATCGGGTTTTTAATCTGTTTGTAAAATACACCGGCTAAAAATTGCATGCTTGCATCAGGGAAAAGCTCATATCTTAAATCGTAATTATCGGCAATAGCATGTTTCAGGTCGGCGTTACCACGTTCATTATAGTCCTCACCTGGCCTGGTTCCTGGTATAATCTCAAAAAAGCCAGGCCTGTTAATCGATCTGAAATAAGAGGCATGCAACTGGTTTTTATCACTTAAGAAGTATTTCAAGGTTAAGCTCGGCAATACGTCTGTGTATATTTGATTACCCGTAGGGCGTGATTCACCCTGTGGGAAAAGCATGTGATAACCCTGATTAGTATGCTCAACGCGTGCCCCGCCAACTACCTGGATAGTATTTGTAGTAAATTTAAACATACCATAACCGGCACCTATCTTTTCGGATGCATCATTAGTTAATGAGTTGGCAACTGCGCCCGTCTGGTTGGTTACGTTAAAGTTTAGCTGGGTGTAATTTGTAAAATCGGTACCATATAATGCATCTGGATTGGCAGCGGTAAGGTTGTAATTGTTATAGAAGCTGCTCCGTTGTTTATCGCGGTATAAACCACCGGCAGAGAAGTCAACATTAACACCGCCAACGGGCGCGGTATAAGTCAGGTCGAGGTAGCCAGCTTTATCCTCGTCGGTGTTACGCTCCCAGCGATGAGTAAGCGATGTACCGTTTGCAAGGTAAGTACGCCTGTCAACAAAGTTTTCACGAACACCATTTAAGTCGATGGTAGTATTATTAGGGACCTCGTTTTCGGCAGAAGAATAAACTGCCGACCATTGTACCTTAAGTTTATCATTAAACAGTTTATGATCGCCGCGTAGTGTTCCGCTGTAGATTTGCTGTTCGGTAAAGCGGCTGCGGGTTGAATAACCTAACTGGGCGTTTCCTTTGTCCGGATCATAATCAGTTGAGAAATTGGTAGACTTCTCATCGCGGACCTGGATGCTGGTTAAGTTAACATAGGTATTAACAAAGCTTAGTTTATTGCGGCTGTTTAATACATAATCAAGTTTTGAAAACAAGCCGTAACGTTTTTGTTGTTCAGAATATTCCCTGTCATTCCGGCTGGTAACCGCCGCATATTGAGACGTTGGAACAACTTTAGTGTCATAAAGCACGCTATTGCTACCGCGATAAGTATTTTGGTAACTACCAGCTACCAACACGCCCAATTTGTTATTGAAAAAGCGCTGGCCTAACGACAAGCTACCAACAAGGTTTGGTGCAGGATGTTTAAGCGAATAATTTAATGTCCCGGTACCAAAATCGGCCTGTGTTGCCTGATAGGTTTTACCGTTTATTTCATAAGGGGATTTATGGTTTATACTTGAATAATCGTAGCTCATAAACTTACGATCAAAAAGTAGCTGGCTGTAACCACCTGCAATGTTAGCGTTAATTTCAAAGCGTTCAGGAGCGTCTTTCATCACCATGTTAACCACACCACCCACAGCGTCGCCTTCCAGGTTTGGGGTAAGTGTTTTATAAACTTCCAGCCTTGATAGCAGATCTGAAGGAAAAATATCAAGCGGTACGTAACGATATTTGTTATCAGGGCTTGGTATTTTAACACCGTTTACCAGCGTGTAGTTATAACGTTTATCCATACCGCGTAAAATGGCATATTGGCCATCGCCGTTAGTATTACGCTCAACCGATACACCGGATACGCGGGAGATCACATTAGCAACCGTTAAATCGGGAGATACTTCGATAGCCCTGCCCGATACAACGTTCATTACCTGTGTAGCCTGTTGCTCAATACGGCGGGCCGTTCTTTCGGTCGAGCCGTTTCTTTGTGATACAACACTAATTTCCTGCAGTTGCTTGTTCGCTTCTTCGAGGTATATTTTCAGACGGGGGGTATCATCTTTGGATATTTCAACCACCTGCACAGCCGTTGTGTACAAAATGTAAGAAACCCGTATTGTGTAAGTACCTTTGGGCACATCCTTCAATTCAAATGAACCATCGAGGCCGGTTGTCGTAGCGATCTTCGTTCGGTCGAGGCTAACGGTGGCCCCCACCATAGGCTCGCCGGTTTTCCGGTCATAAACATGACCTTTCAGCTTGGTTGCGTTAGCGGCGGTAACGCATAACAGCAGGAATAATAATGTTTGTAAGTATTTTTTCATTTTGCGAAACGATTAATGCAATTGTGATTTGCTTTTTGACGGCGCAAAAGTGTTTAAATCAGCAATACATCTGCTAAAACCTGCCGTTACAAAAAGGAAACAGCGTTACACAAGGCGTATACGCAACAGCAGCATAAAATTACAATTAATTGATTTTCAATATTATAACAAAAACCAAACCCTCCATTATCATTCAGTTACCGTTACATTAAGCTAATGTTAAGTATCGAAAAGATGTAAAATTGGAAGGTATTCGGATTACAGGGCCTGTATAAAGGTGCTGAGATTTTCGCCCTGATCGATATTGAGTTTCTTCCTTAAACGGTAACGGGCCACCCGTAAACTATCAATAGAGATGCCCAATAAACCGGCAATATCCTTCGAATCCATATTGACTTTAAGCAGGGCTATCAGGCGTAGATCTGTCGAGGTAAGATCATTGCTTTGCTGCTTCAGCTTATCAAAAAAGCTTTGGTGAACCTGTTCAAAGGCAACGGTAAATTCCTTCCAGTGCTGCTCATGATTAAAACTTTGATTTATTTGCTGTATAATTTGCTGCATCTGCCGCTTCTGATCGCGCTTATCTTCTTTTACCATATCCTGCAGTGTATTGCGCATACTCTCCAGCAACTGGTTGTTCTTGATGAGGTTTAAGGTATGAGAAGATAGCTCCTGCCCTTTGAGTTCCAGCTGCTGCTTAAGGCTTTCTTCTTCCAGTTGTTTGTTCTTCAGCTCCAGCTCCATTAAATCGCGCTGAGCCTCAAATATCGACCGGTTTTGCTCGGCCAGGGCACGCTGGTCACGCATTTTAAGGCGTTGCCTGCTGAAGGTCACAAAGCCGAGTATGACAAGCAACAGGAAAATAGTAACGCCGGCAATGGTAACTATCTGGTTGGTTTTACGGATGTTATTAAGCCGGGTAATTTCATCGCTCTTTTTATCCATATCATATAGCACCTGCAAAAATGAAGTTTGCTTGATGCTTTCTCTTGAGTAAACCTCAAGCGAGTATTTACGGCTGAGCTCCAGGTAATGATAAGCGCTATCCAGCCTGTTCAGAAGCTGATATGATTTGCCCAGGTCACGGCAGGAGGCTGCCAGCTGGTACATGTTATCTGTTTTTAATGATAACGAATATGCCTTTCTCGATTGCTGAATCCCTTCTTCATATTTACCGGTTTTCCGCAAAATATCGCCTATATTATTGATCACCTCAATACTCGCGACTTCATTATTGTACTTGTTATAGATCTCTAACGATTTTTTAAAGCAGGAATAAGACGAATCATAATTGGCCAGATCCTCATGAATACTGCCAAGGTTCTCGTATATTTTTGCCTGCCCATAATCATCTCCGATGCGCTGATAGCTGTTTAGCGCCAGGCGTTGGTAATAAAAGGAGCTGTCATACTTATGATGCTTTTCATACAGGTGGCCAATAGCACCAAAGATCTCGGCCTGGCCTTTTTTATTATTGGTTGCCTTGTATAAAGACAACGCCCTTTTATATAATTGGAATGATTTATCCGACTGCCTGTTATAATAATACAGAATCCCCATCTTGCCCCAATTTTCGGCCAGTAAATCCTTATTGCCTATCTCCCCGAATACCTTATCCGCATGCAAGTAAAAATCGAGGGCCTGCGCATAATGTCCCTGGTTAAAACAGACCTGACCCATTTGCTGCAGGCTCACGCCGGCTTTAAGGTTATCATTATCCTGAACAGCATCGGCGTGGATCTTTTTCAGTACGATCAATACCGAATCGGGATGCTGCTGCCCAAGTGACTGTAACTCCTGAAAACGACCTGTTTTGATTAATTGAGCCCAAACCATTGTACCCGATGTTAACAAAAACAGGTACAGCGTTAATTGAATAAGCCTGGTGTAGAGTTTAATCATATCTGAAAATTGAGCCTGACCACTACGCGAAAAGAAAGCCACCCTTACTACCAAAGCAGCAAGAGAGCATACAAAAGAAGCACTTCAATGTTACTTTAATGTTAACTAACTACGGCGTGTTAACTATATTACATTCAATAGGCCGCTTAACCCGCTTCTATTCTTCATCCTGGGTTTCTTTCAACTCATCTTCCTTTTTACCCTTACCCAAATGGATCAGTGGTTTATCCTGGGTTCCGGTGATAGTCATCGGGATCCCGAAAATACCGAAAGGCGGTAGTCCTAACCTGAATTTCAGGTTCAGTTTACCATCCAAACCCACCTGCCCTTCAAACCTTGGCCTGAAACCTGCAATGCGCATTTTAGTGCGCTCGATAGTCATGATATTGTTAGCTATAGTACTTTTGATATCAACCTTTTTCACATCGCCATGGCCAACACTGTCGTGCCCGGTTTGTTTACCAACAGCACTCAGCAGTTTCAACCCATATACCTTAACCTGTTTTACCGAGAGTACACCGCCGCCTTTTAATGATGGATAAACAGGTTTCATATCGCTGTTAAGCTTACCGGCCAGTTTATAATCTAAGGATACAACACCCTGCACATGCTCTGCAGAGCTGGCCATATCGTGAAACAATTTGATTTCGCGGTAAGCACGCTGAATGTCAAATTCTTTGGCGTTGATATGGTAATCAAAAAATGCTTTTTGCGGGTTGATGCTGCCGTAAGTAGCGTCCATTAGTACAGGTGCACCTATCAGGCTGAAACCGGTTTGCTTAAGTACAATTTGCCCGTTGGTGATGTTCATCGCACCTTTAGCGTCGCTGATATCCAAACCGTTATATTTCACTTTTTTTACATCGGCGGCAAAATTAAGATCGAGGTTGGAAGGCACCAGGATTACTCCCGACGATTTGGTTGGTTTGGCAGATGGCGGCAGGCCTGCAAAAGCCATAAAATCATCAGCAATGATCAAATCGCTTTTCAGGTTAAACTCACCTTTTAGTGGTGAATTCGGCTGCATAGCATAACCTATCACGTTTGACAAAGCACCATCAAGCACCACTATCGATTTACCATAGTTAGCCTTAAACTGGTCGAACTTCATTTTATCCTGGTTAAAGCTAAATACACCGTTGGTGATAAAAAACGGTTTCGGGAACAGCTCTGTTGTAAGCTTAATATTCTTCACCTTCATACTGCCTGAGTTGGCCAGTTTCTCGTAATGGCCTGTAGTAGCATCGCTTTGTTTGCCTTTCAGTTTAAAGTTGGTACTTACAAAGCCATTTACATCATATCCTTTTACTGCAAATACTTTATAAATTTTACCCAGGTCAAGGCTACCGCGCGAGGCTACATTATAATCAAGATCATCAAAGTTGCGCAGGTTGGCCCTGAGCAGGAATGGCTGTCCCTCAAAATTGAACGACACCGGCTTAATGTTCACCTTAAGACCTTTTAGCGAACCGGTATTGTTAAAAATATTCACGCTCACCTGCACATTTTGCATAGGGTGCGGGTAATATTTGGTTTGGATGTAACCGTTTTTCAGGTTGATCTCAGCATTGGTAACCGGGAAGATCCGGCGGGCAGGGATATATCTACCCTTGCTTTGCAGGTTAGCATCAAAATCGCCCCGAAAATCAATACTATCTACCGGGTAAAACTGTTTGATATCGTCTAAATGAAATTTGGCATTCAAACCGGCGTCAATTAATGCGCCAGCTTTGTTGCTTAGTTTCAAATAGCCTTTGATGTAATTATTAAGCGCATTAATATTCAGGTTACGCACATCCATGGTGGCGTTGGCAATATTATGATCGGGACAGGCGGCATCCAGATCAAAACTGATATTATTGATGGCCTGCGGTAGCTTGGTGTATTTAAAATACCCGTTCCTGAACGTCGATTTCAGTTTAAATTGAGGGATGCTGGTGATCACCGTATCTACCTTTTGCCTCAAGCCTGTCTTTTTAATACCGGTGGTATATTTACCCTCAGCTAATAAATGTAAGCCGTAGCGGCCTTTCACCTGAAATGGCTTAATCCCGAATACTTTATACCATTGCTCCAGGTCAATTTCGGTATTCACCTTGGCGTAAATGTAGGGCGATTTGATGCCCTTAAGTTTCAATACCGAACCAAAATAATCCTTACCGATATTGAAGTAAACCGAATCAACATTAACGGTCAGGCTATCCGGGTTGAGGCCGGGCAAACTGGCATCCATATTCAGGTACAGATTTTTAACGGGTGCCGGGGTATTTTTATTGGCGATGAAACCATCGCGCACTTTCATGCTGATGCTTAAATTGGGCATGATATTTTTTGACGCGATGTATTTGCCGGTAAGATCCAACTGAATAATGCCGTTACCGTTGATATCCATATCATCAACATATCTGGCATATTCGTCAGGTATGGCGGTAAAAATATCGCCAAGATCATTCTGATCGCTCCTGATCTTGAAATCCATATCATAGCCATCTTTCAAAAACTCAAACCTGCCTTTAAACTTAACCGGGAGCTGGTTGATGAGCAGATCATTTTTCTGGAAAGCGAAAGCCAATGATTTGGTATTGATACTGGTAACCAGGTCGGCATTTACCTTTTTCTTAAGCACGTAGGCTTTGTTGCCGTAATAAAAATCTACCGAAGCAGCATCTACATGGCTATAAAGATCAAAGATATCCTTGCTTAAATCACCGCTGCCTTTGTAATTAAGTTCGCGCGCGTTGATCTGCATGGGCAGCGACCGGTCGTCATATACCAAATGGCTTTTTTCTATCAGGATCTGCTCAATCCCTAACGATGCACTGGCAGTATCAGCTTTATTATCCTGCTTTGGAGGTGCCGATTTATAAACATTGTAATTGGCTTTACCGGCGCTGTCAACCTGGATATTGATCAATGCATGATCAAGATAGATCTTATTTACATTGATCTTGCTTTTAAATACCGATGAAAGATCGATAGCTAATGAAATCTCTTTTGCCGAAATCAGCGTATCATTCTGAAAAGGCACACTGCCATTCAGCACAAAATCATTAAGCGTTAGTGTTAGCGACGGGAATTTTTTAAAGAATGACAAACGCGTGCCTGAAAAAGAAAGCTTGCTGTTTACGCTGCCAGCCGCCCATTGTTTAATTTTTTGAGTTACCGTTTCGGGGAAAAGGTAAGGCAACAGGAACATCAACAGCAACAAACTCACAATAGTAATGGCGCTTATTTTAAGCGTTTTAACCAATATTTTTTTCAAGGGGAGCGGCATAGAAATTATTATAGCTAACGAAGCATGAAAGTAATCATAAAACGCAATTATTTAATATCAAATAATGATGATTGTAATGTTATGGAAAAGTGATGGTTAACCTGAAGTGGTACGGTAATAACACCCACCACAAGCTACCTGCCACAGGTAAAACGAGCCCCTTACCTTTACTGCTCGAGGTTACCTTTACTGCTCGAAGTTTAGCGACAGCGTAACTTCGTCCCAAAATGATGGAAGCATTCTGCTTCCGTAGCCTTGCCATGTTTTAGTGCAATAATGTTTTTAGGGTTAAGCTGAAAGCTTAACCTGTTTTAGGACGAAGTTACGCTACCGCTAAACTTCGACCAGGACGGGCTGTAATAACAAAGGGCCCGCTATGCAAGCCCTTTGTTAATTGGATAGAATAAAATTACTGACTTATTTAGCCGCCAGTTTATCCCGTAAGGTTTTCATATAATAACCGCCAATCACGCTGCGGGCCTGGAAGCCTACCATTTTACCGTTGGTAGTTTCGTGCCAGTCGCTTAGTGGTACGCGCGATGAGGTTTCGGTAGCAAATTTGTAAACCGGAGCAACTAAAGCGTTGAAATCAGCTTTGTTATCAGCCATTGCTGCTGTCCACAGGATCCAATCGCTTTTGGTGTAAGTTTTACGGCTATCCAATGGCAAACCAAAAGCATTTTGATGAGCAAGGTAGAATTTAAGCTCTGTGTCATACACTTTTTGAGGGAACAATTTCAAGCCCAACACTTTATCCCAAACCATGTTATATTTCTGGCTCCAGGTGTCTTTGCTGTCAAATACCAGGCCGTAGTGGTCGCCCGCATTGGCCTTTTCTTCCCACTTTTTAGCCATATCTTTAGCCATCGCTTTGTACTTTTTGGCGGTAGCCGCGTCGCCTAACATACCTGCTAATTCGCCATAAGCATCAATAGCTACGATGGCTTTTACCGATAAGTTGGCATTGTGCGCAAGGTGACCGGCAAAGTCATCAGTACATAATTGACTACCCGGATCAAAGCCTGATTTGGCAAGGTACTCTGTCCAGATGGTTAACGTTTTCCAGTGTTTTTTTGCATAGTTGGCGTTGCCTTCAACTTTTGCTAAAGCAGCATTAAGAATGATCATGTTCCCGCTTTCTTCTACCGGCATATCTTCGCCATAAGTTTGGCCGTTAGCCAATGGGTAGGTACCCAAATCGTGCGATGAATATGGTTTATTCCATTTACCGCTTTCGCTGAAGTAGAAAATACCATTCATCATACCCTTCAATAAATCAGGATTGTAAAGCAGGTACATTGGAGCAGATGGGTAAGTAATGTCTACCGTATTGATTGAGCCATTGCTGAAGTTTTCTTTAGACAAGAACAACAATTCGCCTTCAGGGCTTTTAACCACCTGGTGCGCGGCTATGCTTTGGCGGTAAGCCATTACGCATAATTTAGCGTATTTTTCACCACCGGCTTTAACAGCATCGGCCCAGATTTTAGCATCTGTTTTTACACATGTGCCTATCACCTTAGCGTAAGCTTTGGTAGCATCACTCAATACGCCTTCAATAGTTGCACCCGGAGTATTCCTCCACCATGGCCTTAAATTGTTTTTGAAGTATTGAATAGCATAGATATCATCATACCCAACAGAAATAAATTTAGATACCGGGGTAGCGGTCACTTTGCCAAATGGCAATACGGTGTTCAGCATGAACTGTTTTCCGGTTGCGGTGGCAGTACCGGTTTGAGCTCCCATAAAGGCAGATACAGCATCGCCTTCGGGAGTAATGTATTGTTTAGCGCCTGCTGTTGACGAAGCAACATAAACATAGCCCCAGTCAATACGCAGGTTATCACCTTTTTTCTGTAATACAGGTTGTTCAACAGTACCGGCTTTTAACAACTTAAGGCCGTTTTGGCTGTATTTTGATGCCGTAACTTCCTGTGATGGCGTATTTACAGCGAGATTACTTGATACCCCCTGGTAGATCTGAACATCATGCGCTTTACCATCGGTTGATTTCAATTGGTAAGTAATGTAAGATACCGGGGTAGTGAACAATTTCAGATCGCTCATAACCAGTGGCGAAGTGAAGGTAAGTTTCAGGTTTACCTCGCCTGCTTTAAAGTTATATACTGTTTGGGTAGCAGTAACTTTAACACTGGTTTGCTCGACCAGTTTAACGGCTTCGTCATCCTTGCTCAATACTTCTTCGGCAAGACCAGCGTCAATAAACGAGCCACCACCGGTGTTTTTGCAATGGATAGCCAAAACATTTTCGCCTACTTTTAAATTTGATTTTGCGCCGGCCGGCAATGCAACAGTTTCAAAATCGCCGTTAGCGCCACCTTCAGCAGCAATCTGCTGGCCATTCAGGTACACTTCAGCTTCATCATCATGATAAATTTTCAACATTAAACGGCCTTTTGGTAATTCGGCAATATTGAATTTACGACGAACCCAAATGTCTTTACCTCTCCAGTCGGTGCCTTTGCTTGCGCGCTCATCACCAAATGGAGCAGCGCTGCTTTTCCATGCCTGATCATTAAAGCCTGGTTTTTCCCAGCCTGCCGCCGGGGCAGTTTCGGCCTGGTACTGGCCGGTGTATGATTTTTCGTCGGTAGCGGCCAAAATGGTTTTATAATTAACGGCCGATGCTCCCATAAAACGGTAGTAATTGCCATCAACCTTAATAAGGCCCAATAATGATTGGTCTTTCCCTGTCCAGTGTTTGGTGGTCGACTCATTCAGCTTATCCGTGTTTGACCAGATGCTGAAATAAGTGTTGTGCGTGATCAGCGGATAGGACGGCATCTTATCCTGAGCTAACGCTGTTTGTGCAACAAACGACGCTGCCAATCCGGAAACGAGCAGGTACGTTTTTTTGAAAATGCGATTCATAAATTACGTTTTACTTTTGGGTTTTATTTAGTGTTGGGTTTTTATTATTTACTCTTATTTCCCGGCTTTGGAAAAACCTGGTGTGTATTTGCCCAGCTATGCCAAAGGCTATCCAACTGGTGCACCTTATCCGGATATTTCGATTTCAGATCGGTAGTTTCGGTTTTATCCTGCGACAGATCGTACAAATGCCAGGTAGTATCATTACTTAGCGATACCAGCTTCCAGTTTCCTGAACGCGCATACCGTGCTCCAAAGTGCTCGTTAAACAGATCTTCATGGCCTGCGGTCTGTTTGCCTTTAAAGCTTGGCACAAGGCTGATACCGGTAGTCGGCGGAATATTATGCCCTTTATAGATTTTAGGATATTTAGCCCCGGCCAGTTCAACAAAGGTGCTCATGAAGTCCATCACATGGCCTACATGATCATTAAAACCTCCCCTGTTGGCAACAATTCCCTTCGGCCAAAAGGCGATCATCGGCGTGTGGATACCGCCCTCGTATGATTCGGCCTTCCAATATTCATACGGGGTGTTAGCTACATTTGCCCAACGGGGACCGATAGATGAATAAGTAGTTTCCGGACCGGGCAAAGCTTCCTTTTTTGTGGCATAGACAATTTTCCGCCCGTCGCGTGTTTCGTTAGGGCGATCAAAGCCCGGACCATAAGCAGCGCAGTTTTCAGCACTGGCGCCATTATCTGAAAGGAAAACAATAAGCGTATTATCCAGTTGACCGGTTTCCTTCAGTGTTTTGATGATACGACCGATGCCCTGGTCCATCCTGTCGATCATAGCGGCATGAACCGCCATTGCCATGGCATCCCATTCTTTATTAGGATTGTTTTCCCATTGCAGATCGCCTTTCCAGCGGTTGGGTAGCTTTGTTTTTGCGGGATCAATAAGGCCAAGCTTCACCATTTTTTTGTATCTCGCTTCGCGGATTACCTGCCAGCCCGCTTTGTATGTGTCTTTGTATTTCGCAATATCCCCGGGTTTTGCCATCAGCGGCCAGTGCGGTGCATTTTCAGCAACGTACAAAAAGAATGGCTTTAACGATTTAGCGTAGCCCTTGATATAGGCCACCGCCGTATCGTTAATGGCATCTGTATGATAGTAGTTTTTGGGGACAGTTTTAATGGGGACAGTACCGCTAACCAAGCTAAAGGGATCATAAAAATCAACCACGCCCCAAATGGTACCAAAAAATTTCTCGAACCCGCGGCTGGTTGGGTACTGGCTAATGGGCGAAAAATCGCCAAAGTCTTTATGATGGTTTAACCAGGCCATCTGGTCCTGCGGGTCAGGCTGCCCATTGGTGTTGGATACATGCCATTTGCCCGACATGGCTGTGTGGTAACCTGCGGATTTCAAAACTTCGGCAAGGGTAACTGCATTATCGGTAATGTGGCCAAGGTAGCCGGGTTGGTCTTCGGCATCGGTCATTTTGCCTATGCCTGCCTGTTGATTGTATAAACCTGTAAGTAGGGACGCCCTTGTAGGGCAACAACGCGATGTGTTATAGAATTGCCTGTACCGGATACCATTTTGCGCAAGATAATTGATATTAGGTGTATTAACCTCGCCGCCATAACAGCCCAGATCAGAAAAACCCATATCATCGGCCAGGATCACGATAATATTCGGGCGTTTCCTTACCGGCTCAGGCTGATTCACGGCTTTAGTTTGCCATGCAGCTGAAACAAGCACTATTGCACCGGTACAAAATAAACCGGCATATAGTTTATATTTATTCATAGGCGATCAAATTACCTGCGCCGGAGCTGGTTAAATTTACGTTTTCAATAAAGCAGGAAGGTTAAAAATGACCGGGGCTTTTATGCATGAACATACAGCACAACGGACAGTTTTGCACCTTCCAAATTAAAGCAATCATTTTACACAAAACGGCTCAATCATTAGTAAAATCGTATCATTTTTGTGATGAACTTTAAAATCAACCGTAAGGCATATGAGCTTATATACATCACTCTCTGCAAGACTAAAAACCCAGCACCTCACCATAGAACAATTGGTTGCCGGCATAAGCAATGATAAATTAATTACGCCACCGACACCCGGCAAATGGAGCGCTTTAGATAACATAGCCCACCTGGCACGCTACCAGAAAATATTTACCGGCCGGATGCATCAGATTCTTAATGAAGATACACCTGTATTTGACCGCTACAACGGTGATCTTGATCCTCAGTTTTCGCCTTTCAGATCAATGAATTTGGCAGAGCTGCTGAATATAATTAACGCGGACAGGACAACAATTATAAACCTGTTGTCAGGACTTACCGACACCGAATTATCGCGCATTGGCGTACACCCTAAGTATGGCAGGCTTACCATTTTAAAATGGGCCGAGTTTTTCATATTGCATGAGGCCCATCATTTATTTACCATATTTCAATTAGTTAACGGTACCGAATAGTTTTGACAACAAAAAAGGCAGCCCAATGAGCTGCCTGTAGTTTCTATTAAAGTTTTTATTTACTGTGCCAACTTAACCTCAACACGACGGTTAAGCACACGGCCATCTTCGGTAGTGTTATCAGCTATCGGTTTGCTTTCGCCCCAGCCTTTTACAGTAAGGTTATCCCCATTAACGCCGCTGTTTACCAAATACAGTTTTACAGAGTTTGCCCTATCTACAGATAATGACATGTTATGCTCGGCTGTACCTTCGGCAGAAGCGTTGCCATTTAAAACAAACTTAGCCGATGGGTCTAATTTCAATTCTTTAACAATATGATCTAAAGTTTGGTACGAAGCAGTTTTTAACACTGCTGAGTTAAACTCAAACTGGATATTGCTGAAATTATAATCTGGTTTCTCCGGTGCAGGAGCAGGGGCCGGCGGAGGAGCTGGCGCCGGTTTTGGTGCAGGCGGAGGTGTTGCAGCTTGTTGTGTTGGCTGGGCCGGTGGCGGTGTTTGCACAACCGCTTTTTTGGTTTTGCAGGCTTGGGTAGTGATAGCTAAAACAGCTATTGCAAGAGCTAATAAAGGTGTTTTTAGAGTTTTCATATCTAATGATTTGCGTAAACATAAAAAACGTTGGCATAATGTTTATAGTGCCCAACCATAATTTTATGGCTGAATAACGCTTTTTACATACTGATGTAGATTATTTAATCAATAGTTATGCCATTTGCCTTGGAGAGCCTGCAAATCCTAATAAAGAATAAATGCGCTAAGAGCTTTTTACTTCAACGTTATCGTGAAAAAACGGCTCCGCCAATCCCCTACATACCAAAAACAATTATCCACTATTCTTATCTTGTCGGCACCATTATAAACCATTACCATGAAAAAATTATTTGCTGCAATATTAATTGCTGTTATAATCCTTAGTCAATTTGCATTTACGCTCAAACCATTAAAACCAGATAAATCTCCTGCAGAAAAAGCTGCCGAACAAACCCTCAAAAAACAAATGATGACCGAAGCTGCGTGGGCCATGCAACAACAGCCTGTTACGGTAACTGCGTCATCCTCACCAAGGAGCGCCGGCGGCAAGCACGACTTTTTTTCGGAAGCCGATTATTTCTGGCCCGATCCCAAAAACCCGGATGGCGCATACATTAACCGTGATGGCATGACCAACCCTGATAACTTTATAGAACACCGTAAAGCCATGATCCGCTTTAGCAAGATCATCGGCTCCCTGGCATCGGCCTATAAAATAACCGGCGATGTAAAATATGTTAAACAGGCTGTTATCCACCTTAAAGCCTGGTTTATTGATCCCGAAACATTGATGAACCCAAGCCTATGGTTCGCCCAGGCAGTTAAAGGGCAGTTCACCGGCCGTAATTATGGCATCATCGACACCATTCACCTCATGGAAGTTGCACAGGGTGTTATCGTTATGGAAAAGGCGAT